>NZ_OY781106.1:2747354-3094708 GCF_963676475.1 uncultured Celeribacter sp. | reverse complement strand
AAAATCTGGTCCGGGCTTTCCTCGACACGGTCATCAAGCGCCACGGACAGCCGTTCGAAACTGGCAAAATCAATATCGCCAGTCTGCGCCAACTCCTCACTGTCGAAGCGCACCCCAAGCTCACCCTGATAGAGCCCGTAGGCAGCAGTGCCGATCAGCGTGCCGCCAAGCCGGAACACCCCTGCTTTCGCGAAGGCCAGCAACAACGCCCCCGTGTCACGGTCAGGCGCCATGAAGCCTTCGGCGCGCAGAACCCGCGCCAGACGTGCCATGGATTTTCGCCGGGCCTCCCCCTCTGCCTTGAGCGTTGCGGCTTGTGCGATCCGCGCGCGAAGCTCCGGTGTTGCCTCGCCGAGATAACGGCTGCGAATCTCAGTGCCGAGCCGGAACTTGTCGTAGAGATAGACCCGCTCGCCACGCCGACGCTCTTCGACGGAACCGATCACGAGAGATGCGGCCTCATCAAGATGAAGGCGCTTGAGATCCTGATAGGCCACCTGAGCGGCGCGGGAATGGGACTGGACGGGCATGATTGGCCTTTGAACTATGTGCAACAAACTCATTTATGATGCACACAGCAGCTATGTGCAACAAATTAAAAAACGATGCACATAAATTCGGAACCTTGCTCCAAACGCGCCCCGATGCAAAAGGCCGCACGCTACCCGCCGCTGCGCGACACCACATGATCGCTGCCGATGCCGCCCAGAGATTGAAACAGCCCGCTGGAATTGCTCACGCCGAATTTCTTCAAAAGTTTGGCCCGGTAAACCTCGACCGTGCGATGCGACAGGTCGAGCTGGTTGGCGATTTCCTTGCTGGTCAGCCCGTCCGACAGGTAGGAAATGATTTCGCGCTCGCGTCGGGTCAGGGGCACATAGGGTCGGGTCTCAGACAGATCGGCAAAGCTCCAGACAGCGCGCATCAAGGGCTCGTCCGGTGTAAAAGAATGCCCCCTCACCCGACACCAGAACAGCTCCCCGGTCTTTTTGGCCATGATCCGCTCGTCCCAATAGGTGTTGGTTTCACGCAGCTGTTTGACACCCCGGTCGCGGATGTTCACGAATTCCTCACCCGAAGGGTAGAGCATGGAAAAGACCTGATTGCGCAGCTCATCGCGGCTATAGGCGAACATGTCGGCGAAGGCATCGTTGCAATCGCGGATCACGCGATTCTCCGTGATGACGAGGCCGACCGGCGCGAACGCATAGGCCAGTTCGGCAAAGTCGCCGGTCTCATAGGCCCGATCTATACGTGTTTCCACGATATTGCCTCCTCAAGGTTGCCATGTGATCATCTTTGCAAGGTAGGTCCATCGCGCGTGCGGATGCAACGCGGTGAGCCTGCCAAAATGGGAGGAAATCATGAAGTTACTCAAGCGACTCGTCGCGACCGTCGGCATGGGCATGGCGCTGACCACGACCATGACCACGGCGGTTCACGCGCAGGAGGCGATCAAGATCGCCCTCATCCACGGGCTCAGCGGGTCCAGTTTCGAAGCTTTTTCAAAACAGGCACAGACCGGATTTGAGATGGGCCTCGAATATGGCACCGGCGGCACGAACGAGATCAACGGCCGGCCGATTGAGCTGATCGTCAAGGACACCCAGTTCAAGCCGGATATCGCGCGTGCAGTTCTGGCCGAAGCCTACGGCGATGACGAGGTGCTACTGGCCGTCGGCGCAACCTCTTCGGGCGTGACCGTCGGGATGCTTCCGATCGCCGAAGAATACGAAAAAATCCTGATCGTCGAACCCGCGGTGGCCGACAGCCTCACCGGCCCGGACAGCAACCGCTACGTGTTCAAGACCTCGCGCAATTCTTCGATGGACATGCAGGCACAGGCGCTGGCGCTCAACCCCGACGAAAACCTCTATGTCGCCACGCTGGCGGAAGATTACGCCTTTGGCCGTGACGGCATCACCGCCTTCAAATCCGCTCTGGACGGGTCCGGCGCCACGGTCGTGTCCGAAGAATACGCACCGCAGGGCACCACCGATTTCACCGCCTATGCCGAGCGGTTGTTCAACGCGCTCAAGGACAAGGAAGGCCGCAAGGTCATCCTGATCTATTTCGCAGGGGGCGGTGACGCGCCCGGCAAGATTCAGGCGATGGACCCCTCACGCTATGGCATCGAGATTTCCATGGGCGGCCATATTTTGCCGGTGCTGCCGACCTACAAACGTTTTCCGGGCATGGAAGGGGCTGTGTATTACTATTACGAAGCCTTCGACAACGACATCAACGCGTGGCTGGTCGACGAACACATGAAGCGTTTCGGCAGCCCGCCGGACTTTTTCACCGCAGGCGGCATGTCCGCAGCTCTCGCCGTGGTCAAGGCCCTCAAAGACGCCCCCGATTACGAGACCGACACGCTGATCGCGACCATGGAAGGCATGTCGTGGGACACGCCGAAAGGTGAGATGACCTTCCGCCCCGAGGACCATCAGGCGCTTCAGGACATGTTGCATTTCAAGATCAAGGTCGACGATGCGGTCGACTGGGCGATCCCCGAGAAAGTGCGGATCATTCCCGCCGATGAAATGGACATCCCCATCGGCCGCAACAATCAGGACTAAGCCCCGCCATGTCCCTGCCCTCTCCCGAACAGGGAGAGGGCACAGCGGGCGGTCGTGACACGCCTGGCCCCGCCTGACAGACCTCGTTTCGGCGGCCTGCCGTTCAGGCCTCTGCCTGGTCACGTGACCGCCCTTACCTTTCCTAATCACACCGGATATATGCCGATGACTTCCCCTTCCCTTGTGACCGAGGACCTGACAATCCGCTTTGGCGGCCATGTCGCGGTCAATAGCGTCTCCTGCGCCTTTCACCCCGGTGAGCTCACCGTGATCGTCGGGCCAAATGGCGCGGGCAAGACCACGTTTTTCAATCTGATTTCCGGCCAGCTCACCGCGACCTCAGGCCGCGTGCTCAAGGATGGCACGGAGATCACCAGGCTCTCGCCCTCGGCGCGCGCGCATCACGGCGTGGGACGCGCGTTTCAGCTCACCAACCTGTTTCCACAGCTCACCGTGCTTGAAAACATCCGGCTCGCCGTTCAGGCGCGCTCCGGGCATGGCTGGCGCATGTTCCGCCCGGTGTCCGGGTTTCGCGAGTTGACGCGCAAGGCTGAACATTACCTTGAGGCAACCCGGCTCTCGCCCGTCGCCCATCAAGCTGCCGCCACCCTGCCGCATGGCGATCAGCGCAAACTCGAAGTGGCGCTGCTGATGGCGATGGAACCCGATGTCTACATGTTCGACGAACCGACCGCTGGGATGAGCCTCGACCACGCGCCCGATGTTCTTGATCTGATCGCCCAGATCAAGGCCGACACATCCAAAACCGTGCTGCTCGTCGAACATAAGATGGAGGTTGTCCGCGCGCTGGCCGACCGGATCATCGTGCTGCACAACGGCGAGCTTTTGGCCGATGGCGACCCGAACGAAATCATGTCCAGCCGCATCGTGCGCGACGTCTACCTCGGCACGGCCCAAGGGACGGACGGGGAGGACGCAGCATGAGCCTTTTGTCGATCCGCAACATGAAAACCGACATCGGGCAATACGCCGTACTGCACGATATCAGCTTTGAGGTCCCCGAGGGCGGTGTCTTTGTCCTGCTGGGACGCAACGGCGCGGGCAAGACCACCACGCTGCGCTCGATCATGGGGCTTTGGACCCCCTCACCCGGTTCGGTGCAGTTTCGCGGCGAGGACATCTCGGCGCTGCACACGGCCGAGATCGCCCGCAAGGGCATCGCCTATGTCCCCGAGAACATGGGCATTTTCGGCACGCTGACCGTGGATGAAAACCTGATCCTTGCGACCTCGAACGGCCGGTTCGATCCCGCACGGCTTGCACGCATCCACGCGCTTTTCCCCGCCCTCGAACGGTTCCGCGACAAACAGGCCTGGAGCCTGTCCGGCGGCCAAAAACAGATGCTCTCGGTCGCCCGCGCGATCATCGAACCGCGCGCGCTCATCCTGATTGATGAGCCGACCAAGGGGCTTGCCCCCGCCATCGTCGATGCCATGGCCGAAGCCTTCCGCGAGATCGCCCAGACCACCACCATCCTCTTGGTGGAACAGAATTTCGCCTTTGCCAAATCCCTGGGCCGCGACATGGCGGTGATCGACGACGGACGTGTCGCGCACACGGGGACCATGGCCGATTTCGTGGCCGATACCGCGCTTCAACACCGGCTCTTGAGCCTGTCGCTGTGAAAAGAGAAAGATGTGAGGAGAGAAAGATGACTGCACGCACTGCAACTCTGAGCACCTATTGGGACCGGGCTGGCGGGGTGAACCTGTTGCCGGTCGCCGTCGCCCTGATCGCCTTTCTCCTGATCGGCGCGCCGTCGTCCTGGATCACCCTGACCGTGGCCGGATTGGCCATGGGCATGATGCTGTTCCTCATGGCCTCCGGGCTCAGCCTCGTGTTCGGGCTGATGGATGTTCTGAACTTCGGCCATTCCGCCTTTGTCAGCTTCGGGGCCTTTATCTCCGCCGCCGTTCTGGCGGGATTGGGCGGCTGGCTGGCCGCCGACAGCTGGGTCCTGAACGCCTCTGCCCTGGCGGCGGCCTATCTCGCCGCGATCTGTTTCGGCCTGATCGCAGGCTGGTTTTTCGAAACGGTGATCATCAAACCGGTCTACCGCGACCACCTGCGTCAGATCCTGATCACCATCGGAGCGATGATCGTCGCCGAACAGACCATTCTCGCCTTTTGGGGCGGCACACCCTTTTCCGTGGCGCGACCGCATTTTCTGGAAGGCTCCTGGATCATCGGCGATGTCTCGATCGAAATTTACCGTGCCTTCGCCTTTGCTCTGGGTGCCGGGGTCTTCGTCCTGCTTTATGTCGGTCTCAACCGGACCCGTATCGGGTTGCTGATCCGCGCCGGGGTGGAAGACCGCGAAATGGTCGAGGCCTTGGGCTTTCGCGTCGACCGGCTGTTCATCGGCGTCTTCATGCTGGGTTCTGCGCTGGCGGCACTCGGCGGTGCGATGTGGGCCGGGTATGAAACTCTGATCACCCCGCATATGGGGGCCGATCTGATGATCGTCGTGTTCATCGTGGTCATCATCGGCGGCCTCGGCTCAATCGAGGGCACGCTTTTGGGCGCGCTCCTCGTCGGGTTGATGTCGAATTACGTTGGCTTTCTCGCGCCGAAACTGGCGCTGGCCTCGAACATGATCCTGATGGTGGCAATTCTGTTGTGGCGCCCGAACGGATTGCGCCCGGCGGTCAAGTGAGGAGGATACGATGATCACGTCAGACACCCGACACACCACCGGCACCCTCGTCATCAAGGGCGTGGTCGCCCTGATCGCGGCGCTGCTGCTTTTCGCGCCCTTCCTGTTTCAGGATGTCCGCTCGCTCGAAGTGGCCGCGCGGATCTGCATCTTTATCGTCCTGGTGGCCAGTTTCGATTTGTTGATCGGCTATACGGGGATTGTCAGCTTTGCCCATACGATGTTCTTCGGCTTCGGCGCCTATGGCGCCGCGATCCTGCTCAAACAGATGGGACCGGGCTGGACCCCGGTGCTCCTCGGCGCGCTGGCCGGGGTTGCGGTCTCGCTGGTCTTTGCCGTGGCCATCGGATTGCTGTCGCTACGCGTCAAGGCGATCTTTTTCGCGATGATCACCTTGGCGGCGGCCTCCGTCGTTTTGGTGCTCGCCTCGCAATTGTCGCAGATCACCGGCGGCGAAGACGGGATCATCTACAAATCTCCCGATCTGTTCAAAACCGCGACCAAGCTTTTGACCGATGCCGACGGGAAGGTCGTCCGGCTCTGGGACGTCAAGCTGAACGGCAAGCTCGCGGCCTATTATTTCGTCTTCATCACCTCGCTGATCCTCTTCCTCGCCATGCTGCGCTTTGTCGGGTCGCCCTTTGGCACCGTGCTGAAAGCCATCCGAGAAAACGAGGCGCGCGCCGAGGCCATCGGGTATCGCGTCGTCGCCTATCGCACCGCCGTCTTTTGCCTTTCGGCCACCATCGCCTCGCTGGCGGGGACGGTCTATGCGGTCTGGCTCAAATACACCGGACCCGATACCGCACTTTCCTTTTCCATCATGATCGACATCCTGTTGATGGTGGTGATCGGCGGCATGGGCACGATGTGGGGGGCCGTGATCGGGGCGGTGCTTCTGATCCTCGCGCAATATTACCTGCGCGATCTCATGGGCGCGGCGTCCGAGGCGCTGGCGGGTGTGCCCCTCCTGCCGGAGCTTCTGGCCCCGGATCGTTGGCTGTTCTGGTTGGGGATCATCTTTATTCTGCTGGTCTATTTCTTTCCCAGAGGGATCGCGGGCACGGTGATGACAGGGAGGAAAGGCGCATGATCTCGCCACGTTTCTCTCTCGTCCCTGTCATGGATCACGAAATTCATGTGACCGAATGGGGCGATCCCGCCGGGCGGCCGCTGGTGATGTGGCACGGATTGGCGCGCACGGGGCGGGATTTCGACGAGCTTGCCGCCGCGCTCTCGGACGACTATTTCGTGATCTGCCCGGACACCATCGGGCGCGGGCTGTCGAGCTGGTCCTCGAACCCCGAGGCCGAATATTCGGTCGAATATTATGCCGGCATCGCGATGGATCTGATGGATCACTATGGCTTTGCCCAGGCGGATTGGTTCGGCACCTCGCTTGGCGGATTGATCGGGATGCGGCTGGCCTCCGGGCGTCAGGCCGACCGCCTAAGCGCGCTCGTCATCAACGACATCGGTCCGGAAATGCCCGATGTGGCCATCGACCGCATCACCACCTATGTCAGCGACCCGCCGGTCTTTGCCAAAGTGTCTGAGGCCGAGACCTGGCTGCGCGCGGTCTATCGTCCCTTTGGCCAGGCCCCCGACGCCTATTGGCGGCGTATGGCGCGAACTTCGCTCAGACGGCGCGATGACGGGACCCTGAGCCTGCATTACGACCCAAAGATCACCACCCAGTTCACCGCCTCGCGACAAGAGCTGACCTCATGGGACCGCTATATGCGCATCGAAACACCCTGCCATGTCATTCGGGGCAAAAGCTCGGATATCCTGCCGGTCGAAGTCTTTGAGCTGATGCGTCAACGTGGGCCACGGCCCGGTGTGACCGAATTTGACTGCGGCCATGCGCCCTGCCTCGCCCGCCCCGAAGACGCAGAACGCGTGCGAGACATCCTGAGATCCCTGAGCGGGTGAGCCGCAGCCCCGGAACCGGTTGGCCCCCTGAGAGCAAGCCCCCGATCTCTCGGCAATCGCCCGCCGCGGCGGTCTTCGACCTTTTTCCAATCTAGGCTTGTCCCAATCCTGTGCTACATTTCCACCGGGAGGCGACGCGCCATGAAGCAAGTGCCATGAAACACGCACGGCATGTCGAAGAGATCGGGCAGGTGCTCGACGGCGGCCAGACCGGGCGGGACAATTTTGTCTCGGCCTCCTGGCGGCGTTGTGTTGAGCTTTACGGCATGGATCCGATGCGTTCGGATCCGGCCTATATCGTGACCGATGCGGAATTGCGCGACCACCGCAAACAGGCCGAATGGCTGATCGCGACCGCGCGCACGGGACTGCAATCTCTGTTTCGGCAAGTGGCCGGGCAAAATTACGTTCTGTTGCTGACCGATGCCAAGGGCGTCTGCGTCGACTTTTTTGGCGACGATCTCTTTACCGAGGATCTGCGCAGTGCGGGCCTCTATCTCGGATCGAACTGGTCCGAGGATCTGGCCGGAACCTGCGGTGTCGGCGCCTGTATCGTCACGCAAGAGCCGGTGACCGTGCATCAGGACGATCATTTCGGCAATGCCCATGTGGCCCTGTCTTGTACCGCGGCGCCGATCTTCGACAGCCTCGGGCAATTGGCCGCCGTGCTCGATATTTCGCTTCTGCGCTCCCCCACCCCCAAAAGCAGCCAGAACTTGGCGATGAGCCTCGTCACCTCCGCCGCGCGCCGCGTCGAGATGGCCAATCTGATGGCCGAAAGCCCGCGCGACTGGGTGCTGCGCCTGTCGTCCAGCCCGGAGTTCCTCGATGTGGACCCCGAAGCCGCCGTGCGGCTGGACGGCTCGGGTCGGGTGCTGGGCTATACCCGTGCGGCGCGACGGTTGTTCCCCGAAACGGGGCAAATTCTCGGGCGCCGGATCGACGAGGTCCTGAGTGTCAGCGTCGATGATCTGCCGGATCTGATGCGCGACCGTCCCACCGAAGAGCGGGTGATCGAGATGCGCGACGGTGGAGCCCTCTTTGGCCATGCCATTGCGCCGAAGGCCCCGCGACAAGCGCATCCGGGAATGCGGCGCGGCGGGGCTTTGGCCGGTCTGACCGGCGGCGACCCGGACATGGCCCGGCTTTTGGGTCAGGCGGAACGGTTGGCCCCGGGAAACGTCCCGCTATGGATCACCGGGGAAACCGGCACCGGCAAGACCAAACTCGCCCGTGCGATCCACATGATGAGCAAGGCGCAGGGCTTCATCAGCCTCGAATGCGCCACACTGCGCCCGGAGGACATCGCCGATCTGTGCCTCGACACGGTGAGCCTGACGACGCTTCTTTTGCGCCGGGTCGAGGAGTTGAGCGACGAGACGGCCATCGCCCTGAGCGGTTTGCTCGACCGCCGCCCTGATCTTCGGACGCTTTCCACAAGCTGCCTCGACCCGGCCCGGATCCATTTGCCCCGCACACTGTTCCACCGGTTGGCGGGCTACGTTCTCAGCGTGCCGCCGCTCAGGATGCGGCGCGATCTCGACTGGCTGATGTCGCGCCATCTGCGGCGCCATACCGCCGACGCGGTGCGCCTGTCGCCGTCTGCACGCGCCGAATTGATGGGACGGACCTGGCCCGGCAACATCCGCGAGATGGAACAAGTGCTCGATACCGCCGCCGCGCTTTGCGTCGGCTCGGTGATCGACCTTCCCGATCTGCCCCATCCGGTCGTGGCCGACCCTGCCGACGGGTCGCCCGCATCGACAAACCCATGGGACTCGCTGGAGCAGGTTTTGGTCGCCTGCGACTGGAACATGGCCCGCGCCGCGCGGCGGTTCGGGGTCAACCGCTCGACCATCCTGCGTCGGATGCGGGCCGCGGGGTTGCGCCCGCCCGAGTGAGATGTTGCGCAGGCGTTGCGCGCGCAACATGCTGCGCTGCAACGATTGTTTTTCTGTCACCCATGGCCATCGCGCACGTAGATCGCCGCAATTTTCGCACCCCATACTTCTTCTGAACACACGCACAGAGGAGGAGTTGCGATGCTCGACAGTTCAACCACCACCCAGACTCAGGAGCTTCTGGACAGCCTGAACGCCGCATTGGAGGGCGGCGATATCGACCGCGCTGCGGGGCTGTTCGCGACCGACAGCTATTGGCGTGATCTGGTTGCGGTCAGCTGGAACCTGAAGACCGTCGAAGGCCCCGAGGGCGTGGCCGATATGCTGCGCAGCCAGCTCGACCACACCCGTCCGGGCAAGTTCGAGATTCAGTCAGGCGAGATGCCCGCCGAGGAGGACGGCGTCATCACGGCTTGGCTCACATTCGAAACCGCGACCGGGCGTGGTTGGGGGTTGATGCGGATGCGCGACGGTCGGATCTGGACGTTGCTGACCGCCCTGCAAGAGCTCAAGGGGTTCGAGGAAAACCGGGGCAAACGCCGCCCGATGGGCGCAGAGCACGGCGCCAAAAAGAACCGCAGTTCGTGGAAAGAACGCCGAGAGGCGGAAGAGGCCGATCTGGGCTATGGCACCCAGCCCTATGTCGTCATCATCGGCGGTGGTCAGGGCGGCATCGCGCTTGGTGCACGGCTGCGTCAATTGGGCGTCCCGGCCATCGTTCTGGACAAACATGACCGGCCCGGCGACCAATGGCGCTCGCGCTACAAGTCGCTCTGCCTGCACGATCCGATCTGGTACGACCACCTGCCCTACATCAAGTTCCCCGACAACTGGCCGGTGTTCACGCCCAAGGACAAGGTCGGTGACTGGTTGGAGATGTACACCAAGGTCATGGAGATCAATTACTGGTCCCGCTCCGAAGTCCAGAAAGCGCGCTATGACGAGGCCTCCGGCACCTGGGAGGTCAAGGTCAACCGCGACGGCGAAGAGGTCACGCTGCGCCCCACCCAGCTCGTGCTTGCCACCGGCATGTCGGGCAAACCGAACATGCCGCAATTTCCCGGCATGGAGAGCTTCAAGGGCACGATCCAGCATTCCTCGCAACATCAGGGGCCGGATGAATGGGCCGGGAAAAAGGTCGTCGTGATCGGTTCGAACAACTCCGCCCACGACATCTGTGCCGCGCTTTGGGAGGGCGATGCCGATGTGACGATGGTCCAACGCTCCTCAACCCATATCGTGCGCTCGGATAGCCTGATGGAGATCGGCCTCGGTGCGCTTTATTCCGAGGAGGCAGTCGCCAACGGGGTGACCACCGAGAAAGCCGACATGATCTTTGCCTCCCTGCCCTACAAGATCATGCACGAATTCCAGATCCCGCTCTACGACCAGATGCGCGAACGCGACGCGGAGTTCTACCAAGGACTGGAAAAAGCCGGGTTCGATCTCGACTGGGGCGATGACGGCTCGGGCCTGTTCATGAAATACCTGCGCCGCGGCTCCGGCTATTACATCGACGTGGGCGCCAGCCAGTTGATCATCGACGGCGAGGTCAAACTCGCCAAAGGCGGCGTCGATCATTTCGAAGAAGACGCGGTCGTTTTGACCGACGGCACCCGCCTGCCCGCCGATCTGGTGGTGCTGGCCACGGGGTTCGGCTCGATGAACGGCTGGGCTGCGGATCTCATCAGTCCGGAGGTCGCGGATAAGGTCGGCAAGGTCTGGGGCCTCGGCTCCGACACCACCAAGGACCCCGGCCCCTGGGAGGGCGAACAGCGCAATATGTGGAAACCGACCCAGCAGGAGCACCTCTGGTTCATGGGCGGCAACCTGCACCAGTCGCGCCACTACTCGCTCTACCTCGCCCTGCAATTGAAAGCCCGTCTGGAGGGGATCGACACCCCTGTTTACGGCCTTCAGGAGGTGCATCACCTGTCGTGATGCGCATCGCGCGCCCGGGCTTTCTTCCCGGCCCGGGCGCAGAATTTACGAACCTAAGGAGAACCACAATGAAAGCAGCACGCTGGCATGGCGTCAAAGATATCCGCGTCGAAGACATCTCCGAACCCTCCCCTGCGGCGGGCGAGGTCAAGATCAAGGTGGCCTGGACCGGAATTTGCGGCAGCGACCTGCACGAATATCTCGCCGGGCCGATTTTCGTGCCCGTGGACGAAGAGCACCCACTCAGCCATGACAAGGCGCCGATCACCATGGGCCACGAATATTGTGGAGAAATCACCGAATTGGGCGCGGGTGTGACCGGGCTTGCCATTGGCGACCGGGTTGCCATCGAACCGATCTTTGCATGCGGCACCTGCCCCGCCTGTCATGAGGGCAAATACAATCTCTGTGAGAGCCTCGGCTTTGTCGGCCTTTCGGGCGGGCACGGCGGTTTTGCCGCGTTCTCGGTCGTGCCCGCGGGCATGGTGCACAAAATGCCGGACGCCCTGTCGATGGAGCAAGGCGCGCTGGTGGAACCAGCGGCCGTCGCACTCCATGCGGTGCGGATGTCCAAGATCAAGGCGGGCGACACGGCCGCGGTCTTTGGGGCCGGGCCGATCGGCCTCTTGGTCGTCGAGGCGCTGCGTGTCGCCGGTGCGGCCCAGATTCATGTGGTCGAACCCTCGTCCGAGCGTCGCGAAAAGGCGCTGGAACTGGGCGCGACCAGCGCCATCGACCCGATGTCGACCGATCCGGTGGAGACGATCCGCACGGCCACCGGCGGCGTCAACGTCGCCTTCGAAGTGACCGGGGTGCCGCGCGTTCTGCCGCAATGCATCGACAGCACCCGGCACGAAGGTCAAACGCTGATCGTGTCGATCTGGGAGGGCGACGCCGCGTTCCAACCCAACACCGCCGTGCTGAAGGAACGCCAGCTTCTGGGCACCATCGCCTATCGCAACATCTATCCGGCAGTGATGGAGCTTATGACCCAGGGCTATTTCAGCGCCGACAAACTTGTGACCAAACGCATCTCCATCGACGAGATCGTCGATCAGGGGTTCGAAGCCCTCGTGGCGGAAAAATCTCAGGTCAAGATTCTCGTCCAGGCCCCGGCGTGATGTAACGCGATTGAGCGGCGCTCTGAACGTTGGCTGAGCCGCGCCTGATCGCCGTAACGGCCCCGTGCGATGCGCGGGGCCGCAATGCTAAGACCTACGCTCAGCCACCCGAAACCACCTCGGTGTTCCAGCTCTTGCAGGCTTGGGACAGTTCGGCGGGAATGGCGTGATCGGTGAAATACACGTCGATGTCGGACAGGGATGCGATCCTTGCGGGGGCGCTTCTGGAGAATTTGGTGTGATCCGCGACGAGAAAAACCTTGCGTGATTGCCGCAGGATCGTCTGGCTCACACTGACCTCCTGAATGTCGAAATCCAAAAGATCGCCATCACGGTCGAGCGCGGAACAGCCGATGACCGCCAGATCGAATTTGAACTGGCGGATGGTCTCTGCGGCCAGATTGCCGACCAAGCCGCCATCGGAACGCCGCAAATGCCCACCGGTCACAATGACTTCGCAATTTCTGTTCCCCGCCAGAATGTTGGCGACATTCATATTGTTGGTGACGACCATCAAATCCCTGTGCTGTAACAACTCCTGCGCGACGGCTTCCGTGCTCGTCCCAATGTTGAGAAACAACGAAATCCCGTTGGGAATCCGTGACGCACAGGCTCGCGCGATCGCGGTTTTGGCCTCCGCGTTCAACTGCCGCCGATCTTCGTACCCGATATTGATTGTGCCGGACGCCAGCACCGCCCCGCCATGCACCCGCTCGACACGCCCCAGTTCCGCCAATTCGGACAGGTCGCGGCGAATGGTTTGAAGCGTGACACCAAAATGCTCTGCCAGCCGCTCGACCGTGACCTTCCCCTCTTTACGTGTCATTTCGAGAATCTCGGGGTGGCGAAAGTTGTTGGACATAGATGTTCGCTTTGCTTCGTTTCTGTGGCGTCATGGGAAAAAGACGCGAAAACCCGATGCGAATCCAGTCAATTTATTGCCGCACCCGCGTAGATTCGCTTTTCTTTTCTTTGCAGTTGCAGAAATATCCAGCCTAACCCGTTGATTTTTCTCAATCGAACAAAAACGAAAACAAATACCTTGCGTTTTTGATCTTTTCCACCCAACATTAGCGCCAGAACTTGGGAGGAAAGCCTGTGCAGGGGAATGACAGCACACATCCCGTCGATCTTTTTGTGATCGGCGGCGGCATCAATGGCTGTGGCATTGCGCGCGACGCAGCGGGGCGGGGATTTTCCGTGACGCTCGCGGAGATGAGCGATCTGGCTTCTGCGACCTCGTCTTCCTCCACAAAACTCTTTCACGGCGGGCTACGCTATCTCGAATATTTCGAGTTTCGGTTGGTCCGTGAGGCTCTGATCGAGCGCGAAATTCTCCTTCGGGCCATGCCGCACATCAGCTGGCCGATGCGTTTTGTCCTTCCTTATCATAAGGATATGCGCTTCGAATCGGAAACACCGACCTCGAAACTTCTGTCTGTCATGATGCCTTGGATGAAGGGGCGCCGTCCGGCATGGCTGATCCGGCTTGGCCTGTTTCTCTATGATCATCTGGGCGGGCGCAAAATTCTGCCGGGCACGAAAACCGTCGATCTGACGGGAACGCCCGAGGGCGCGCCGCTGCAGGAGCGCTTTGCCAAAGCCTATGAATATTCCGATTGCTGGGTCGAGGATTCCCGCCTTGTGATCCTCAATGCCCGCGACGCAGAGGCGCGCGGTGCGGCGATCCTGACGCGAACCAAGGTGACTCACGCGACCCGCGAAGGCGATCTCTGGCGTGTCGAAACGAAAGATATGGAACATGGCCGCACCACCACCCATTACGCCAAAATGCTGGTGAATGCGGGCGGGCCTTGGGTCGGCGACGTGATTCACGACAAAATCGACCTGCCGTCGAAAGAGGGCGTGCGACTTGTGCGCGGCAGCCATATCGTGACCCGCAAGCTCTACGATCACGACAAATGCTATTTCTTTCAGGGCACCGACGGGCGGATCATTTTCGCCATTCCCTATGAGACAGATTTCACCCTGATCGGCACCACGGACGCAGAACATAGCGATCCGTCGATCAAACCCTGCTGCACCGACGAAGAGCGCGACTATCTGATTGCCTTTGCCAACAAGTATTTCAAAGCGCCGCTCAACGCCGAGGATGTGGTCTGGAGCTACTCTGGCGTCCGCCCGCTTTATGATGACGGAGCGTCATCGGCGACAGCGGCAACGCGGGACTATACGCTCAAGGTCGATGCAGAGGGCGGTGCGCCGGTGCTCAACATCTTCGGGGGGAAAATCACGACCTATCGGCGGCTGGCGGAAAGCGCGCTTGAGAAAATCTCGGAACATCTGCCGGACGCAAAGGGACCGAATGCAAAAGGACGCTGGACGGCAGGGGTGCCACTCGCAGGCGGGGATTTCCCGGTCGGCGGATTTGACCGGCTTGTCTCCGAGCTGCGTGCGCAATTCGGATTTCTGACACCGTTCTGGGCGCGACGTCTGGTGCGCGCCTACGGCACAGAAGCGCGCGAAATGCTGGGAGACGCAAAGAGTGTCGAGGCACTCGGACGCGATTTCGGCGCGACCCTGACCGAGACCGAAGTGACATGGCTGATGGAGCGCGAATATGCGCGCACGGCCGAGGATATTGTTTGGCGCCGCTCAAAGCTTGGGCTGCGTCTGGATGAAACGCAGATCCATGATCTGGATGACTGGATGAAGACCCACCGCGCGGGGCGTGCCGCAGCTGAATAGAGCCAAAGGCCAAAGACAATAAGGCGCGGGGAGGAGGACCTAATGACGCTGGAACTGAAGGGCGTATCGAAGATCGTCGAGGGGCAAACGCATATTGCCGCGACCGATCTGACGCTCGAAAAAGGAACAATGAACGTTCTGCTGGGGCCGACTCTGTCGGGGAAGACCTCGCTGATGCGTCTGATGGCCGGGCTCGATCAACCGAGCACCGGGCGGATTTTCTGGGACGGCCAAGACGTCACCGGCATGCGGGTGCAGGATCGCAAGGTTGCGATGGTGTATCAGCAATTCATCAACTACCCCTCGATGAGCGTGTACGACAATATCGCCTCGCCGATGAAGTTGATGGGCGTGGACAAGGCGGAGATCGACGCGCGGGTGCGTGAAACGGCAGAGTTGATGAAGCTGACGCCGATGCTGGACCGCAAACCTCTGGAACTGTCAGGCGGGCAACAACAACGCTGTGCTTTAGCGCGGGCGTTGGTGAAAAACGCAGGCCTCGTGCTCTTGGATGAGCCGCTCGCCAACCTCGATTACAAGCTGCGCGAAGAGTTGCGCGTCGAGATTCCGAAGATTTTTGAGGCCTCCGGCTCGATCTTTGTCTATGCGACGACGGAACCCGAAGAGGCGCTTTTGCTCGGCGGCAACACCGCGACGCTCTGGGAGGGCCGCGTGACGCAATTCGGGCCGACGCCCGAGGTCTATCGTCGGCCGGTGGATGCGACCACGGCGCGGGTGTTCTCCGATCCGCCGATGAATTTCCTGCAAATCTCCAAGACCGGCGATCGTCTGATGTTCGGCGACGGGCAAAGTACGCAGGCGACCGGAAAACTCTCGGAACTGGCGGATGGGCGCTACACGGCGGGGTTCCGTCCGAACCATCTCGAAATCATGCAGCATGCTGAAAACGCGATGAAATTCACAACGAACTTGCATGTGACGGAGCTAACCGGCTCGGAAACTTTCGTCCATCTCGATCACCATGGCGCGCGGTGGGTCGGGTTGATCCATGGCGTGCACGATCTCGAGATTGGCGCCGCACTCGATGTCTGGCTCGATCCGCGTCATGTCTATGTGTTCGGCGAAGACGGGGGGCTCGTTGCGCCCGCCGCCTACGCGATGGCGGCGTGAGGAGGCGCGATCATGGCTAGAATTACACTCGACAACCTTGCGCATTCCTACAATCCGATGCCCACGTCAGAGGACGATTACGCGCTCAAGGAACTGAATTACGACTGGGAAGACGGCGAGGCCTATGCGCTTTTGGGCTCGTCAGGCTGTGGCAAGTCCACGTTGCTCAATATCATTTCGGGGCTGTTGATGCCCTCGCAGGGGCGCATTCTGTTCGACGGCAAAGACGTCACCCGCGCCCCCACGGCGGAGCGCAACATCGCGCAGGTGTTCCAATTCCCGGTGGTCTACGACACGATGACCGTGCACGACAATCTGGCCTTTCCGCTCCGCAACCGGGGCCGCGACGAGACCTATGTGGCCGAGCGCGTTCAGGAAATCGCCAAGATGATCGGCATGGAAGACATGCTGCGCAAAAAGGCGCGCGGGCTGGGTGCGGACGCCAAACAAAAGATCTCTCTTGGTCGTGGCATGGTGCGCAAGGACGTGAATGCGCTTTTGTTCGACGAACCCCTGACCGTGATCGACCCGCATATGAAATGGGAACTCAGAACCCAGCTCAAAAAGCTGCACCACGATTTTGGCCACACGATGATCTATGTGACCCACGATCAGACAGAGGCGCTGACCTTCGCCGATAAGGTGGTGGTGATGTATGACGGGCGCGTGGTTCAGATCGGCACGCCTGAGGAATTGTTCGAACGGCCCGCGCATACGTTTGTCGGCTATTTCATCGGCTCGCCGGGCATGAATGTGATCCCCGCCAAGGTCGAGGGCACGAAAGCCTATATCAACGGGTCGGAAATTGCGCTTGGCGCGGGTTATGCGCCCGTCGACGGCAAGGTGGAGATCGGCGTGCGGCCCGAGTTCGCCCGGTTGAGCGAAAGCGACGGCCTGCCCGTGAAAGTGCGCCGCGTCGAGGATGCCGGGCGTCACAAGATCATCCGTGCCGAATTCTTTGGCCAAGACATCAATATCATCGCAGGCGAGGACGATCCCGTGCGCGCGGACATGACCCGCGTCACCTTCGATCCGGCGCGCGTGAATGTCTACGCAAACGACTGGCGCGTGGCGCCCCAGTCCGCCACCGGCGGGGAGGCCGCATGATGCAACAAAAAACAACCAATCAAAAAGCATGGTTCCTTGTGCTGCCCGTCTTGGTGCTTGTGGCGTTCTCCGCCGTGATCCCGCTTATGACCGTGGTGAACTATTCCGTGCAGGACACCTTCGGCAACAACCAGTTCTTCTGGGCCGGTCTCGAGTGGTTCCAGGAGATGCTTTCGGACGAGCGCATGTGGAACGCGCTGCAACGTCAGTTGATGTTCTCCGGCATCATCCTTGCCATCGAAATTCCGCTCGGTATTTTCGTGGCGCTCAATATGCCGAAATCGGGATTTTGGTCGTCCTTCTGCCTCGTGGTCATGTCGCTGCCGCTTTTGATCCCATGGAATGTGGTCGGCACGATCTGGCAGATTTTCGGACGCGTTGATATTGGCCTTCTGGGCTACACGCTTGATGCGCTCGGCATCGACTACAACTACACGCAGGACACGATCTCCGCCTGGATCACCATCATCGTGATGGATGTCTGGCACTGGACCTCTCTTGTGGCACTTCTGGCCTTTGCCGGCCTCAAATCCATCCCCGACGCCTATTATCAGGCCGCACGGATTGACCAAGCGAACCGTTGGAAGGTGTTCCGTTTCATCGAACTGCCCAAGATGATGGGCGTGTTGATGATCGCCATTCTCCTGCGCTTCATGGACAGTTTCATGATCTACACCGAGCCCTTCGTGGTGACGGGCGGCGGTCCGGGCAATGCGACGACGCTTTTGTCCATCGACCTCGTCAAGATGGCTCTCGGCCAGTTCGATCTCGGACCCGCTGCTGCCTTCTCTTTGATGTATTTCCTCGTGATCCTGTTGATTTCATGGGTGTTCTACACCGTCATGGTCAACCTCGACAAAAAGGGCATGTAAGATGACGGACGCAACCGCACTCACACCCGCCACCCGCACGCGCAGCCTCCCCAAGGTAAAGGGCCGCGCCGTGGTGATGACGCTCTATCTTCTGTTTCTCATGTTGCCGATCTACTGGCTGTTGAACATGAGCCTGAAGACCAACACGGAAATCCTGGGCAGCTTCTCGCTTTGGCCACAAAACCTGACGTTTGAAAACTACGTCACGATCCTCACCGACGAGGCGTGGTATATGGGCTACGTCAACTCGATGATCTACGTGGTGATGAACACGGTGATCTCGCTCGCCGTCGCGCTGCCCGCCGCCTATGCGTTTTCGCGCTACAATTTCCTCGGCGACAAGCACCTGTTCTTCTGGCTTTTGACGAACCGCATGGCGCCGCCTGCCGTGTTCGCCCTGCCCTTCTTTCAGCTCTATTCCTCGATCGGGCTGTTTGACACGCATATCGCCGTGGCTCTGGCGCATTGTCTCTTTAACGTGCCGCTCGCCGTCTGGATCCTCGAAGGCTTCATGCGCGGTGTGCCCAAAGAGATCGACGAAACCGCCTATATCGACGGCTACGGCTTTGGGCGCTTCTTCGTGAAGATCTTCATGCCGCTCATCGCCTCGGGCATCGGTGTGGCTGCGTTCTTCTGCTTCATGTTCTCCTGGGTCGAACTGCTGCTCTCGCGCACGCTGACTTCTGTGGACGCCAAACCCATCGCCGCCACCATGACCCGCACCGTGGGTGCGGCAGGCGTCGACTGGGGCGTGCTGGCCGCCGCCGGGGTGCTCACCATCGTGCCGGGCGCGCTCGTGATCTACTTTGTGCGCAATTACATCGCCAAGGGCTTTGCCCTCGGGCGGGTCTAAGAGGAGGAATTCGACATGGACTGGATGGCATGGACATGGCCGACCGCCGCCTTTTTCGGAACGATTGCAACGCTTTTGGTGATCTTCACCATTCTGGCGATCAAATTTCCCGAAACGCCGCGCGTTGGCGTCTTGGGCATTGAGACCACCCGGGGGGATCGTTTGTTCATCACCCTTCTGGGCTCGGCCTTCATCAATCTTGCATGGCTGGGTCTGATCGGCGCCAACCAAGCGCTCGCGCTTGTCGTTTGCCTGATCTTTGCAGCCATCGTCTTTCGCTGGGTCTGAGGAGGCCCCGCGGCGGATCGACACCTAAAATATAGGTTCACATAGGGAGGAAACCAATGAACCATCGTCTCAAGACAACCACCGCACTGGCGTTAGGCCTCGGCCTTTTGTCGGTGCCCGCTTTCGCCGATATGGATGCGGCCAAGGCGTTCCTCGATGCGGAAATCGGAGATCAGTCGGCGCTGTCCCGCGCCGATCAAGAAGCCGAAATGCAGTGGTTCATCGACGCTGCCCAGCCCTTTGCGGGCATGGAGATCAAAGTGGTCTCCGAGACCATCACCACGCATGAATATGAATCTCAGGTGCTCGCCCCCGCGTTCGAGGCCATCACCGGCATCAAAATCACCCACGACCTGATCGGCGAAGGCGATGTGGTCGAGAAACTGCAAACTCAGATGCAGTCGGGCGAAAACATCTATGACGCCTATGTCAACGACAGCGACCTGATCGGCACCCACTGGCGCTATCAACAGGTGCGCAACCTCACCGACTTCATGGCAAACGAAGGCGCGGATGTGACCAACCCCGGTCTCGATCTCGACGACTACATCGGCACCCAGTTCACCACCGCGCCCGATGGCAAGCTCTATCAGCTGCCCGACCAGCAATTCGCGAACCTTTACTGGTTCCGCTACGATTGGTTCACGGATCCCGCAATCATGGCCGAGTTCAAAGAGAAATACGGCTACGATCTCGGTGTGCCGGTCAACTGGGCGGCCTATGAGGACATCGCCGAATTCTTCACCGGTCGCAATATCGACGGTGTCGAGGTCTATGGCTCGATGGACTACGGCAAGAAAGACCCGTCCTTGGGCTGGCGCTACACCGACGCATGGATGTCCATGGCCGGGATGGGCGACAAAGGCGAACCCAACGGCCTTCCGGTCGATGAATGGGGCATCCGCGTGAACGAGAACTCGCAACCTGTCGGCGCCTGTATGGCCCGCGGCGGCGCGGCGAACTCTCCGGCGGCGGTCTATGCGGTGGAGAAAGCCATCGACTGGCTGAACAAATACTCGCCGCCCTCCGCCATGGGCATGACCTTCTCGGAGGCCGGTCCGGTTCCGGGTCAGGGCAACATCGCGCAACAGATGTTCATGTACACCACCTTCGTCGCGCCTCTGGTCGACAGCCCGGCGGTGATGAACGAGGATGGCACCCCGAAATGGCGTCTCGCCCCCAGCCCGCATGGCGTCTACTGGGAAGACGGCATGAAGGTCGGCTATCAGGACGTGGGCTCCTGGACGCTGATGAAATCCACGCCGGATGATCGCGCCAAAGCCGCGTGGCTCTACGCACAATTCGTGGGCTCCAAGACCGTCGATGTGAAGAAATCCCATGTCGGCCTGACCTTCACCCGCGAATCCTCCATCCAGCATGAGAGCTTCTCCGATCGTGCGCCGAAACTTGGCGGTCTCGTCGAGTTCTACCGCTCGCCCGACCGCGTGCGCTGGTCGCCCACCGGCACCAACGTTCCGGATTACCCGAAGCTCGCCCAGCTCTGGTGGCAGAACATCGGCGACGCGATGTCCGGCGCGAAATCCGCGCAAGACGCGCTCGACAGCCTCTGCTCTGACATGGAGCGCGTGATGGAGCGTCTCGAACGTGCAGGCATCCAAGGCGATCTTGGTCCGGTCATGAACGACGAGAAAGACGCCGCCGAATGGCTCGCCATGGAAGGCGCGCCGAAACCGGCCATCGAGAACGAACGCGAGGAGCCGCAAACCGTCTCCTACGACGAACTCGTCGCCTCCTGGCAGTAAGTTTAGAAAGGGGGCGGGATCACCGCCCTCTTTTACCCCCTCTTTTCCGTCCAGCGCTGGTGGCATAGCCTTGGACCGAGCAGAGACCACCAAGGAGATGCATGTGACCTATATTCTTGCCATCGATCAGGGCACCACATCGACCCGCGCCATTCTGTTTGACGGAGACCTCTCCGTCACAGCCACCGCGCAGGAAGAATTCGAACAGCATTTCCCCAAAAGCGGCTGGGTCGAACATGATGCCTTCGATCTCTGGTCCACAACGGCGGCCACCTGTCGTGCGGTGATCGAGAAATCCTCGGCCGACGTGTCGCAAATCGCCGCCATCGGCATCACCAACCAGCGCGAAACCACGCTTGTCTGGGACAAGACCACCGGCCAGCCGGTCTACAATGCCATCGTCTGGCAGGACCGCCGCACCTCTGAGCTGTGCAAAACACTTAAGTCGGAGGGCTTTGAAGAGGTCGTCACGGAAAAGACCGGGCTGTTGCTCGACCCCTATTTTTCGGCGACGAAACTCAAATGGATTCTCGACAACGTAGAAGGCGCACGAGACCGCGCCGAGGCGGGCGAGCTTTTGTTTGGCACGGTCGACAGCTGGCTGGTGTGGAAACTGACGGGCGGCAAGGTCCATGCCACCGACGCCACCAACGCCGCGCGCACCATGCTTTACGACATCCGCAAAGGCCATTGGTCCACCACCATTTGCAAACGCTTCGACATTCCCATGGCGATGTTGCCAGAGGTGCGCGATTGCGATGCCGATTTCGGCGAAACCCGCCCCGATCTCTTTGGCCGTCCGATCCCGATTTTGGGCATCGCGGGCGACCAGCAGGCGGCCACCATCGGTCAGGCCTGTTTCAAGCCGGGCATGGTCAAATCCACCTATGGCACCGGCTGTTTCGCGCTTTTGAACACGGGCGAGACGCCGGTGATGTCGCAAAACCGGCTGTTGACCACCATCGCCTACCGCATCGGCGGCAAGACGACCTATGCGCTCGAAGGCTCGATCTTTATCGCAGGTGCCGTGGTGCAATGGCTGCGCGACGGGCTGAAAATCATCCGCGAAGCCTCCGAGACCCAGCCCCTGGCCGAAAGCGCCGACAAAACGCAGGACCTGATCCTTGTGCCCGCCTTCACCGGACTGGGCGCGCCCTATTGGAATGCGGAATGCCGGGGGGCGATGTTCGGGATGACACGCAACTCAGGCCCAGCGGAATTTGCCCGCGCCGCGCTTGAAAGCGTCGGCTATCAAACCCGCGACCTCTTAGAGGCCATGCATGCCGATTGGCAGGGCGACGCCACCACGGCGCTGCGCGTCGATGGCGGCATGAGTGCCTCGGATTTTGCGATGCAATTCCTGTCCGACATCATTTCCGCGCCCGTCGACCGCCCCAAAGTCCTTGAGACCACGGCCATGGGCGCCGCCTGGCTCGCGGGTCAACGGGCGAGCGTCTATCCCGACATGGAGGGCTTTGCCGCCACATGGGCGCTGGAGCGCACCTTTGAGCCGACCATGGATGAGGCAACGCGGCAGGCCAAATGCGACGGTTGGGCGCGGGCCGTTCGTGCCACGATGCTGGTCTGATGCCGGGTTACGCCGACAACCTCGCGTCCAATCCGGTCGCGGATCTCGCCTTTACCGCGCCCGCACGCTGTCTGATCGGACGTGGCGCAAAGGATCAGGTCGCAGCTTTGGTGCGCGAGAGGGGGCAAAAGGTCCTCATCTTGCGCAGCGCCTCGGTCCCCTGGGCCGATGTGCTGATCGAAGAACTCGACACTCTTGGGGCACAGGTCACATCCCTTACCGCCCGAGGCGAGCCGACCGTCAATCAGGTGCGCGACGCGGTGGCCCGCGCCCGTGCGTCCGCCGCCGATTGTATCGTCGCCATTGGCGGCGGTGCGGTGATTGATCTGGGCAAGGCGGTGTCGGGGCTGTGTGTCTCCGAGGGCGATGTCTTGGATCATCTCGGTCTCGGGCCCGATCCCGCGCCCAAACTCAATGCCCCCCTGCCCTTCGTCGCGATCCCGACCACCGCAGGCACCGGCGCAGAGGCCACACGCAACGCGGTGATCGGTGTACCGGAACAAGGGCTCAAGATCAGCCTGCGCGATCCACGTCTCGTGCCGGACCTTGCGGTGGTCGATGCGTCCCTGACCGATGGTCTGCCCAAATCCCTGACCCTGTCGACCGGGTTGGATGCGCTGACACAATTGATCGAGAGCTACCTGTCGAACCGCGCCAATCCGGTCACCGATGCCCTCGCCCGCGGCATGATCGGGCCTGCGACCGCAGCGCTTCAGACACTCATGACACATGAGGATGAAACCGCGCGCGACACTTTGGCCAAAGCCAGCTATCTGAGCGGTCTGGCGCTGGCCAATTCCGGGCTTGGGATTGTGCATGGCCTCGCCGCCGTCATCGGCAGTCGCGGGGGCGCCCATGGCGCGATCTGCGGGCGTCTGCTTCCTGCTGCACTGACGGTCAATCATGCCGCGCTGACACAGGCAGGCAAGCCCACCGCTCGCTGCGAAGAGATCGAACGATGGGTGCAAGACGGGCTTGGACTGCCCCTGCGCGCTTTCATTGACAGGCATGGGCTGGCCTCTCTGGATGCCCTGCACTGCGGCCCGCCGCTTTGGGAGGAAACGGCGCGACATGCCCTCTCGGCCTCCTCCACACAGGCCAACCCTGTGCAGCTCAGTCTCGCCGAGGTGCAGAAAATTCTAAAGCTTTCCGCCTGATCTGAGACGCAAAAGCGTACGCCACTGCCGCGAAAGTAAATTCTAACGACGCCTTGCCAAATCCCGCGCTTTCCGCAATCTTGCGCGCGATTTACGGCTGTTACGCCACATATGACCTCGGGAGGCTCTACCATGATCATTTCGCGCCGCGCGGCCCTTTTGGGTGCCGCCGCCATGACGCTTTGCAAACCCGCTCTGGCCCAGGACGCCACCTGGCCGAGCCAGCCTCAGCATGTCTATGTGGGCTTCCCCGCAGGCTCCTCGCCCGACCTTCTGGCGCGCATCGTGACCGAGCCGCTGGCCGAAAAACTAGGTCAGCCGATCGTGATCGAAAACAAACCCGGCGCCGGTGGCGTGATCGGCATTCAGCAGATGCTGAACGCTCAGGATCAAAAGAACACCTTTGCCACCACCATCAACGGACCGCTCACCACGGCGCCGCGCCTGACGCCGAGCCTCGGCTATGACGTCGCTGAGGATATTGTTCCGGTGACGCTGATCGCGACCTCGCCGCTGGTGCTTGTCGTCGCCGCCGATTTCCCCGCCGAAGACCTCGCGGATTTTGTCCAAGCCGCTGGTAAAGAACCCGAAGCCCTCGCCTATGGATCCGTCGGCAAAGGCTCGGGCGCGCATCTGACAGCCGAACTGTTCTCTGACCGTGCCGGTGTGGAGATGCTCCATATCCCCTTCACCTCCTATGCCGAAGTGACGACCGCGATCATTGGTCATGAAATTGATTGCGGCTTCATGGCCCCTTCTGCGGCCATGCAGTATGTCGAGGCGGGCAAAGTGAAAATCCTCGGCATCACCTCCGAGACGCCTTTCGCACAGGCCCCCGGCGTGCCGGTCATGGCCGGTCAGGCCGGGTTGCCCGATGATTTCCGCGCCGAGCTATGGAACGCCTTCATTGCGCCCGCCGGAACGGAGGAGGCGATTGTCGACACGCTGAGCACCCATATCAACGCCATCCTTGCGGGTGAGGCTGTGCAAAAGCGGTTGCTCGACATGGGGTGGCAAGCGGCCGGCGGCTCCGCCGAAGAATTGCAACAGCGTATCGCAGAAGACACCAAGGTCTGGGGTGCCGTGCTCGACCGGATCGACGCGAAAGAGTAACCGATGAAGCGCGACATTCCTGATCTCGTTGGTGGCGTCCTTCTGGCCGCCATCGGCCTCTTCGTCGTCTTCTACACGCTGACGCACTACGAGATTGGCTCACTGCGCCGGATGGGGCCCGGGTTCTTCCCGGCCGTCCTTGGCGCAACCTTGGCGCTTCTAGGGGGGATGGTCGCGCTTCCTGCCCTTGCCCGACAGGGTGAGGCAATACACATCGCGTGGAAAGAGTGCCTCGCCGTGCTGGCGGCGATCCTGATCTTTGCCGCCGGTCTCGACCGCTTGGGGCTTGTTCTGGTGACATTGACCAGCGTGCTAATCGCATCGCTCGCGGCCCCGGATCGGCGGATCGGCTGGCGCATCGTGTTGGCCCTCGTGGTCACCGCGCTGTCGGTCGCGGTGTTTTCCTTCGGATTGAAAATGACCGTTCCGCTCTGGCCGGGACGATGAGAGGCGTAAGACGATGAATGGGTGGGACGGATTTCTGCACGGGCTGAGCGTCGCGACACAGCCCGGCGTGTTGATCTATTGTGTGCTCGGCGTGCTTTTGGGCACCTTCGTCGGCGTTTTGCCCGGCATCGGGGCGATGGCCACGATTTCGCTGTTGCTGCCGATCACCTATTACCTGTCTCCCGAGGCGGCTCTGGTGATGCTGGCTGGCGTCTATTACGGCTCGCAATATGGCGGGGCTGTCGCTTCCATCCTTCTGCGTCTGCCCGGCACGCCGCAGTCCGCAATCACCACGCTCGACGGCTATCCGCTGGCCCAGAAGGGGCGCGCTGGTGTGGCCCTGTTCACCTCGATGATCTCGAGCTTTGCAGGCTCCATGATCGGGATTCTCGTGCTGATCCTGCTGTCGGGCGCTTTGGCTCAGGCGGCGATTGCCTTTGGCGCCGCCGAATATGCCGCGATGATGATCCTTGGCCTTGTTGCCGCCTCGACGGTCGGTGCGAAACACCCGGCGAAAAGCATGGCAATGGTCGTGCTGGGGCTGATCCTCGGCTGCGTCGGGACCGATGTGAATTCCGGCGAACAGCGTTTTATCTTTGGCCAGACCGAGCTGATGGACGGCATCAACCTCGTGGCGCTGGCGATGGGCCTGTTTGGCGTGGCGGAGGTGATCTCCAACATTCGTGTCGCCGAACGCACCGGCGTGCCGCCGCGCGTCGCATTGCGCGATCTTCTGCCCAGCCGGTCGGAGCTGCGCCGTATCCCCTTCCCGGCCCTGCGCGGCGCCAGTCTCGGCAGTTTTTTCGGCGCGCTCCCCGGCACCGGATCGACGATCTCGTCTTTCCTCGCCTATGCCACGGAGCGCCGCATCTCGCGCCGCTCAGAGCAATTCGGCAAGGGCGCGATCGAAGGCATCGCAGGGCCCGAGGCGGCCAATAACGCCGCCGCGATCAGCGCCTTCGTCCCCACGCTCTCGCTCGGCATTCCAGGCGATCCGATCATGGCACTTATGCTGGGCGCCTTGGTCATTCACGGCGTACAGCCCGGCCCCTTGATGCTCGACGCGCGCCCCGACATGTTTTGGGGCCTGATCGCGAGCTTCGGCATCGGCAACCTGTTGCTGTTGGTGCTCAATCTGCCCCTGATTGGCATCTGGGTGTCGATGCTGCGCATCCCGTTTCGCTGGCTCTACCCCGCCATCCTGATCTTTGTCAGCCTCGGCGTCTATTCGGTGCGAGGATCAAGCTTTGACATCTTCGCCGTCGCCCTGATCGGTGTCATCGGCTACGCGCTGTCGCTGGCACGGTTCAACCCGGCGCTGTTGCTACTGGGGTTCGTTTTGGGGCCTCTCATCGAAACCAACCTGCGGCGCGCCCTTCTGATTGGACGGGGCGATCCGATGGTCTTCCTGCAACGCCCGATCGCCGCGGCCTTTATCCTCGCCGCAGGCGCACTCATCGTGATGGCCGTGGTACAGGTGCTGCGCCGTCGCTCCACGGATGCGGTTGAAACGGAGAGCTGACGGCCAGGGATCGTCAATTTGTTTCCCGGGATCGAAAGTGGGGGTGCGCTACCTTCTGTCACGCGGCTATGCTTTTCGCACAGTCGTTCCAGCGCTCGAACGCGGCGGCGAGGCTCTGACGGTATCTGGAGGCAGTCATCTTGTGGCGGCGAGGGTGGAACAGGTTGGCGGCCTCATCGTGGGCGCAGAGGAACCTTTGCGCCTGCCTTGCCGATTTGAATCGGCCCTGGATTTTCTCGCGCTTTCGCGTGGGTCTGTGCGATCCCTTCAGATGGGTTGCCATCTGCTCATACAGCACACCAACGGGCTGTATTCTGTCCCGCGTTTCGACATAGAACGCGGATGTCGTCTGATAGCCGCCACCACCATAGGAGAGCGCCGTCCAGACCGTTGCCGAATCCAATCCGGCGAGTGACATCGCGTAGAACGTGAGCAAGGCCTGTCCCAGACCTTGTGCCCCTGTCTCGTCAACAGCCCAGGCCTCATTGAGGTAGGTGAGAGAGGCATCCTGATCCCCTTTCATCGACGCCCATTCCTGATTCATATAGTCAATCACAGCAGCCATATGTTCAGACACCGGGGCATCATCACGCCATCCGTCGACCGCACCCGTCCCCAAAAGCTCATCCTACGACGCTTCCAAGGTCCAATGCGCCGCATGCGCGTCCATGGCCGTGATGTATTGTGCAGCATCGGGGTTAAACTCGCTGAGCAACTGATCCACGCCGCCGCTCCAGTTCGGCAATTCCAGAACCACATCGGGCGAGGTGTAATTTGACGTGGTGGTGTAGGCGACATTGCCAGCCGAGGTTTCAAACGCTTCGATGGTTTCCCCCACGATAATCGCAAGTTCACTGGCTGCATTGCCATATTCATCCAAACCGATTCTCAAATCGTCATCGGCCGGATTGGAGTCACCGGCATCATTGTCCCCATCCATATCACTGCCAGCGAGAGGCTCATTGCCCAGCTTGATGTTTTCAACCGAGCCCCCCCCCTGTCAGCGGCGTATCGCAGAAGATCGTCCTGAAGAAACGTGCGCAGAGCCGCTTCGTCCTCGGCTGACATCGAAAAGGTACGCGTGCCTTCCCCACCGCTTTGAAACGTGCCGGCGGTCAGAAATTCGCGGACATTCACTGTAAATTGCAGCCCGACATTCTGCGTCGCACAGTAGTCAATGACCTCGTGAAGCTGCGCGACATGGTCTGGGTCACGGAAGTCAAAACTGCCATCCCAGGCCTCGGTTCCTCCGGGGAATCGACGGAGGAAATATCCAGCTGGTCCATTGCGCCGTCCATCTCGGACCCCTGCGTCAGACGATCAATATTATCGTCCTGGAATGCATATTTTCCGACAAGGACAGTCTGAAAATGTGCGTCTGTGATTTCAGAGGATGTATCCGAACCAGAGGTAAGGGCCGCACTAATCATCGTGGTCATCATTAAATCTCCCAATTAAAGTGAGGCGATATAAAGACAATTTTATCTTTCTATCAATGGTTGTTTATGAGGCAATATGCATCCACTCATGATTGATAATCCCCGGCAAAAAAACCGAAATTTCCTGTGGCCGTCAAAAGGACCGGGGCTGGTCCGTGTCGCCTTGGCAGGCGACCGGGCAGAGTGAAAACAAAGCGCTGCTCACACCCTCACAAAGCGGGTGTCAGGACCTGAAAACCGGGGCCTTCTCATAGAAAATGACCGCATCGCCTCAAAACAGCATTGCCGAAAACAACAGGCAGGCGTATCGAACACGCCATGTTTACAGTCTGCGCGCTCTATCACTTCACCCGCTTTGAAGATCCGGCCAGTTTGCGCCCGGGGTTGCTCGACCTTTGCCTGGACGAAGGGATCACCGGCTCTCTTTTGCTCGCGAAAGAGGGGATCAACGGCACGGTCGCAGGGCCAACCGCCGAGGCAATCGACCGGCTGGTGTCGTACATTCGCATGCTGCCGGGATGTGGTGATTTCGAATACAAACTTTCGACCGCACAGGACCAGCCCTTCAACCGCATGAAAGTACGGCTGAAGAAAGAGATCGTGACCATGGGGCAGCCCGATGTCGATCCGAAAGCCCGCGTCGGACACTATTGCAGCCCGGAAGAATGGAACGAGCTGATCTCCTCCGATGACGTCGCGATCATCGACACACGCAACGACTACGAAGTTCAGATCGGCACCTTCAAGGACGCGATAGACCCCAAGACAAAGACCTTTCGCGAATTCCCGCAATGGTGGGAAGAGAACAAGGAGCGGTTCCATAACAAACGGATCGCCATGTTCTGCACCGGCGGCATTCGCTGTGAGAAATCGACGAACTTCCTGTTGGGGCAAGGCATCGAGGAGGTCTACCACCTCAAGGGGGGCATTCTGAAATATCTCGAAGAGATGCCGGAGGCGCAAAGCCTCTGGGAAGGCGAGTGTTTCGTGTTCGATCAACGTGTCTCGATTGGCCACGGCTTGACCGAAGGGCCGCATGAGCTTTGCCACGCCTGTCGCCGCCCGATCTTGCCCGAAGACAAAAGCCGCCCGGAATATGAGGACGGCGTGTCGTGTCACCAGTGCATCGACGAGACAGATGAGGACCGCAAGGAGCGGTTTCGGGAACGCCAGAAACAGATGGCCCTGGCGAAAGCGCGCGCGGAAGCAGAACAGCGATCTTGAGGGAAAGCGTCGAACACGACCCCGTGCCCGACGCTTTTATCCACTCAGGTCTGCCCCAGCGAGCAGTAGGGCACCGATAAAATCTCCGGTGCGAAAACGCTCACATCTCAGAGCAGGAAATCCGAAGCAGAAAGATCGCTGACGCTCAATCCGCTGAAAATGATTTTATCCCCGTTCAGAGAGTCGAACACGGCGCCTTGCGCGGTATCGTAGAGATGGTTCGCGAAAAGGTCTTCGGCACTGGTGATCCCGGAGATTCCCTGAATGTCGACGTGATCCACAGATATTTCAAAATCTGTAATCGTATCCACACCCGTGCCATTCTCGAATATGAACACATCGGCACCGCCGCCTCCAGTGAGCACGTCTTTTTGTGTCCCACCGTTCAAGTGATCGTCGCCGAGACCGCCATCCAAAACATCCAGGCCATTTTCCCCGAAAAGATAGTCATGGCCGTTGTTGCCCAGCAAAGTGTCATTGTCGGCATTGCCATAGAGATAGTCTTCGCCGATGCCACCATCCAGCCGATCATCTTCGGTGCCCCCGAAAAGAATGTCGTTGCCACCGGAACCACGCAGGTCATCCTCACCGGCAGCCCCGTAAATACGATCGTTGTCCTCGCCTCCGTTGACAAAATCATCGGAACCACCACCGTGAAGCCAATCGTCGCCCGCGTCGCCCCAAATGATGTCTTCGGCACCCTCGCCCCGGATCGTATCCCCGTCCAGGCCACCGCTCAGGGTATCGCGACCGCGACCGCCCCAAATCACATCGGCACCTGTACCGCCATCAATGACATCGTCGTCGTCCTCTCCCCGCAGGAAGTCGCGCCCGGCGTCGCCGTAGATATTATCAGAGCCAACGCCACCGTAGATGATATCGACACCATCGCCGCCTCTCAGGATGTCATCGCCACCCTGCCCATAGATCGTGTCGTTATCCGCTTCGCCTGAAACGGTATCACTCTGGGCACCCGCATAAATCCGGTCGTTTCCGGTGCCGCCATAGATGACATCCTCACCATCCCCACCGTCGAGATGGTCATTGCCACCGTAGCCATTGATGAGATCGTTTGCGCCTTCGCCGAGAAGTTTATCGGACTCGTTGCCGCCAAACAGTTTGTCATCTCCGCGACCGCCATAGAGATGCCCCGAAGCGCCTTCCCCTGACAGGGTATCATTGCCGTCGCCGCCAAACAGGTAGTCGAAGCCGTCGCCGCCATAGAGCATGTCATTGCCGCCGGAGCCGATCAGATAGTCTGACCCCTCGCCGCCTTCGATCACGTCATCGCCATCGAGCGCGTCGATCCTGTCGTCTCCACGGCCACCGAGAATTTCATTGTCAGAACCGTTCCCCATGGCATCATCGTTGCCATCGCCCAAGGCCAGCTTTTCGATATCCCCGGAAATGCCCGCCCAATCCGTGCCATTCACGGCCAGGCGACCGCCGAGCTCGACCGTGACATCGCCGGTCAGCGCAACAAGGTTGAGCCAGTCTGCGCCACCATTGCTATCCGTGATGAGAGCTCGTTCTTCAGGCTCCTCCGATTTCAGTTCAAGGAAATCCTGGGTGATGTGATGCACGTCATCGACGGTCTGAGCGGCGCCCGAGAATCTCAGGGACACGCTGTCAAACGTCCCGTCCGTCCAGACCCCATGATTTTCATACCGCACGCTCCAGGTGCCCACGCTGGACACACCGCGCAGGCCAGACACCGTGTAGGCCCAGCTGCCGTCCCAGCCCTCGGTACTGGGGCCGTCCCGGTCCCGCAAGATCCATTCATTGCCATCGGGGTCGATCAGGATCAGCGTGGCATCACTGGCCCGATAGCTGCTGTAATCAATATCAATCTGCAAATGCTCAATCGAGATATCTTCCGTGATGGTGATATGCGCGCTTCTCGAATTCCCGGCCTCAACGGTCGCAAGAAGAGTGCGGCTTGCGGAGGTCGAGACAAGATTTTCGGATGTATAGGCCTCCGGGTAGAAGTGGCTCCACACCTCTGCCATCCGCACGGCGGCAAGGGCATCGACCATGCCGTAGCCATAGGAGATGTTGAAACTCATCCCGCCACCGTTCCAGGTGTTGGCCCCGTTCGAAAACCAAGCTCCCTGCTCAAAGCTTTCAGCACCATTTCCAAAGGTCGACCCTGTCTGTTGCGCGGACGCAGCCAGAATATTCTGAACATCGCGCCACCCGAGGTCCGGGTTCGCCTCCAGCATCAAAGCCGCCACACCCGAAATCACGGGTGTCGCCGCCGAGGTTCCCCCGAAATCACTTGTATAGTCCCCGGCGGAATATCCAGAATACCCCAAGCGATCGGTCGTCACCCAAGCCGAAGGGGCAGAGATGAGGACATTCGTGCCAAAGGAGGAATAAGACCTGACATCGCCATCACCATTCGTCGCCGCAACGGTGATGTTTTCGAACATCTGCCCATAGCCATTGGCCTGAGCGCTGCCTTGATAATTGTCATAGACTCCGACACCATTTCCAGCCGCAGACACGATAATAGTCCCCAGGCCCCCGCGCCCCTCGGCAACCACTGCGGCATAGGATGCCTCCATGTCCGACATCGCGCTGTAGGCATCCGCAAGATTGCCGAAATCCTCGTAGACCAATTTATACCCCCAACTGTTGTTGGCGATATCGAATTTTGCTCCCTCTTCGAGCAAGGCCATAAACTGGTTGTAGTACAGAGAACCGCCGCCCACGATCAAGTTCATGGACGTCAGTGACACATCATAGGCAACCCCTACGCCCCCGATATCATTGTTGGACGCCCCGATGATCCCGGCGACGGATGTGCCATGTATGTCATAATAGGCCGAATGCGTGGCCGAGACCAAATTGCTTTCTTTCGACGCATCATAGTTACCCACGAGGTCGGGATGCATAACATCCATGCCGTCATCAAAGACTCCGACATGTAGACCCTGGCCGGTGTAATCGCTCCAAACCGGCACAAGGTTGATCAAATTGTAATAACCCGATTGCTGCGAAAATAAGGGGTTGTCTTGGTATCCCATGCCGCTCTTTCCTCAATTCCTTCGAGCCGGACAGTGATCAGACGGCTCGCGCCTGAACCTTTCATCCTTTAAAAATCATATCCTTCTAAAACCATACTCATGGCCAAAGACCAAGTCGAGCACAGGCACCTTTCGCTCAATTTTCACAGCTTGGAGCACACTGATACACAAGTCCTAGCAAAGCATCGTCATACCATTTGAAGCATTCCATAGCTCCATCCATCCTATATTTTTATGTTTGAAATATGGCGGATAGGGTTAATTTTAGACGTAATTTCAACACTTCCCCAGAAGCCGTTAAGAGTATTTCAGACCAATTTCCACACACTGCCCGACGGATGAACTGGGAATTGTGGTGAGAAATGGGAACGGTTAGCTTTTCGTTCGAATATAGTTTTGGCCAGCATCTGGATCAGGCCTATTTGACCGGTATCGGGGATGTCGCACTCTTCGAATACGGCGGCGTTGAGTATCTTTATACCCTGTCACGCGCCGGGGGTGTCTCTGCCCTGTTCGAACTGGACAGCGGCACCTTGATGCAGAGCTGGTCCGTTCCGTCCGGGGTGATCTCCCCGACAGAACCCGCCTTTGTCGAGATCGAATACGGTGGCGCAACCCAGTTCGTCGCGATCGGATATTTCATGGGAGGGTTCAAAACCGCCAGCACAAATCCTTTCGCCTCGAGCAACTTCACGAATAAGACGTTTCAGGCCGGGGACGACGCCAATACCACCGATATTGCACAGACAGACTCCGGCCTGACCCTCTTTGCGAAACAGGATGGCAGCTACACCCTCACCAGCGCAATCGAGAGTACAGAAAGCGAAACCTTCTTTCTCTCTTCTGAATATGTCGACCATCAGGTCGCGGGACTTGTCGCAAGGGATATGAACGGCGCCCTGCATGGGCTCGCCATCTATGAAGAATTGGACTCTCTGGTCTCCTTTGTCGCCAATGCGAACGGGTCGTCCACCATCATCGACACGGCGTCGGCGGGCAACGGATTGTGGATCAATTCACCGACATGTCTGGAGACCGTGGACATCAATGGCCAGACATACGCCCTCGTGGCCAGCGCCACGAGTGGCTCGTTATCCACGGTTTTGGTGAACCCCGATGGCTCTCTGAAGCCTGTCGACCATATTCTGGATGGCAACGGATATTCGCTCACCAACATTAATGAAATGGCTGCCTTCACCTACAACGGGCGCGGGCTTGTGGTCGTGAATGGGGGCGGCAATGGCTTGCAGCTTTTTTCCGTTGCCCCGAACGGGCGGCTACAATTCCTGAGTGCGGTGGACAACTCTCTTACAGGGGCCGCACTCAACAATGTGTCCGCCATGGATGCGACACTTGACGGTGACCGCCTGACGATTGTGGTGGCTGATGAGGCGGGGACGGGATTTTCGAGGTTCACGGTCGACCTGAACGAAATTGGCGTCACCCAGTCATTGACCTCTGGTGGAAGTTTAACCGGCACCTCCGCAAGCGATATGCTGACCGGCAGCAGCGATGCCGATACGCTTCACGGCCAGGCTGGAGACGATCAGATCTTCGATGGCGCTGGCGCGGACACGCTCACGGGCGGCAGCGGCAGAGATGTCTTTATCCTCGAAAAAGACGATGAGACCGACCGCATTACCGATTTCGACTATCGTCAGGACACTCTGGATCTCACGGCCTATGGCATACGCAGCGTTGACTTCCTGAGCATTTCGTCCACGGCCTATGGCGCCCTTATCACGATCAACGGCGAGCGCCTCGAACTTTATACGGTCGACGGCATGCCCTTTGACGCGACAGCGATTGCCAATCTTCAGCTCGAACAACTCTCTCATTTCGAGGTTCTGAACGATTTTGGACCACCCCAAATCATCGACAACCGCTTGTTGATCAAAGGAACGCCAGACGACGATGAGATCATAGGCTCAGAAATCGACGAACTCATCGAAGGACATAATGGCGATGACCGACTTTACGGTTTCGAGGGCAATGACCTGATCTACGGCCATGACGGAAACGATTGGATCTCGGCCGGTGACGATGATGATATCGTCTATGGAAACTCCGGCGAAGACTGGATTGATGGCGAGGCGGGCAACGATCAAATCTGGGGCGACACCGGCAACGATCAAATCAAGGGAGATCAGGGCAACGACATCCTCGATGGCGGCGACGGAAATGACGACATAGATGGTGGCACCGGCGACGATGAACTGCGCGGCGGCAAAGGTCTCGACATCATTCTGGGCCAGAGCGGTGCAGATGAAATCTGGGGAGAAGGCGCCCGCGATACGATTTATGGCGGCGATGGCGATGATTGGATCGACGGAGGCTCCGATGTGGATTTCATCTGGGGCGATGCGGGCGCGGACACCATCTATGGTGGACACGGCGATGACGTCATCAACGCAGGCTCCGAAAACGATCTGGTCTACGGGGGACGTGGGTGGGATGAAATCTTCGGCGGCACCGGTGATGACTCCCTCTATGGTGAAACGGGAAACGATACAATCTACGGTGAAAACGGCAACGATCTGATCGTGGGGGGCGATGGCCACGACACGCTTTGGGGCGGTGGCAATATGGACATCATCTACGGCGGCAATCACAATGATCAGATTTATGGCGAGGACGGCGATGATACATTGCTCGGCCAAGACGGATCGGACACGATCTATGGCGGCACCGGCAATGACAAAATCGACGGAGGCACCTCCAGAGACCGCCTCTTTGGCGACAGCGGACAAGATGAGATTTATGGCGGCGACGGCCATGACTCGATCTATGGCGGCGAAGACAATGACACCGTTTACGGTGGACGTGGCGATGACATCATCCGAGGCGAAGACGGCGATGACATCATCCGAGGCGAAGGCGCCAAAGATACCATTTTGGGCGGCAACGGCAACGACAGGATCGAAGGCGGAGACGATGCCGATAGGCTCTTCGGAGATGACGGTGATGACCTGATCTACGGCGACAAGGGCGCAGATGAGATACGCGGGGGTACCGGACAGGATAGGATCCACGGCGGCAGAGGACACGACTGGATAGATGGCGGCACGAAAAATGACATCATCCATGGCGATGCCGACGATGACACTCTTTATGGCAACTCGGGGAGCGACATCCTCTACGGGGGCACCGGAGAGGACATTCTGGACGGCGGCACCGGTGCCGACAGGCTATATGGCGGGGCAGGCCGTGACATTCTCACAGGCGGCAGTGACCCGGACACCTTCGTCTTCGAGGAAGACGGCGGCTACGATTACATCACGGATTTCGAGTCTCACGATGTCATTGATATCAGCGCCCTTTCAGGCATCGACAGTTGGGAGGATCTGCGCACCTATCACCTGTTCGAGACATCTCAGGGTGTCTTTTTCTCCTCCGGGACCGGGGAGTATATTATGATTGAGCATATGTCGCTCAGTGACCTGTCAAGCAGCAACTTTCTCCTTTGAGAAAGCTTGCAGGGCCCCACGACAGGCCACTCACAGCGACGGGCCCCACCCCTGCCCCTAGGCCTCAGAACGCTCCGGTTCAGACAGCCATGCCATCAAGTTATCCGCCTGATCCGAATAGCTTTCGATCCCCGCGATGGGATGCGATAGGTCTGCCTCCAGACAGGCAGTGATCTCCTGTTGCAGACGTTCAGCGGAAGCGCCGATCGGAATGAGCCGATCTGCATCCAGAGCCGGATGTTCGGTCGTTCCGCCACTGTCCGTCTGGATCACCCGTATCCCCCGGCTCAAGGCCTCCCGAATGGTCAGGCCAAAGGTCTCTTTCCATTGCGACATGAACAGCAAAACGTCGATTTGCGCATAGAACCCATCCATCGTGTCCTGACTGTATTTTTCAACGATGGACCAGTCGCCTTTCAGTTGCCACAACTCCGCACGACGTTCCGAAGGCCACCAGGAGGCGACATCGCCACCGTCGACCAAAAGACCACGGAAATCGTCCCGACCCAATCCGGCAAAGGCATCCCGGATCAATGGCCACCCCTTGAGTTGGGACGGTCCGCCGACAAATCCGAACACCACGCGCTTATCCGCATCCCGACGCGCCTTTTGCTGCACGAAAAATGCCGCTTCCGGCAATCGCACACCGTTATGCCAGATCACCATTTTATCGGCCAGTGCACGAAGCCCGGAGGCGACATGCAGATCACGTGCGTGTTGCGACGGAAAGGTGATGAGGTCGGCAGCAGCCATTGCCTTGAAAAGATGCGCCTGACGCTTCTGGGTTTTCCGGATATTCGGAACGCAATGCGCACAAACTGACAGGTCAATCGCATCCTGATCGCAATAGGCACCATCCGTGCGCACCATGAACTGGCGTTCGCAAAGCCACCAATAATCGTGAACGGACAAAACCGTTTTATACCCGGCCTCTTTCGCCAGCCGCACGACATCTGCTCCGATACGCTGAACACAGTGAACATGTACGACATCCGGGGACAGACGCCCCCAAAGCCGCGTGATGGCCGCGTTCAGGGCCACATTGGAGTAGGTGTTTTCAAAGGAACATTTGGCCGGGATGTTGATCAGATAGCTGTCAAACCCCTCACTGGTCGTGCGCATGACAGCATAGGGCTCGAGATCCTCACGACAAATGGTGGAAATGGCACTCACCGTCACATCATGACGCGCGACAAGCGCCTTCGCCACCTCCTCCGCCACGATCGTGGCACCGCCATAGGTGAAAGGCGCGAAATGTATGTTGACGACGACGACATGCATGATCAGCTAAAAAAGTCCCAGAAATCGGCACCGGCCACCGGCTCCCTGTCCATGGCGGCCCAATTTTCAGTCAGATTGGCGCGCGCCGCCCTCCCCATCGCGTTGCAAAACGTCGGATCCTTTGCCATCTGCTCAAGCGCCGTCAGCCAGCTTTGACCTTGCGACACCAGAATGCCGGTCTTTCCATCCAAAACGAAATGCTTTTGATCCGAAACATCCGACGCGATGACCGGACGCGCGACCGCGGCAGCATCCAAAGCCCGCACTGCGCTTTTGGACTGATTGAACATGTCATCCGTCAAGGGCAGCAAAACCACATCGCATTTGGCAAGAACAGCGAGATAGGTCTCGTAATCCGTGAACGGCTCGAATTCACAATAGGGCAACAGGTCCTCGGGAATAAACTTTTGGTTCACCTGCCCGATCAACATCAGCTTGCGCCCGGGAGCGCGTGAGAGGAACTCGGCCAACGCATCGGCCACAACCGCCAAATCCATCTCATGCCCCTGAGACCCGGTTGCAAAGCCCATGCGGAACACACCGGCCTCGGCGGGTGTACTTTCAGGTGCCGGACATGCGGCAAGCGTCGAGCGGTCCGCAAAATTTCTGCGCACCACGACAGGACGCATGACGTAGCGCCGCGCAAATTCCGCCAAGCGCGGCGTCGAGACAGACACCATATCGCAGGCGTTCATCGCCAGAGCATATTTGGGCGCCTCATCCATGAAGTGGACGGCCAGCCTTTCGGGCAGGGCTTTCATATTTTCATATGTCGCATAGGCCGAAATGGAAAACAGGGGATCGTCAATATCGTAGAGCACCGGAATGCCAAGGCGGCGCGCTTCATACAAAACTTCTGACAACGCTTTGCCCATCAAGACACGATAGAGGATCAGATGCGTCGCATCCTGCAACAGTTCGGCGGCACGTGGCGCGTCCCCGATCGAACTGTAGTCGAACTGCCAGCCTTTGATCTCGAACAGTTCGGACAATTGCGCAACGCGGTACTTCTTGCATTGCGGCAGGTTCAGATCGCCAATGACAACGACCTTGGGCGTCTTGGGTTTGAAGTTGCGGGACGCGTCAAAGCTCTGGCGTTCGGCCAGATCGCGCCATATGCCGCCCAGATAATACCCCGATGACACCCCGTAGCGACGGGCGATAAAGCCACTTGGCGCCGCACCGCCCAGAAAAAACTTTGTCCAGAAAACTGCCTTCCTGAGAGCCGTTCCAACACCCTCTTCCCGAATTGCGCGGAAAAATCTTTTCAGATAGATAAGGCGGAATACTGAGCCCACTCACTTTCTCCGGGTTTGCATCTGCACAACAGCTTGGCGCTTTTGGTGTTTGCCGGACTGTCAGGTGGAAAGCAACTGTTTCACAGCGAGCCATGACGCCAGACACGATGCCAAAGACTGACAAAGATATGGCAAGCGGTGGCGCAATCGTTCTGGCACTCCACGCCGGTACCCCCCACATCGGCGAACAGATTGATAGCTTTCTGGCGCAAACCGTTCGGGATTGGATACTGGTCGTCTCGAATGACGGGCCTGACGATGGCGCTTTGGCAAAAATCGAAAGCGCGCGCCAAGGGTTTCAAAACGGTCTCATCGTCACGTCGCGCAAAAGCTATGGGTTTGCCGACAATTTTCTGTCCGCCCTCGCCGATGTGCCCGAGGAGGTGGAATGGGTGGCGCTCAGCGATCAGGACGATGTCTGGTTGCCTCAAAAGCTGTCCCGTGCGGTCGAGGCATTGCGCCGGACCCCACATGACCAACCCGCGCTTTATGCCGCCTCGCGGTTGCTTTGGGACCCGAGAACGAACAAGACATGGCCCACACAGATCTCGACCTCGCGCGGTCCGTCCTTTGCCAATGCCCTCGTTGAAAACGTCGCACCCGGCAACACGATCGTTTTCAACCGGGCCGCTCTCAATATTCTGAAACCCCTGGCCAAAGACGCACGCCGCGTGTTTGCCCATGACTGGTGGATTTATCAAATTCTGACAGGTGTGGGCAGCGCGGTCACGATCGACGCGGAACCTGTGGTTTTATACCGCCAACACGGTGGAAATCTCATCGGGGAAACCCAAAGCATCGTCGCCCTGATCCGACGCAAGTGGCGGGCGTTGATGGGAGATTTTTCCCGCAACATGTCGTTGCAATTGGCCGCCCTCGAACCGGCGCGGCACATCCTGACCCCGGAAAACCAACGTATCCTGGAGGCTTTTGTCAGCGCACGGGCGCAAAAAAATCCTTTGCTTCGCCTCTACAGGCTGATGAAATCGGGCGCACACAGGCAAAGCGCGGCGGCCCATCTGTCCTTGCTCATCGCGGCCTTACTGGGAAAAATCTAGATGCAGCGCAAAGCCCATATCCTGCTGATCGGCGGCAGCGGCGAGCGATCTGGCGTGCCGCGGCATCTCGAGTTCCTGACCGAGGCGCTTTGCGAAGAGGCTATGCTGACGGTGTGTACCGATCTGGATGAGGGCGGCTACAGCTTTCTGCAGGATCGCAGCGGGATCCAGTGGAAGGTCATTCGTGGCTTGAAAACCTCGCTGAACCCGCTTCGAGGTCTGTCCGCCGTTTTGAAAATACGCCGCCTGATCCGGCAAGGCGATTTCGATCTGGTCTGGGCACATTCGCGCATGGCGGTACTATATCTGCGCGTTCTGGTACGCGTGTCGTTTCTCCCCGATTGCGTGACTTATGCCGTCACCTATCACGGTCTGCCCTTTACCAGAGGTCGCTCAAGGCGCAGCAGAAAGATTGCCGTCTGGCTGGAGCGCTTCCTGTCCTCCGGCGGCCACAGGGTGATCCCTATTTTCCTCACCGGCGGACAGATGCGTGCCTGGTCGCGCGCCACAAGATGTGCCGCTGAGGGCGTGGTCTTGGGAAATTGTTCCCGCATTCAACCAAAGCCCGCCCGCGCAGACATGCCGAACATCGTGATGACATCGCGCCATTCGCCCCAGAAAAACCTGCTTTGGGCGCGTGAGATTTTCAAACATCTGCCCGCTGCATTCACGATGGATCTGTGGGGCGCAGGCACACAGGCCCCGGACCTTGCAGCAGCCTTCACGGCCCGCTTGGACCGTGGCGCCATGGAACGGCTCGATTTCCACGGACCAACACAAGACATCGCCGAAGCCCTGGCCCGCGGGGCCTGTTTCGTGTTGACCTCGCATTACGAAGGGCAACCGATTGCCGCGCTGGAAGCCATGGAAGCGGGTCTGCCCATTGCTACGCCACGTATCGTGGGGATGGGTGAGATTTTGGACAGACATCCTCTGGCCGCCACGCTCAGCCTGCAAGATGCCAAGGCGGACGCGGAGGCTGTTGCGCGCGTGACGCTCGCCTATCTGAGCGATAAAGAGATGTGGAATGCAAAAATCAGACAGGCCTGGCAAGGCAACTTTTCCTATGAGGCCTGGGCACCGCAGGCACGCGAGGTTACCTTTGGGCGCCTTATGCCTCATGTGTCTGAGGATTGAACCCTTATGTGCAAGGTACTAGCCTGACGTAAATTAAGAGCACGCGTTAAAGTAGGGGCGCCTCATGCCTGAGCAAGACAACAACAAGACATCAGACGGCCCTAACCCTCAGGGCAACGCCCCAAAGCCCGGCCCCGCAAAGCCGCAGGCCCCTGCGGATCAGCGCCCCGCGCCGGCTCAAAATCAGAATGCCAAAGCAGCGCAGCCCAATAAACCTGCGCCCGCAGCGCCAGCGCAGCAGAATAAGCCCGCGGCTGCGCAAGCCAACAAACCGGCTCCGGCCGCTCAACCGAACAAACCAGCACCCGCCCCCGACAAACCGCAACCTGCAAAGACTGCCGGGAACGCAAATCAAAAGCCGCAGCCCGAAAATCCCCCCATGTCCGTTCATGTGCCAAAAGCGAGTTTTAAACTCCGCCACGCGCTCTTGGTTGTCTCTTTTGCGATCTGTGTGATCATTCCGACGGCGATCACGGGGATTTACATGTATTTCGTGGCGAAAGATCAGTTCGTCTCGACGGCCTCTTTTTCCGTACGCAAGGAGGAAGGCACCACTGCGGTCGATTTGCTCGGCGGCATTTCGAATTTCTCTTCCGGGCCGACAAAAGATCTGGACATTCTGTACGACTACGTGCGGTCCCAGCAAATGTTCACCATTCTCGACGAGAAACTGGATCTCAAAGAGCTGTTTTCCCGTCACCACGCCGACGACCCGTTTTTCACGGTCGCTCCCGATGCGACCATCGAGGACTATGTGAAATACTGGAACAGGATTCTGGAACCGTCCTATTCCTCCGCAGAAAGCATCATGACACTGAAGCTGCGCAGCTTCGACCCGAAAGACGCTCAGGTCGTGATGCAGTCGATTTTGGAGGAAAGCAGCCGGTTGGTGAACGAGCTGAACGCCGTCGCCACGGAAGACCGGATCAGCCTGGCGCGCAAGGAGCTTGATATTTCCGTCGAAAGGCTCCGCGCATCCAGAGTCGCGATGAGCGAGTTCCGCACGGAAAACAATATGGTGAACCCCGATGTCGACATCGAAGGTCAGATGGGTGTCATCAACGCGCTGGAGGTCGAGCTGGCCTCTGCTCTGATCGAACAGGATTTGTTGTCGGGAGCCTCGAGCGCCGGATCCAACCCACGTATCGAAGCCTCACAACGACGCATTGATGCCATCAAGGCCCGCATTGAAGATGAAAGATCGCAACTGACAGGCCGCTCCAGCGACGGGTTGACCGATACGATCGGGCAATATGAAAGCCTCATGGTCGACACGGAATTCGCCACACAGGCCTATTTGTCGGCCATGGCGGCCTATGACAGCGCCCTGACGGAGGCTCAACGCCAGAGCCGCTATCTTGCCGTGCATATCCCGCCGACGCTGGCAGAAAGCTCGAAAGAGCCGAAACGGGGCACATTGGTCGCCGTTGTTGCCATCGTGAGCTTTCTGATATGGGCCCTTGGCGCGCTGATCGTCTATGCATTCAGAGACCGGCGATGATCTACCTGAAAGGCGTCGCGAAACAGTTCTCCAACGCTGCGGCGTCCAAAACCGTATTGCACGAAACCGATTTTCTGTTTCCCGCGAAAAAGCGTGTTGGTTTGCTGGGGCGCAATGGGGCGGGCAAATCGACATTGCTCAAGATCATCGCGGGCACGCAGGACCCCGACAAAGGACAGGTGATCCGTGAGGGCGCCGTCTCCTGGCCGATCGGATTTGCAGGCAGTTTTCACCCCCATCTGACCGGCGCGCAGAATGCGCGGTTTCTGGCCCGTGTCTACGGCATGGATACGGACGCCTTTTCCGAGTTTGTCGAGGATTTCGTCGAGTTGGGCAATTATTACCGGATGCCGGTGCATTCCTACTCCTCCGGGATGCGGGCACGATTGGCCTTTGGCGTCTCCATGGGCGTGCCTTTCGATATCTACCTCGTCGATGAGATCACCTCCGTGGGGGACGAAAGATTTCGGGCCAAATGCGACGCCGTTTTCCAGACGAAACTGAAAGGCCAGTCGGCGATCATCGTCACCCACTCTCTCGCCTTCATTCGACGCAATTGCGATCATGTCGCCATTCTCGAAAAAGGCCAGCTCACCTTTTACGACGATGTCGAACAGGGCGTGGCCCAGCATCAAGCCAATATGAAATCCGGGTGAGGCGCAGCACATGCAACTGAAATCCGATCTTGGAAAATTCACCACCTTTCGCGTTATCTCCGCGCTGATGCTGCGGGAAATGATCACCAGCTACGGACGCAATCCGGGCGGCTATATCTGGGCCGTTCTCGAACCCGTCGGCGGCATCGTCCTTTTGACGATCGTGTTTTCCTTTTTCGTGCACCTGCCGCCCTTGGGCACATCGTTTTCCCTGTTTTATTTCACGGGTTTGATGCCCTTCATGCTCTATATGGACGTCTCCGGCAAAGTCGCGACATCCATCCGGTTTTCCCAGCCACTGCTCAATTATCCCCGGGTGACATATTTCGATGCGGCTTTGGCCCGCCTCTTGCTCAATGTGATGACGCAACTGCTGGTTTTTTGCATCCTGCTCTGCGCTATCGTGTGGATCGAAGACATAGACCTGACCCTTGATTTGCCCTTGGCCGGGCTGTCTTTTCTCATGGCCAGCGCATTGGCGTTCGGGGTCGGAATGCTGAACGCCTTCCTGTTTTCCATCTTTCCGATCTGGGAACGTATCTGGGCCATCGGAAACCGTCCGATCTTTCTCGTTTCCGGTATTTTCTACCTGATTGACGGCCTGCCCTCCACGGCACAATCCATCCTGTGGTGGAACCCCTTGATCCACGTCTTATCCATCATGAGAGCCGCCTTTTATCCGTCCTATAACCCCGCATTCGTCTCGCCGGGCTTTGTGTTTGGGCTGTCGCTTATCCTGTGCGTGGCCGGCGTATTCTTCTTGCGGCGCTATCATCGTAAAATCCTGAATGAGCTCTTTTAAAAACTCGCAACTGCTCACTAAAGCGTTTTTCGTTTAATCTGAATCAGATTGAGCGAAAAACGTTGCGACACTGAATTGATCTTGCTGCGTTTTTCAAAAATTGAGTGCCCCAAGTTTTTTGAAAAACGCTTTATCCCTGTCCTCGAAACAAGTTGACATCAAATGGGCCCATTCCTAGGCTCGCGTGGTAATACAATCTTAAATTGTGAGAAGCGATGACAGGGCTCCTTAAAGATGATCCGCGCTGGCGCAACGTATCCCTTGCGAATGGCGGCGCCGCGGAATACGCGAAAAATTACGCGAACTCTCTTTCTGAAGGCCTGTCGTCCGTCAATGGCACAAAGCTTGATCAAGCGCTTCAGGCCATCGAAGCCTGCAGCGTCGCCGGCGGGACACTCTATCTTGCCGGGAATGGCGGATCTGCCGCAATTTGCGACCATCTGGTCTGCGATTTCGTGAAGGGCACCTATCACGTTGCGCATCCCCCGATCCGTGCGATTTCGCTGACGGAAAACGTGGCGCTTTACACCGCCATCGCCAATGATTTCCACTTCGAAAACGTGTTCTCGTTTCAGCTTCAGGCGCGCATGCGCCCAGAAGACATCCTTATCGCGGTGTCCTCCTCCGGCAATTCGGAAAATATCATCCGCGCCGTCGCACAGGCTCAAAAAATTGGTGCGAAAACCATTGGCCTGTCCGGTTTTGACGGCGGGCGTCTGAACGATATGTCCGAAATTCCGCTTCATGTCGCGGTCAACAATTACGGCGTCGTCGAGGATGCACATTCCGCCCTTTTGCATATCATGGTCCAGATGATTGGCCAAAAACGCGATGGTGTGAACGCCAAATAAATGGCTGACCTTCCCGCCATGACGCCCGCCCCCAGCATTCAACAGACACCTGTCGCCATCCTTCTGGGAGGCAAGGGAACCCGCCTCGGATTGAAAGACCGCCCCAAACCCATGGTCGATTTCATGGGGGCGCCACTTTTGGAAAGAGCGGTCCGGCAACTCGTTGCACAGGGCTTCACCGATCTGGTCTTTCTGACCGGCCATATGGGCGATGTCATCGAAAGGCATTTTGAAAACGGCGCGCGTTTTGGCGCCCAAATTCACTATGTTCACGAAGACATCCCGCTCGGAACAGCCCGCGCCACGCGCGCCGCCGCCGACCATCTCGGTTCGGGCTTTGTCCTGCTTTACGGCGATGTGGCCTTTGACATTGATCTCGTCAAATTCGTGTCTCAGGCCAAGGCCTGGGGCGGCGACGGGACCCTCTTTGTGCACCCCAACGACCACCCGTTCGACAGCGATCTCGTGGCCTCCGACAGCGACACCCATCGCATCCATGCCTTTCTCAACAAACCGCATTCCGCCGCGTTGCAAGCCCGCAATCTGGTGAACGCCGGCTTGTATTACCTGACGCCCAATGTGTTCGACCACATCCCCGAAGGCGATGCGCTGTTCGATTGGGGCCGGGACGTGTTTCCCAACGCCATCAGGAACGGGGCCGAGCTTTATGCCTATCGCTCTGCTGAATACATCAAGGACGTGGGCACGCCGGATCGCATCGTCAAAGCCGAAAAGGCAGTGAGCTCAGGCCTCGTGCAGGCGCGCTCCATGCGCCATCGGCAACGCGCCGTCTTTCTGGATCGGGACGGCGTCATCAACAAAGAAATCGACGGCGTGCACAGACCAGAGCAGTTCGAGCTTTTGCCACAGCTCGCCCAAACCATCGCCGAGATCAACCGCTCGCATTTCCTGTCGATCGGGATCACAAATCAGCCGGACATCGCCAAGGGCTTTTTCACCTTCGAGGACCTGGAACTGGTCCTGTGCGAAATGGATGCCCAACTGAGCGAGGGCGGCGCTTATCTGGACGATTTGTACTATTGCCCGCATCATCCCGAAGCCGGGCATGAGGGCGAAGTGCCGGAGCTTAAGAGACCCTGTACCTGCCGCAAACCCGCCCCGGGCATGTTGGTGAAGGCCGCAGAGGACTACAATATCGACCTGACGCGGTCTTATATGATCGGCGACAGGATTTCGGATCTGCAAGCGGGGCGCGCTGCCGGTTGTCGCACAATCTTCGTACACAGAAACGCCGGGCAGGGCATCGAACACGACACACCGGACGCGTTGCTTGCGCTTGCCGATCATGTCGCGAAAGATGTCTCCGAGGCTTGGGCCCTGATCAAAAAGGATGATGCGCCGTGATCGTCGTCAGAACTCCATTTCGCGTTAGCTTTCTGGGCGGCGGAACCGACATCGAGTATTTTTACAAGGAGCACGGGGGCTGTGTCCTGTCGACGGCCATCGACAAATACTCATACCTTTCGATGCACAAAAGCTTTCACGACTCGACCAGCCTGATCAAATATTCACGGACCGAAACCGTTGACGCGATCGAGGACATCCAACACCCGATCATTCGGGAAGTGTTCTCCATGTATGGCATCGAAGGCGTGGATTTCGCCTCTGCCGCCGACATTCCGGCCGGCACCGGCCTTGCGTCCTCCTCGGCGTTCACATGCGGCATGATCAAGATTTGCGATGAGTTCACGGGCCAGTTTCGCGAACAGATAGAGATCGCCGATCTCGCCTGCGAAGTCGAAATCGAACGCCTGCGCGAACCCATCGGCAAACAGGATCAATATGGCTGTGCCGTGCCGGGATTGAAGAAAATCGAGTTCAACCCCGATGGCACCGTGGATGTTTCGCCGATCCTCCTGAAATCCGCCGCCCGTGCGCGTCTCGAGGACAGCCTGACGCTTTTGTATGTCGGCGGCACGCGGTCGGCCTCTGCGCAACTGGAAACCCAGAAAAAGACCGTAGCCTCCAATGAGCAACTGACCGCCAACCTCAAAGAGATGGCCAATCAGGCACGGGTGTTTACGGATGAAATCGCGGACAAGCCCGATGACCTCGGCGCCTATCTTCATGAAGGCTGGGAGCGCAAAAAGCGGCTCTCTCCTCATGTGTCGAACCCGCATATTGATGCGCTCTATGAGCGGGCTCTGGCGGCGGGCGCCACGGGCGGGAAACTCCTTGGCGCTGGAGGTGCGGGGTTTCTTCTGTTACACGCCCCGGGCGCACGTGACGCGATCGAGGATGCCTTTCAGGACATGAAACTGCAACGCATTCGGATCGACACATCAGGCACCACAGTTGTCCACAACGACACCGGGAAAGTATAATGGCCACTCAGATTGTCATCGTCGGCTATCACCGCAGCGGCACATCGGCCATGGCCCAACATTGTGCCGAAGCCGGGCTTTTCGTGGGCGATGACCTGTTGGGCGCAAAGGCTTCGAACCCTTTCGGGCATTTCGAGGACCGGGAAGCCTACGACATCAATCAGGCCATCATGCAAACCAATTCGGCCACTTGGGATACCACATCCGATCTGGCCCCCGTGATCCCGAAGAAATTCTATTCCGTGGCCACGGATCTGATTTCCCGTCGTGATGCCGTCCATGATGTCTGGGGCTTCAAAGATCCCCGGACCTGCCTGTTGCTGGATTTCTGGCATTCCGTTTTGCCCAACCCGAAATATCTCGTGGTCTTGCGGCATTACACCAGCTGTATCGACAGCGTGATGCGCCGGGTGTTCAAGGATTACTATTCCACGCTGAACACCAATGTCGCAAGGAATGTCGCGCGCAATGCAATGAGCGCGGATGCCGTTTGTATCAACTGGTGTATCCACATGACAGGCATTCTCCAGTTCCTCGCGCAAAGGAACGCGGACGCCGTGGTGGTACGTATTGATCGGCTGGCCGCAGAGACCTCTGTCGCCGCGCATCTGAACGACCGTTTCGGCATCAATCTCGACCCCATTCCGATGTCGAAAACCTTCAGACCCGAACTGTTCCAAGACACCACTGTCGACGAACTTGTGATTGATCCGGCCCTCAGACAAACCGCAGATCAACTTTGGGACAAGGCAACTCAATTCCTCACGCTTTCAGATATGCGTCCCACCGACGCCTCCCGAGAGGTAAAAGCATCATGACCACCCAGGCCAACACCAAGAAAACAGAAATCACGCTGGACGTTTTGAATCTCCCCGTCTTCCCCTCAACGGACCCGACCGCGCGGGCGATCACCTCGATGCTGGCCGGTCAACGCAATCTGAACTTCACGATGCACAGTGGCAGTTCTCTGGACCACGCACAAATTTCGCGAGACCTCACGCTGGATGAGTTGCTCGAGATTTTGAAGGTCAAAATGTACAATGAGAATATCGACGACCCGGTCGTCTACAGCAAACTCTTCGGCACGCGCCTGGAAAACAGCCGGGGCTTGAAAAACCGTGTTCGGATGGCCCTTCATCGCGTTGCGAAACATGTACGCTCCATGAACTCCGGCTCGAAGTGAACAAGCGACTTATGACTTACGCGATCATTGGACGAGACGACGACATCAAAGGTGCAGGGCTTTCTTTCACCGCAACCGGCAGCCCCGAAAATTTTGTCTCAGGCATTCGGTTTTCCAATGCTGCGATTGTGGTCGGGCCGCGGTATCTTCAGGATCGTGATTTCGAGATCCTGAACAAGGTCCCCGTGATTTTCTATGTCACCAGCGGCATCGACCTCATGCATCTGGATATGCATCTGCGCAGTGGGGCGCTGTGTCTGACCCCCCTCGATTCCGTGGTTCTGAGCGAGGGACTTTTGACCCATCAGCGTCGGTTTTCCTGGCTGCCCTGTCACCTCATGACCACCGAGGTTTTGCAGGAGAGACTGGCCAATAACACCGCATTTCTCAGCAGTTCGAACTTGCCCGATGCGCTTCGCGCAATCCCCAAAGTCGCTTGGGTCTCCCTGCGTGCGGCGTCTCGCGGTCAGAACTATCTGCCCTATGATCCCGTTATCGGATGCTTGCCCGGCTTTCGCAGCACCGTGTTCAGCAGTTTCGGCCTGGCCGCCGGGCTGACAGAGGACTTGCACCTGCCCGTCGATATTTTGCTGGGTCAAAGCGACCAGATCAAAGAGCTTTCGCAGCTCTATCCAGAAGCCAAAGTGGTGTTTTGTCTGGAAGTCCTGAACTATGAAAACCCTCTGGAGTTGGTGCATCAGAGGGTGAAAACAGCCTTCTCCCAGCCCGTTCGCATGGCCAAGACCCTTTTTGGCTCCATGTTGCCCGCGCAATCCAATTTGAACTGTTTGATATTCGAGATCGGCTAAGACCATGGATTGTTACATCTTTTGCAATATGTTGCCCCCGCTGGTCTCAAATGTGGTCCGCGCACCGGGTTTGCGGGCGGAGCAATTGGCCTTTCAGGCCAAGACGCAGATGGACCGCGTTATCTACGTGATGCCCAAATCCCGCTACGATCTTTTGGCCCGCGCGAACACCGTGATCCGTTCGGTCAATGCGCACCCGGATTTTCTCGTGCTTCACGACGACAAAATCGACATCTTCTTTGAGCGCATTGAAAGATCGGCAATCGTATTCACCCAGCTTGAAATGGTGCCGATTTTCCGCCAGGCCCTGAAGAAACATTTCGTCATTTATGACGTCCTCGCCCCGCGCGCATTGGAATTCATCCATGCGGGCGCCAGTGAAGAAAAAATCAAGCAGACGGAAACCCTCCACGTAGAATGCCTGACCTCCGCGGATCGGGTCTTTGTAAACGGCCCCAAAACAATGGAGCTTTTCTCAGAAGAATTGAGTGCGCTCAAATCGGTCTGCCTGAATCCGTTTACGCCTCTTCCTGCAAAAAACGATCACAAAGCGCCCACCCGCGAAAATATCCTGTTCTTCTCCGGGGGGCAAAAATGGACCAACAATGCTCCGTTTTTGAAAGCCATGGCAGAGGTATTGGAACATCAACCTGAGCAACAGGCATTCCTGATGTCACCGCACAAGCATCATGAAGACCCTGAAAGCGTCGGCTTGTCGCGCCTGCTTCAACTTCCGAACGTGCGCCGCGTGACGGGGTTGTCCTACCCTGCGCATCTGGCCCTCTTGAAAAGCTGTTATGGCGTCATGGATTGGTCCGTCGTCAATGAGGAACGTACATATTCGACATCGACACGCCTGATCCAATCCGTCAGCGTCGGCACGCCCATCTTTGCGAATGCGCAAACTGGTCTCGACCGGATTTGGGCCCCCTTCCCCGGCATGACATCGCAAAACGAACCGGACCCGGAACAGCTTATGACATTTATCTCTGCGGCCAAGAAGGGTCAGTTCGACACGGCTTTGCAGTACGCAAAAACGAAAGCCGCTGAGATTTTGAACGATCCCTCTCTCTTTGGAGACATCTCATGACGCAACGGATGGTTTTTTTCGTGCCAACGGACAACCCGGTGGGGGGGATCGCAAAAATTCTGGATTATGCCGTGCATGCGTCTCGCACCGGGCGTGAGGTGATATTTTGTTGTTCCGAACTGAAATGGCCACATCTGAGCAGCCCCCTGTTCAAAAAGCCTTACTTTGAAAGCTATGGCAGCGGCATCAAAATTTGTGCCGCAAGCGAACTGGAACCGCGCAAAGACGACATCATCTTCTTTACGCTGCCCTCCTCACACGAACGCCTCTGCGCCCTTTACGCCGAGGTCGCCGGTCGCGACCTGACCTTTATCCATCTTTTGCAGAACACCAGGCTCTCCAATACAGCCTTTGACAACGGCTATTCCTATCGGCTGTTGTCGAAACCGCTTCGCCGCATTTGCATCACGCAGGAAGTTTTGGATGCCGTCAGTCCTTATGTGGAAAATAAGGACAAACTGCACCTCATTCCGCACGGGTTCGATTTCGATGCTTTCAAAAACACTCCCGAACAGAATGACCCCATCACGCTCTTCTACAACACATTCAAATCCGATCTCGCAAAAGACGTCGCCTCAGCCTATCGAAAAGCGTCCCAAGTCTCTTCGGTGCTCGAAGCGAAAAAAGGGGTATCGTGGGACGAATTGAGACAATTCTACGCGAAGGGGTCGATTTTCATCGCCTCACCCTTGCCCGAAGAGGGCCTCTACCTGCCCGGCTTGGAAGCGATGGCCGCAGGACAGCTGATCATCATCCCGGACGCCTTTGGCAACAGGTTCTATTGCGACTTTGGCGACAACTGTATTCAGGTGCCCTACGGTGACATCGCCGCGTATCAAAAAGCCATAGACTGGGCGATTGAACACTGGACAACCGAGGCCTTCGAAATGCGCAAGAAGGGATATGAAAAATCCATGTCCCTTGGGCTGGATGGAGAATACAAAGCCTTCTCCTCCTATCTGGACGAAGAATTCGCACCGACAGGACGGTCTACGCGCCACGCGAGACGGTCGCCACGCCAAGCGAGAAAACTGTTCGGCTTGTTGCGCGGATAGGTCTTCGGTCACGTTGCACGTGAAAGCCTTCTGGACCGCATCATTGCCCCTCTGTCTCAGAACTCCCGAGCGCGCATTTATTGCTCCCGGAAATGACTTCGGTTAAAGCAAACATAACGCGAGGAGCCCGCCATGAGCATGAACACATTCGGACATCTTTTCCGCTTCACCACCTGGGGTGAAAGCCACGGACCCGCTTTGGGCGCCACGGTCGATGGATGCCCTCCGGGGATCGAGATCAATGAAGAGATGCTTCAGGTCTGGCTCGACAAGCGCAAACCCGGCACTTCGAAGTTCACCACCCAGCGGCGCGAGCCCGATCAGGTGGAAATCCTCTCTGGTGTGTTCGAGGGCAAGACCACCGGCACGCCGATCCAACTGATGATCCGCAACACGGACCAGCGTTCGAAAGATTACGGCGAGATCGCGCAGGCGTTTCGTCCCGGTCACGCCGACATCACCTATTTCCAGAAATACGGCATCCGCGATTATCGTGGCGGCGGGCGGTCTTCGGCACGGGAAACCGCCGCGCGCGTGGCCGCAGGCGGGATCGCACGCGCGGTTTTGGCCGCATTGGTGCCTGATCTGGAGATCAAAGGCTATATGACCCAGATCGGCCCGCATGGCATCGAAGGTCCGCGCGACATGGCCGAGATCGACAACAACCCGTTCTGGGTGCCCTCTGCCGCCACTGCGGACACATGGGCCGACTACTTGGGCGATATCCGCAAAAATGGCTCTTCTGTTGGCGCCGTCATCGAAGTGGTCGCAAAAGGCCTGCCCGCGGGCCTCGGCGCACCGATTTATGCCAAGTTAGACACTGATTTGGCCGCTGCGATGATGTCCATCAACGCCGTCAAAGGGGTGGAAATTGGCGAGGGCATGAATTCCGCTTGTCTCACCGGAGAAGAAAACGCCGATGAAATCCGTATGGGGCCGAATGGGCCTGAGTTCGGATCTAATCATGCGGGTGGGATTCTTGGTGGGATTTCCACCGGGCAGGATGTCGTCGTGCGCTTTGCGGTGAAACCGACATCTTCTATTCTGACCCCGCGCAAGACCGTAACAAAAGCGGGCGAAGACACCGATCTGATCACCAAGGGCCGCCACGATCCCTGCGTCGGCATCCGTGCCGTGCCCGTGGGCGAGGCGATGATGGCCTGCGTGCTCCTCGATCATCTGCTGCTGCATCGCGGTCAAGTCGGCGAGGGGCTCCGCGGTCACATTGGCTGAGCTTCTCACAATCCTAGGCATCACCGTCTACGTGTTTTCAGGTCTCCTGAGTGGCGGGCTGATGTTTCTCTGGTTCACAAGCTCATCAATCTGGTCGCTGGCTCCGCATCAGCCGTCGCGCTTTTCGCGATCGGCGGCTCGCGGGGCTGAATTTTGAAGGCAACCTGCGTCTGGCCGGTCAGGCCGCCGTCGGCAAGCTGGTCGTGTCATGCCCCTGTGTACAGCGCTTGTGATCTTTCTGGTCGCGCGTTTTGGCGTCACTCTGGACCCGGACCTGCGAATGGCCGTGCTGATTTCCGCTGCGCTTCCGACCATGGCCATCGCCGCCCTGTTTGCCCAAGAGGTCGGACGTGGGGCTCTGGCCTCTCTGTCGATCCTCGTGAACACACTCGCGGCCTTTGTCACGCTCAATATTGTGCTGTTTCTGGTGGTTTAGGGTCTGTTTTCGGACTTGGAAAACTGCACCGCAAGAATGCCAATCATAATCGTCACGACGCCATAGACGTCCCATTGGCTGATCTTTTCACCCAAGAGAAGGGCCGCGATTCCAACCCCAAAAAACGGGTTCAAAAAATGGAAGGCGGCGGATTTGACCGTGCCCAGACGCGCCACCAATTTGAACCAGACCCAGGTCGCCAAAAGCCCCGGGATGAAAGTGGTGTAGAGCATCGACCAAACGAGTTTCGCGGACATATTCACGGTATAATTGTCCACAAAGGGCGAGATCACGGCCAGAGCGGCAGCGCCGATCAGGCTCTGGATGCCGACAACCATCAGGACATTATCCCCGGCATCGGCCGATTGCACGGTGAGCGTCGCAACCGCCAGCGCCACTGTACCGATCATACACAGCAGAATGCCCATCACATCGCTGCCCGCAGACACACGGGTGCCCATGATCATGATCACGCCGACAAAGCCAAGAACCAGCCCCACAAGAGCAAGCGGTTTCGGCATCTTACGCTGGATTAGGGTCGAAAAAAGCGCCACAACCAAAGGCATCGAAGAGGCCAAAACAGAGGCAACAGAGGCCTCGACACTGCGCATCGCCAAGAAATACAGGCCAAGGTAAATCGTGTTCTGACAGAGCCCGAACAAGGCAATGCTTTTCCACTGTACCCGCGTGAAATGCCAGGACTGCCCGAGCGCTCGTGCCAAAAGAACGCCAACCAGACCAGAGAGCATAAACCGGACCGTCAGAGCGGCAAGCGCGGGGGCATCGGCCACGATGATCCGCGCGGAGGTAAAAGCAGAAGACCACATGAACACGAAAGCCAGCCCCATCGCGAATGCTTTGAAATCCATCTTGGCCCTCACATATCCAGAAACGAAAAAGGGCCGCGACCGGCGCGACCCTTTCGAATAAACAGTCAGAAAGACTTAGCCATTCACGCTGTCTTTCAGCGCTTTTGCGATGGTCATTTTCACGACCTTGTCGGCTTCTTTCTTCATCTGCGCGCCGGTCTGCGGGTTACGCACCATACGCTCCGGACGCTCACGGCAGTAGATTTTGCCAACGCCGGGAAGAGTCACAGCGCCACCGGCGGAGACTTCTTTGGTGATGAGGGAGGTGATCGCCTCGAGCGCCGCGCCAGCGGATTTCTTGTCAGAACCCATTTCTTCGGCGAGTGCAGCCACGAGCTGGGTTTTGGTCATCGGTTTCGTCATGTCTGTATACTCCTCGTACGCCCCCCTTCGATTTGGGGATTATTGCGCATTTCTAAGCGAATATTGAGGGGGCGTACAACGCCTAGTGTACTGATCCTTGGCTTTTTCCCGCATTTTGAGCGAAAAACCCCGATTAGAGGAAGGCCGTCTCCTCGAAAGAACGCAATTTTCGGCTATGGATGCGTTCAATCGGCATGTCGCGCAGCAATTCCATGGAGCGGATACCGATCAATAGGTGCCGAGAGACCTGCGATTTATAGAAATCCGACGCCATCCCGGGCAATTTCAACTCACCATGAAGCGGCTTGTCCGACACACAAAGAAGCGTCCCATAGGGCACGCGGAACCGGAACCCATTGGCAGCAATCGTCGCACTTTCCATATCGAGCGCAATGGCCCGCGATTGCGACAGTCGCTGCACCGGGCCGGATTGATCACGCAGCTCCCAGTTGCGGTTGTCGATCGTCGCCACCGTCCCCGTCCGCATGATGCGCTTGAGGTCATAGCCCTCCAACTCGGTCACCTGTTCGACCGCGTCTTCGAGCGAGGTCTGAATTTCCGCCAAAGCCGGGATCGGCACCCAGACCGGCAGGTCGTCATCCAACACATGATCCTCACGCAGATACGCATGCGCGAGGACGAAATCCCCGAGCCGCTGAGAATTGCGCAGACCCGCGCAATGCCCGACCATGATCCAGGCATGCGGGCGCAAGACAGCGATATGGTCCGTCGCGGTTTTCGCATTCGACGGCCCGACACCGATGTTCACAAGCGTAATCCCCGATCCATCAGCTCGCTTGAGGTGATAGGTCGGCATCTGTGGCATCTTCGCGGTGGGCGGGATCTCCTCATCGGCCGAGGTGATCTCAATATTCCCGGTGGAGACAAAGCTGGTGTAACCGCTCTCCGGGTCGGCCAATTGCGTGCGGGCATAGGCTTCGAATTCGGAGACATAGAACTGATAGTTGGTGAACAACACGTGGTTCTGGAAATGGCAGGCGTCCGTTGCGGTATAATGCGACAATCGGGCCAGAGAATAATCGATGCGCTGCGCCATGAAGGGTGCCAAGGCCCCCGATCCATCCGCATGGGTGTAGCCAAAGCCATTGACAATATCATCGTGCGTCGTCGTCAAATCCGGTACATCGAAAATATCGCGCAGCGGATAGGCCATGGCACCTTCCTGCGGCACGGTGATGTTCTCGTCATTGGCGACAGCGAAATGCACGGGCATCGGCGTGTCGGAAATGCCGATTTGCACCATAACGCCATGGTTGCGCAGGATTTGGGAAATCTGCTGTTTCAGGTAATTGCGAAACAGATCGGGCCGCGTGATCGTCGTCGAATATTCGCCTGGCTTGGCGACATGACCAAAGGACAGGCGGCTGTCCATCGTCGCATAAGACGTCGTGACCACGCGAATTTCAGGGTAATAGGCCCGATAGCGCGCCCCGGGCTCCTCCCCGCTGGCGATGAGCGAAAATTTTTCCGTCAAAAAAGAACAGGCCTCTGAATAGAGCGCCTCAAGATAATCCACCGCCGCCGCGGGATCAGCAAAGCTCCGGGTCTCACGCGCGGGCGCTGTCTCGAGGATCAGGCTTTTCAAACTGCTGTTCATTTTTATATCCTTTGCGCAACAAACGGTGCTCAACGCCTCAGACGACCCTATCATCGCCTTCTGCTTGCAATCTTGTGTCAGCGCCCTCACTTGAGACCAGATGCGACCGAGACGCAAGGCCCGGCATCAGGCCGAGAAAGAGATCAGATGACACACCCAAAACTGTTTTCCTTTGGCCATGGCTATAGCGCCCAAGCTCTCGCACGGCGGTTGATCCCGCAAGGCTGGGACATCATTGGCACCACGCGTAACCCGACAAAGGCACAGCAGTTTGACACTGACGGCGTAGAGCCACTTTTGCTAAAAACAGACCCTATTCCCGCCCAACTCGGCCATGCGACCCATCTTTTGATTTCCGCAGGCCCAGATGCCGAGGGCGATCCGTTCTTGCGCGACTATCGTGATCAGTTGATCGAGGCCGCGCCCAATCTACAATGGGTTGGCTATCTCTCGACCACCGGTGTCTATGGTGACCACGGCGGTGATTGGGTCGACGAGGCAACGCCGCTCACCCCCGGCACCAAACGTGGCAAAGCGCGCATGCAAGCCGAGGCCGATTGGCAGGCGACTGCGCAGGATTTGGGTCTAAACCTGTCTATTTTTCGCCTCGCGGGCATTTATGGTCCGGGGCGCGGCCCGTTCGCCAAGGTCCGCAACGGCACCGCGCGTCGGATCGTCAAAGAAGGCCAAATTTTCTCACGCATCCATGTCGAGGACATCGCGCAGGTTCTTGAAGCCTCGATAAACAGATCCCAATCCAGTGGAATTTATAACGTCTGCGACGATCTCCCCGTGCCGCCGCAAGAGGTCATCGGATATGCCGCAGAGCTTTTGGGTCTGCCATTGCCGCCGGAGGAAGACTTTGAAACGGCGGAAATGAGCCCCATGGCCCGCAGCTTTTATGCCGAAAGCAAAAAGGTGCGAAATGACCGGATGAAACAGGAGCTGGGCGTTCAGCTCATGTATCCTGATTACAAAACCGGTCTCAAAGCGCTCTTGGCACAGGGTCAGTGACTGTCCTGCCAGGACCGCCGGTGATCCAGAACCGTGATGGCGTAGATCACCACACCACCAAAGGTCAAAGCTGCCCCGACATAGCCCGCCGAGGGAAATCCATAGCCCTTGGCGATGTAGATCGAGGCGACATAGGGCCCCAAAGCATTGGCCGCATTAAAGGCCGCATGATGAAGCGTCGCGGCCATCGCCTGGGCATCGCGAGCGACGTCCATGAGCCTTGTTTGCAAGAGGATTGGATAGCCATTGGCCATCCCCATCGCCAGAACCAGCGCGACCATGGCATAGGGCAGACCGGCGATCTGCGGGAAGAGCGACAACAAGGCAATATTCACGAATAGCGTTGCGAAAACGGCAAAGTTCAACGCCCGATCCGCTGCCCAGCCTGCAAGCAGCGTGCCAAGCGTCATGCCAAAGCCCATGAGACCCAAATACAGCGGAATCGAGGCTTCGTTGACCTGCGTCACCTCGATAAGGGTCGAAGCGAGATAGGTGTAAAAGGCGAAGAATCCACCAAACCCGATGGCCCCGCTCAAGAGCGTGAGCAACACCTGTCGGTTCTTAAGCGCGCCAAGCTCACGCAAAGCATTCGAATTGGTGTCACGCGCTGTTGAGGGCGCAAAAATCAGGATCATGATCCCCGTCACAGCCGCCAAAACACCCACCAAAGCAAAGGCCCAGCGCCACCCGATGGTCTGCCCCAAGACATTGGCGACGGGCACGCCGACAATGGTCGCGATGGTGAGGCCAAGCATCAAACGCGCCACCGCCTTACCACGCTGGTTCGGCCCCGCGAGAGAAGCGGCCATCAAGGCCGCGACACCGAAATAGGCGCCGTGCGGCATGCCGCTCAGAAACCGTGCCAAAAGCATCACCGGGTAAGTCGGCGCCAGAGCGGAGAGGATATGGGTGAGGCAAAACATCACCATCAAACCGATGAGCAAGACCCGCCGCTCGATCCGCGCCGCCGCCACCGCAATCAAAGGTGCGCCGACGACAACCCCCAAGGCATAGGCGGAAATCAAACGACTGGCTGTCGCCTCATCAATGCTTAGACCCTCTGCCATGAAGGGCAAAAGGCTCATGCTGGCAAATTCAGTCGTGCCAATCGCAAACCCGCCCATGGCGAGCGCAAAAAGAACGATCCCCGGACGGGTGCCGGGTGAGACGGAGGTGCTGGAGGCCATCGGAGATATCCTGAGAGGGAGTCACTTGAGACTTCCTTTATTCCCGCGCAAGGATCAAGACGGCGGGCCACCCGCTGTATTCATACCCGCCTTGCACAAACGAACGAAGCCTCAGGCCCGCTTGCTCGACAGATCGGCAACGCCCAGCACGGAGAGAACTTTGGCCTCAATGTCCGGCGTGTTCAGCCCGGCGATGGCATACATCGCCTCCGGGCTGGCTTGGTCGATGAAAGTGTCCGGCAGCGTCATCGAACGGAATTTGAAGCCCCGATCAAACACGCCTTCTTCGGCCAGAAAATCAGCGACATGTGACCCGAATCCACCGATAGCTCCCTCTTCGAGGGTGATCAGCGCCTCATGATTGGCTGCCAGATCGCGGATCAAATCGTGATCCAGAGGCTTGGCGAAACGGGCGTCTGCGACGGTGCAGGAAATGCCTTTGGCCGCGAGGTTCTCGGCGGCTTTCAAGGCGGGCTCCAAACGTGTGCCAAAGGACAAAAGCGCCACCCGCGTACCTTCGCGCACGATGCGACCCTTGCCGATCTCCAGCACGTCACCACGTTCCGGCATCTGAACGCCAACACCTTCACCGCGCGGATAACGAAAAGCGATGGGCCCCTCATCATGCGCAACGGCCGTGGCAACCATATGTTTCAGCTCCGCCTCATCGGCGGCGGCCATGACCACCATCCCCGGCAGATTGGCCATAAAGGCAATATCGAACGACCCGGCATGGGTCGCACCATCGGCGCCCACAAGCCCGGCGCGATCAATCGCGAAGCGCACGGGCAAACGCTGAATCGCCACGTCATGAACGACCTGATCGTAACCGCGCTGAAGGAAGGTCGAATACATCGCACAGAAGGGTTTCATCCCACCGGCAGCCAAACCGGCAGAGAAGGTCACGCCATGCTGCTCCGCAATACCGACGTCAAAACAGCGGCTCGGGTAGCGTTCGGCAAAGAGATCGAGCCCGGTGCCATCCGGCATGGCGGCGGTCACGGCGACGATCTTGTCATCCTGCGCGGCCTCTTGGAGGAGTGCTTCGGCGAAAACCTTTGTGTAGGACGGCGCGTTGGATTTGGCTTTCTTCTGCTCGCCGGTGACCACGTCGAACTTGGCGGTCGCGTGGCCTTTGTCCGGGCGACCCTCGGCGGGCGCATAGCCTTTGCCCTTTTTCGTGATCGCATGGATCAGGATCGGCCCCGTCGCGCGGGTTTTGACCGTGCGCAACACGCTCAAAAGCTGGTCCATATCGTGGCCATCGACCGGACCGATGTAGGAAAAGCCCAGCTCTTCGAACAGCGTGCCGCCAATGGTCATGCCCTTGAGCATTTCCTTGGCCCGTTTGGCGCCTTCTTGGAACGGATGCGGCAGAAGGGAAACGGCGCCTTTGGCTGCGGCTTTCAGATCCTGAAATGGCTCGCCCGCATAGAGACGGGTCAAATAGGACGAGAGCGCACCGGTCGGCGGCGCAATCGACATTTCGTTGTCGTTCAAAATGACAATCAAGCGTTTGCCCAAATGCCCCGCGTTGTTCATCGCCTCAAAGGCCATGCCAGCGGACATCGACCCGTCGCCGATCACCGCAATCGCATCGCCGATGCCATGCTCCGTAGTGCCGCCCAGATCGCGCGCGACGGCAAAGCCCAAAGCGGCAGAGATCGAGGTCGAACTATGCGCCGCACCAAAGGGGTCATAGGGGCTTTCGGAGCGTTTGGTGAAGCCGGAGAGACCGCCCTCAGTCCGCAGAGTGCGGATACGATCACGACGCCCGGTCAGGATTTTATGCGGATAACATTGGTGCGACACGTCCCAGATCAGGCGATCTTTCGGCGTATCGAACACGGCATGCAGCGCCACGGTCAGCTCAACGACCCCAAGACCCGCGCCCAGGTGCCCGCCCGTCACGGAGACCGCAGAAATAGTTTCCTGCCGCAACTCATGCGCCACGCGTTTGAGCTCCGCATCAGAGAGCGATTTCAGATCGGCGGGGACGTTCACACGATCGAGGGTCGGAGTGGCTGGGCGGTCGGACATGGCGTCTCGCTTTCTCAGGTTTCCCGCGAAATAACGAAGCGGGCGACGTCTCGCAAGGGCTCGGCCCGCGATCCATAGGGGCTCAATGCCGCACAGGCCTCATCGACCAGAGAGCTAGCGCGGACCTTGGCGCCCTCAAGCCCCAGAAGCGACACGAAGGTCGCCTTGCCCGCCTCGGCATCCTTGCCCACGGCCTTGCCGGTTTTCTCGACATCGCCTTCGACATCGAGAATGTCGTCTTGAATTTGAAACGCGAGGCCCAGCGCCTTAGCATAACTTCCCAGATGGGTGGGATCGCCACCGCCCAAAATGGCGCCTGCGCGGGCGGACCATTCGATCAGCGCGCCGGTTTTGTTGCCTTGCAACACCGTAATCTCTTGCAGATCAAGCGGAGTCGCAGAGGTCTCCGCCGCGATGTCCTGTGCCTGACCCAAGACCATGCCTTGCGCGCCGGACGCTTTCGCCAGAGAGGCGATCAAATCGACCCTAATTTGGCTGGAAACGCCCATCTCGGGACGCGTCAAAAGTTCAAAAGCAAGGGTTTGAAGCGCATCCCCGACAAGCACAGCCGTCGCCTCGTCCCAGCGTTTGTGCACGGTCGGCTGGCCACGTCGTAGATCGTCGTCGTCCATACAGGGCAGATCGTCATGCACGAGGCTATAGGCATGCACCGCTTCGATCGCGGCGGCGGCCCAGACGGAGCGTTCGGCAGGCACACCATGAAGCGCGGCGCCCTCCATCACGAGGTAAGCCCGCAGGCGCTTGCCACCATTGAGGGCATAGCGCATCCCCTCCTCGACCGGCATGGTCCCCAGAGGCGCCAAAACAGTGTCGAAACAGGCGGAAACGGCCGCCTTACACCGCGCCAACCCGTCTTGCATCAGACACCTTCGGCCTTTGCCGTCCCGGTCGCGGTGCCATCCGGCCCCACAGTGATCTTTTCGACCTTCTCTTCGGCATCCTTGAGCTTGGCCTCGCAATGCGCCTTGAGCGCAGCGCCACGTTCATAAAGCGCAATGCTGTCTTCCAAGGCCACATCGCCGCGTTCGAGCTTGCTCACAACCTCGTTCAACTCCGCCATGGCGGTTTCAAAGGACATTTCGCTGACCGGCGTATCGCTCATTGGACTCTCCCGAATGTTTCTCCCACTGCATATAGGAAAACCGCCCGGGAAGGCCAGTTTGAGTTTTGCATTCCGGCCCGGTGTTTGGGGCGCTTACTCAGGCGTCAGCATATAGCCCGCACCGCGCACGGTTTGCAGGTATCGCGGTTGGCGCGGGTCGTCTTCGAGCTTGCGCCGCAGACGCGTGATCTGCACATCCACCGCACGTTCTTGCGCCTGTCCACCATCACGTCCGAGGCGTTCGACCAATTCGGTGCGCGTCACAGGTTCGCCAGTCGAGGCCACGAAGATTTTCATCAGCTGCGCTTCGGTGCCAGTCAGACGCACAATCTGATCGCCCTCCCAAAGCTCGCCCCGCTCCACATCGTAGCGGAATCGACCCAAATGCAGGTATTTCGGCCCAGCTTCGGCCTCTTCCATCTGCGGCATCCGGCGCAGAACCGCGTTGATGCGCAGCAACAACTCCTTTGGCTCGAACGGCTTTGCAAGATAATCATCGGCCCCGGCCTCAAGCCCCGTGATGCGGTCCTCCGTCTCACCCTTGGCCGTCAGCAACATGATCGGCGTGCTGATCGACTGGCGCAGATCACGCGTCAGGCTGATGCCATCTTCGCCCGGCATCATCACATCGAGCACGATGAGGTCGAACTCCAACCCCGCCAAAAGGCGTCGCGCATGGGCCGCATCGCGGGCCGCCGTCACGCAAAACCCGTGGCGGATCAGGAATTTTTGTAACAAGCCACGAATGCGCTCGTCATCGTCGACGATCAGAAGGTGAATTTCCCCGCTCACATCACTCCTCCTTTTTCGGCATGTTTTTGGACATGGCGTTGAAATAGACCGCCTGATCCGGGTCCATCATGGCCTCAAGCACCCGACGAAATCCCGCAACCGCCTCGTGCCCCGCATCGCGATAAGCGACCCGCATCCTGGCCCGTTGCGCCTCCGACAATTCCGCCTCAAGCGATTGGCCGGTTTCCGTAAGATACAGATGACGCTCACGTTTGTCCTGCACTCCGACGCGACTTTCGACCAGCCCGTCTTCAATGAGGGTCCTAAGCACCCGGTTCAGCGACTGTTTCGTCACGCCCAAAATGGCCAGAAGGTTGTTCACATTCGTCCCCGGCGCGCGCGCAATGAAATGGACAGCTCTGTGATGCGCCCGACCGTAGCCGTATTTCTCCAAAATGCGATCCGGGTCCGCCGTAAAACCGCGGTAGGCAAAGAACATGGCCTCGATCCCCTTGCGGAGCTGTTCGTCCGTCAGGAACAGAAGAGCCTCACCGCTTTGCGTACCGCCAGCCTTACCGTCCGCCATGTTCTGCCTCATTCTCAAATCGCATAATTTCCGCTCACTTTAAGTCAGCGTTGTTGACATTCCAAGATCGAATTGGTAGCGAAATCGGGATTTGGCGCAATAATAATCCCAAAATGATGAGCATCACGCAATTTCACGAAAGAACGTGATGCGACAGAGACACGAAAAGGAGAGACCCATGGCGGGCAGCTACGAAGATCGCGACGGATATATCTGGATGGATGGCGCCCTTGTCGATTGGCGCGACGCGAAGGTGCATATTCTGACCCACGCCATGCATTACGCCTCCTCCGTGTTCGAAGGCGAGCGCTGCTACAACGGCAAGATTTTCAAATCCGTCGAGCATTCCGAACGTCTTCTGGCCTCCGGCAAAGCGCTCGACATGCCGATCCCCTACACGGTCGAAGAGATCGAGAAGGCGAAATACGATGTGCTCAAAGCCAACGGTTGGGACAACGCCTATGTGCGTGTCGTGGCTTGGCGTGGCGCAGGCGACGATATGGGGGTTGCGGCCAACAGAAACCCTGTGCGTATGGCGGTCGCAGCCTGGGAATGGGGCGCCTATTATGGCGACGCGAAAATGCAGGGCGCCAAGCTCGACATCGCGAAATGGAAACGCCCCTCGCCGGAAACCATCCCGACCGCCGCGAAAGCCGCCGGTCTCTACATGATCTGCACCATGTCGAAACATGCAGCCGAAGCCAAAGGCTGTTCCGACGCTCTGTTCATGGACTATCGCGGCTATGTGGCCGAGGCGACCGGCGCGAATATCTTTTTCGTCAAAGACGGCGAAGTGCACACGCCGATCCCCGACGCGATCCTCAATGGCATCACCCGCCAGACGGTGATCGGCATGCTGAAGGACAAGGGCATCGCGGTGCATGAGCGCCGCATCATGCCGGAGGAACTTGACGGGTTCGAACAATGCTTCCTCACCGGCACCGCCGCCGAGGTGACCCCTGTGGGCCAGATCGGCGACTATATGTTCGAGGTCGGCGCACTGACGCGTGAGATCTCCGAAGACTACGAAAAACTGGTTCGCAGCTAAGGCTTTAACCTTAAAATAAGAGCTTTCTGCCAGTCTGATTCAATCAGATTGGCAGGAGGCATGACGTGGTCAGCCGCAAAGACAGTATTGTTATCGTTCTTATCACGGTCTTCATCGTGACCCCGGCGGTCCTTGCCTTGACCGCTTACATGATCACAAAAAACCCCTCTCTGCGCCCTCTGGGCATCACCGTCGAACGCCTGACCGAGGCGGGTCAGATTGAGAACAAGAGCCTTATTCTCGCGGTGGTCGATATTGGGACTCTCGCCAAAAGCGCTGCCAGCAAAGCCCAATATCAATCCAGTCTGGAAACCGCTTTTGCGCGCCTTGAAACCGATGTTCAGGTGAAATTTCGCAGCATTCCCAATAGTGCGGACGTCAACATCACCTACCTCGTCGGCGGAAGTCAGATCGGCCCTTTCCCGGCGAAACGTGCCGCCGAGGGCGTGCTTCCCGCAACACAGGCAGCGCGACTGGTCATCGCACAACGCAAAGCGGTCGCGAAAGAACAGGAACGTCGTGACAGGCTTGGCCAAAACGGATTTTGGAACCGGGTCCTGGACTAAAGCGCATCCGCCTTTTTACGACGCGAGGCACTGAGGCCAAGCGCTCTCTCGCGCCAGATGATCGCAACACCCGCTGCGATCACGATCAAGGCACCAGCCAGCATTGCCATCGTCGGCACTTCGTCGAAAAAGACATAGCCAATGATCAACGCGAAGACCATCGACGCATAGTCGAACGGTGCAAGCATCGAGGCATCGCCATAGCGATAGCATGACGTCAGGCACACCTGCGCCAGACCACCGATCAAGCCGGACAGGATGAGAAACACACAGGCCAACGCGCTTGGTATAACCCATTGCGAAAACGGCAAGGTCATAAGTGCCGCCACGGTGCAGGAAATCGAAAACCAAAACACAATTGATGTCGTGCTCTCACTTCTCACCATGTTCCGCACATGCAATTGAACGATGGCCGCCAAACACGCCCCGCCGAGGGCCACCATCGCGCCAAGCTGTTCAAGAGGATCAGGAGCCCCATTGAACACTGTGATTCGCGGCATCATCACGATCACAACGCCGATAAGCCCGGCAAACACGGCAGAAAATCGGAACAATCGCACATCTTCGCCCGCGAACATGGCGGCAAATACCACCAGCAACAGGGGAGAGGCGTAGCCGATCACAGTTGCTTCCGGCAGCGGCAGCAGACCAAGCGCATAAAAGTTCAAAAACATCGCGCTGGCCCCGATCATCCCGCGCCAGACATGGCCCATCGGCGATTTGACCCTCAGTCCCTCAAGGAACTCACCGCGCCCCACCAACCAAATAAAAATCACGGGAAGCGCGAAAAGAGAGCGAAAAAATACCGCCTCGCCCGGAGGCACTTCTGCACTCGCCGCCTTGATCAGCGCCGCCATCACCACGAAACAGGTGACGGACGCGAGCTTGAGGGCAATGCCCCGAAACGGGTCCATCGTGCATCTCCAAATCGGTTGGGAACCCGCCTAAAATCTCATGTGTCTGACAAGCGCGCAACGGCCCATTGAGCCGCATCACGCACCGTGGGGTCGGCATCCTCGCACAGGCGCGCGGCCACTGACCGCAACTCCGGCGACCCGGAATTTCCTATGGCATAAAGCACATTCCGCACAAATCGGTCGCGTCCAATGCGCTTGATCGGCGAGCCTGAAAACTTCTCCCGAAACGCGGCATCGTCCAATTGCGCCAGCTCCGCAAGCGGCGGCGCGATCAACTCTTCTCTTGCCGCAAACCGAATATCTTTCGCAGCCACTGCGAATTTATTCCACGGACAGGCCGCCAGACAATCGTCACAGCCGTAAATCCGATTGCCAAGTTTGCCGCGCAACTCTTCGTCCACCGGACCGTGATGCTCGATGGTCAGATAGGACACGCAACGCCGTGCATCGATCTGAAACGGCGCCGGGAATGCATCCGTCGGACAGGCATCCAGACAGGCGCGGCAAGACCCGCAATGGTCTTTTTCCGCTGGATCAGGGTCGAACTCATGGGTCGTGAAAATCGCCCCGAGGAAGAACCAATTCCCCAGATCGCGCGACAAAAGATTGGTGTGTTTCCCTTGCCAACCCAGCCCTGCCTTTTGCCCCAAAGGCTTTTCCATCACCGGCGCCGTATCGACGAACACTTTAATTTCTGTCTCTGGCCCCGCCTGCTCGATCAACCATCGTCCCAGCCGTTTGAGGCGCTTCTTAACGATGTCATGGTAATCCCGATTGCGGGCATAAACCGAAATTGCGCCGGATTCGGGTCTATTTATGAGCGCCAAAGGGTCTTCTTCCGGCGTGTAGGCCTCCGCCAGCATGATTACGGATTTCGCCTCTGGCCAGAGCGCCGCCGGGTCCCCCCGCCAGTTCATCCGCTCCTCCATCCAACTCATCTGCCCGTGCCGACCCTCGGCGACGAAGGCCTTGAGCCGCTCCATGGCTTCGGGAATATCCGGGCGTCCGAAAGAGGCTTTGGAGAATCCTTCCTCCAAAGCCCGCGCGCGCACGATTTCCTTATCCAAACTGGGCACTGATCACGCCTTCTTTTGTCCGGAAACATCCTCGGGGGGAATTGCCCAAAGGGCAAGGGGGGGCAGACAGCCCCCCAATCTGATCCTCAAAAATCGAGATCGGTGTAGTGCGCCGGAGGCGGAAAGCTCGACACCTGATCCGCCAGCAAAGACCGGAACGCCGGACGCGATTTAATCTTGGCATACCAGTCCTTCACGACGTCATGCCGGTTCCAATCCACATCCGAAATATAATCAAGCGAAGACAGATGCGCCGCCGCCGCGAAATCCGCCAGCGTCATCGCATCCCCCGCCAACCACCGCCGACGATCCAACAGCCAGGCCATATAGTCGAGGTGATATTTGATCGCCTTTGAGCCTGATTTGACATTCGCCGCGACCGGATAGCCCGATTTCATCAGCTTTCGATTGACGCGCTCGTACAAAAGCTTCGACGTCACCTCATTGTGGAATTTATCATCGAACCACGCCACAAGACGGCGCACTTCGTAGCGCCCTTCGGCATCTTTCGGCATCAAAACTGGGTTCGGGTAGCGCTCTTCGAGATACTCACAAATCGGCGTGCTTTCCGACAGGTTCATATCGTCGATCCGCAGCACAGGTACCTTGCCCGCGGGGTTGCGGCGCATGAAATCCGGGTCCTGTTCCCAGTAGCGTTCCTCGATCAGCTCCACCTCAAGCTTCTTTTCCGCAAGCACCAGACGGACTTTGCGGCAAAATGGAGAAAGGGGGACGTGATACAGACGGATCATGATTTCTACTCGCGTTTTTTCCCTACTTGCCGCAGGACAGCAGGCAGTTCAATGCTCGAAACAGGCTGCGCGGCCATCTCGCGCGATTGTGGCCGCCCCATCGACGATCTGCGCGGCTCTTCGCCGAACAAAAGGCCCGGGACTCCCGGCATTTCTCTCTTTAGGGGCTGGCAAAATAGCCGCAAGCTGGGCCGCTTGCTGGGCCGTAACATTTTCAGGACCTACACCGAAATAATGCCGAGAGGCGGCTTCGACCCCGAAAATCCCTCTGTCGAATTCAGCAATGTTCAAATAGACCTCAAGAATGCGCTGCTTGCTCCAGGTCAGTTCAACCACCGGCGTGATCATCGCCTCCAAAGCTTTGCGCGGCCAGCTTCGCCCATGCCAGAGGAAGGTGTTTTTAACCGTCTGCTGGCTGATGGTCGAGGCGCCACGATTGCCACCCTCGGCAATCGCCGATCGGATCGCGGCAAGGTCAAAACCCCAATGCGCGCAAAAATTCGCGTCCTCAGCGGCAACAACAGCACGCGCCAGATGCGGCGACATCCGCTCCATCGGCACCCATTGGTAATCGACCATATCCCCTTGGCGACCGCTTTCGGCCATCATGTAGAAGGTGCCGGGCACCGGAAGGACCGAATAGGCCAGAATCCAAATCAGAAAGAGTGCAAAAACGGCCAGAACACCACGAAAGACACGCCGCCGCAGACGCCGGAAAAAACCGGGGCCTGTGCTCTGCCCTTTGGGTTTTGTCTTTTTCTTGCTTTTTCGTGCCATGGTCTGAAAAAGCATGGCGGGTGATCCGAGGTCAAGCCAAACTCTCACCGCAAAGAAAAAGCCCCCGGAAAGGGGGCTTTTAAGCATTGTTCGGGTCGATTTGCTCTCGACTTACTCAGCCGGGATCGCACCCTGTTCCAGGGTCAGCGGCACGGGAAGATGCACCAGCATCTCTTTCGGGCAAACCTGAAGGAAGTTGCCTTTTTCTTCTTCCCAATGATCGAGGATCGTCTTCGCTTTCAACGAATGGGTCTCCGTAGCGTGACGCTCGACGAGGCCTTTCAGCTGATCTTCCCAATGATCCACGGCGACCGGACAGGTCACAAGTGTCTCCAGGTTCATCAGATCAAGTGCCGTGCCCTCCGGGTCGTAGAGATAGGCCATACCACCGGTCATCCCGGCGCCGAAGTTCGCACCAATCGAGCCGAGGATCACGGCGATCCCGCCGGTCATGTATTCACAACCGTTGGAACCACAGCCCTCAATCACCACGCTCGCACCGGAGTTGCGCACCGCGAAACGCTCGCCCGCACGACCGGCGGCAAAGAGGTAGCCGTCCGTCGCACCGTAAAGCACGGTGTTGCCGATGATCGTGTTCTGATCGGCGACCAGCGGCGAATGCATCGGCGGACGCACCACAACGATGCCGCCCGAGAGGCCTTTTGCCACATAGTCGTTGGCGTCACCCGACACTTCGATCTTCAGACCCGGCGCCGCAAAGGCCCCGAGGGACTGACCGGCAGAACCCGTGAGTTTCACGGTCAGGTGGTCCGGCTGAAGAGTGTTGCGCATGCCGAATTTCGACACGATATGCGACGAGGTGCGCGTCCCGATGGTGCGGAGCGTGTTCTGCACCGCGTAGGACAGCTGCATCTTTTCGCCATCGTTGAGGAAACGCGCGGCGTCTGAGACGATCTGCGCATCGAGCGTATCCGGCACCGCATTGCGCGGTTTGGACCGATCGTAGACGATACGATCAGAGCCATCGACAGAGATCAGAAGCGGGTTCAGATCGAGATCGTCGAGATGCGCCGAGCCACGCGAGGTCTGGGCCAGAAGATCGGCACGACCGATCACCTCGTCCAGAGAGCGCGCGCCCAGAGAGGCCAGCAATTCGCGGACTTCCTGCGCGTAGAAGGTGATCAGGTTGACGACCTTGTCGGCGTTGCCGGTGAACTTGCCACGCAGCATTTCGTCTTGGGTACAGACGCCCACCGGACAGGTATTCGACTGACACTGACGCACCATGATACAGCCCATCGCGATCAGCGCAGCGGTGCCGATGCCGTATTCCTCGGCCCCCAGCATCGCGGCCATAACGATGTCGCGCCCGGTGCGCAGACCACCGTCGGTCCGAAGCGTCACGCGGTCACGCAGGTTGTTCATCGCGAGCACCTGATGCGCTTCGGTCAGACCCATTTCCCACGGCAGACCCGCGAATTTGATCGAGGTTGCCGGAGAGGCCCCCGTGCCACCGTTGTGACCGGAGATCAGGATGATGTCCGCTTTCGCTTTCGCCACACCGGCGGCGATGGTGCCGACGCCGGAGGAGGCCACGAGTTTCACCGTCACCTTGGCCTTCGGGTTGATCTGTTTCAGGTCATAGATGAGCTGAGCGAGATCCTCGATGGAGTAGATGTCGTGGTGCGGCGGCGGCGAAATGAGCGTCACGCCTTTGGTCGAGTGACGCAGCTTGGCGATGAGATCGGTGACCTTCATCCCCGGAAGCTGACCACCCTCACCCGGCTTCGCGCCCTGAGCGACTTTGATCTCCAACTCTTCACAGGCCAAGAGGTATTCGGCGGTCACACCGAAACGACCGGAAGCCACCTGTTTGATCTTTGCGGACGCATTGTCACCATTGGGTTCCGGCGTGAAATCGTCGGGGGACTCGCCACCTTCACCGGAGTCGGATTTCGCGCCGATGCGGTTCATCGCAATGGACAGCGTGCGGTGTGCCTCAGGCGACAGCGCGCCCAAGGACATACCCGGCGTCACAAAGCGCTTGCGGATCGAGGTGATGGATTCCACCTCTTCGATCGGCACCGGTTTGCCCAGCGGCTTGAAGTCCAACAGATCGCGCAGATGGATCGGCGGCATGGCCTGCATCTTGGCGGAATACTGTTTCCACATCTCGTAGGACGCACGATCACAGGCCGATTGCAGCATGTGCATCGACTGCGCTTCCCACGCGTGGGTCTCGCCGGATTTGCGGGACTTGTAGAAACCGCCGATGGGAAGCGTGTTGCCACCCAGCCAGCCCTGTTTGTGCACGGCTTCCAACTTGTGCTGGATGCCACCGACACCAATGCCGGAGATGCGCGAATGCATGCCGGGGAAGAACTCGTTGACCATTGCGCGGGACAGGCCCACGGCCTCGAAGTTCAGACCACCGCGATAAGACGAGATCACCGAGATGCCCATCTTCGCCATGATCTTCAAAAGACCGGCATCCACGGCGGCACGGTAACGCGCCACAGCTTCGGTCAGGGTGCAGTCCAACAGACCGCGTTCGATCCGGTCGGCCAAGGAATCCTCGGCCAGATAGGCGTTCACGATGGTCGCGCCACAGGCGATCAGCACCGCGAAGTAATGCGGGTCGATACATTCCGCAGACCGCACGCCCAGCGAACAGAAGGTCCGCAAACCTTTGCGCGTCAGCCAGCTGTGCACCGCAGAGGTCGCGAGGATCATCGGCATCGCGATTTTGTCCTCACCCTGCGCCTGATCGGTCAGGATGATGTGACCCCCACCCGAACGCACGGCCTCTTCGGCCTCGGCACGGATACGATCCAGCCCAGCGCGCAACGCATTCGGACCACCATCGACCGGGAAGGTACAGTCGATTTCGGTCATCGGCGCGTTGAAATGGGTTTTCAACGCGTCGAATTGCGCGTTGCCGACAAAGGGGCTTTCCAGCACGAGAATCTCGGTCTGGGAGCTGTCTTCATCCAACACGTTCTTGAGGTTGCCGAACCGCGTTTTGAGCGACATCACACGGAATTCGCGCAAACTATCAATCGGCGGGTTGGTCACCTGAGAGAAGTTCTGGCGGAAGAAATGACTGAGCGGACGATATGTGTTCGACAGCACGGCAGAGGGCGTGTCATCGCCCATCGAGGCCAGCGCCTCTTTGCCATCTTCGGCCATGGGCGCAAGAATTTGTTCCAGTTCTTCAATGGTATAGCCCGCAGCGATCTGACGCTTTTTAAGCTCGGCACCGCTGAAAATCGCGGTTTCATTCAGGCCAGCAAGCTCTTCTTCGAGATCGACGATTTTGCCGACCCATTCGCCAAACGGCTGGGAATTCGCCAGACGGTCTTTGATGTCGACGTCATGGTAGAGCTTGCCCTCGGCCATATCGACCGCAAGCAATTGCCCCGGACCCAGAGCGCCTTTTTCCACCACGGTCGCCTCGTCGGTCGGCACCATGCCCACCTCGGAGCCCGCGATGACAAGGCCATCGCCGGTGACGACATAGCGCATCGGGCGCAGACCGTTGCGGTCGAGACCGGCACAGACCCAGCGGCCATCGGTCATTGCCAAAGCGGCCGGACCGTCCCAGGGTTCCATCACGGAGTTCACATAGGAATACATGTCGCGCCAGGCTTTCGGCAGCTCTTCGGCGTTTTTAGACCAGGCTTCGGGCACCAACATGGTTTTCGCCATCGGCGCGGAACGACCGGCACGCACCAGCACCTCGAACACGGAGTCGAGCGCGGCGGAGTCCGACGAGCCTTGCGGGATGATCGGCTTGATGTCCTCTGCCATATCCCCAAAGGTCGACGAGGCCATACGGATCTCGTGCGATTTCATCCAGTTGGTGTTGCCTTTGATCGTGTTGATCTCACCGTTATGCGCCAGCATGCGGAAGGGCTGAGCCAGCCACCACTGCGGGAAGGTGTTGGTGGAATAGCGCTGGTGATAAATCGCAAAGGCGCTCTCGAACCGCTCGTCCATCAGGTCCGGGTAGAACACGGCAACCTGTTCGGCGAGCATCATGCCTTTGTAGATGATCGAACGGCAGGACAGGGAGCAGATGTAGAGCTCACGCACACCGGCGGCAGAGGCGGCCTTTTCGATGCGGCGACGGATGACGTAAAGCTCGCGCTCAAAGGTCTCTTCGTCCACGCCTTTGGAGTTGGAGATCAGGATTTGCTCGATCTCGGGGCGTGTCGCATTGGCTTTTTCACCGAGGCAGGACGTATCCACCGGAACGTGGCGCCAGCCGTAGATGTAATAGCCCATACGCAGGACTTCGGTCTCCACGATGGTCCGGCAGGTTTCTTGCGCCGAGAAATCCGTGCGCGGCAGGAACACCTGACCCACAGCGAGCAATTCGCCATGACGGGCCTCGTGACCCGTGCGGCGGATTTGGTCGCCGAAGAAATGATGCGGGATTTGCACGTGGATGCCAGCGCCGTCGCCGGTTTTGCCATCGGCGTCCACGGCACCGCGGTGCCAGATCGCTTTCAGCGCGGAAATACCGTTTTCCACGACTTTGCGGGATTTCGACCCATCGACGGAGACGACAAGACCCACGCCACAGGAGGAATGTTCGTCATCCTCACGGAACAGGGAGTTTTCCGCCATCCATTCGCGTTTTGCGGCCTCTTGAACCGCCCAGCTTTGGTCAAACTTGGTCATAGCAGTACCTTTCAGATCAAAGGCGGAGGGGACCTCTCCCCTCCTTTTCAATTCGAATTACTCGGCGGCCACAGCGGCGGATTGGTCGATATATTCGATCATCGCATCGGCGGCTTCGCGGCCATCGCGGATCGCCCAGACGACCAGAGATGCGCCCCGCTGGATGTCGCCACAGGCGTAGACCCCCTCAAGCGAGCTGGCGTGGGTTTTGAAATCGGCCAGAACCGTGCCCCAACGGGTCACTTCCAGACCGTCCACGCCCCAAAGCTTCGGCAGCTCTTCCGGCTCGAACCCGAGCGCCTTGATCACCAGATCGGCCTCTTCGACGTAATCGGCCCCCTCGATCACCTCGGGGGACTGACGACCAGAGGCATCCGGGGCGCCGAGGCGCATTTTCTGCACCATAACGCCCGAAACCGGATCGCCCGCGAAACCTTTCGGCGCGGAGAGCCAGACGAAATCGACGCCTTCTTCCTCGGCGTTTTGCGTCTCACGTTGTGAGCCCGGCATGTTGGCGCGGTCGCGACGATAGAGACATTTCACGGAGGTGGCGCCCTGACGGATCGCGGTGCGGACACAGTCCATCGCGGTGTCCCCGCCGCCGATCACGACGACCTTTTTGCCGTTCGCATTCAGCTCACCGCTTTCATATTCCTCGACCTCGTCGCCAAAGGAGACCTTGTTCGAGGCGGTGAGGTAATCAATCGCTTTCACGATGCCCTCGGCACCCGAACCGGGACCTTTAAGATCGCGGGATTTGTAGACCCCCGTCGCGATCAGCACGGCATCGTGTTTGCCACGGATCGCGTCAAAGGAAATGTCTTCGCCCACATTGCAGTTCAACACAAACTCGACACCGGATTTTTCGAGCTGTTCGACGCGGCGCAGAACGATGTCTTTCTCAAGCTTGAAGCCCGGAATACCGTACATCATCAACCCACCTGCGCGGTCGGACCGTTCGTAAACGGTGACCTTGAGCCCAGCGCGACGCAGACGGTCGGCTGCAGCCAGACCACCGGGGCCGGACCCGATGATGCCAACGCTTTCTTCGCGCTCGACGACGGGGGTGATCGTCTCGACCCAGCCCTGTTCCCAAGCCGTGTCGGTGATGTATTTCTCAACAGAACCGATCGTCACCGTGCCGTGGCCGGAGTTCTCGATGACACAGTTGCCTTCGCAGAGACGGTCCTGCGGGCAGATGCGGCCACAGATTTCCGGGAAGGTGTTGGTCGCCTGAGAAATCTCATAGGCTTCTTTCAATCGACCCGTTGCGGTCAGGCGCAGCCAGTCGGGGATGTTGTTGTGCAGCGGGCAATGCGATTGGCAATAAGGCACGCCGCATTGCGAACAGCGCGACGCCTGTTCTTCCGCTTTCGCTTCGACGAACTCGCCATAGATTTCCAGAAAATCGTCTTTGCGATCTTCCGCGTCCCGCTTGGTTGGCATGTCCCTGCCTACCGTCACGAATTTGAGCATCGGCTCTTTCGCCATGACACCACATCTCCGAAGGTTGGTTGTGAGTTATTGCCTCATTATAAGGACTCTGAGAAAAAGAAAAGTCAGAAGTGCTGTCTTATTTTTCGTTTTTCCTTTGCCCTGACGCAGGATGTTGTCTTGTTTGCTCCATATTTATGTCAGCATAGCTGATATAAATATGTTCTTCTTATTGATTCCATGTGGGTTTATGCTGCGCTCACTCAAGATCGCCACGGAGTCGCTATGAGTCTTTTCTATCTACTTGTCGTCGCGATCGTGCAGGGCATCACCGAATTTCTCCCGGTGTCTTCCTCGGGTCACCTGATTCTCCTGCCCTTTTTCATGGGCACCCAAGATCAGGGTCAGGCCATCGACGTCGCCGTTCATATCGGCACCTTGGGCGCGGTCATGATTTATTTCTGGCGCGATGTCGGTGTCGGACTGGCCGGTGTGCCGCGCATGCTGACCGGAAAAATCGACACACCCGGCTCGAAACTGGCGTTTCTCTTGCTCATCGCCACCATCCCGGTGGTCATTCTGGGCCTCGTGCTGAAAGTCACCGGCCTGTCAGATGCGATGCGCAGCCCGGCCGTGATCGGCTGGACCATGCTGATTTTCGGCCTCGTGCTATATTGGTTCGACCAAAAGGGTGCCGAAGTGAAAACCGAAGGCGATTGGTCCATGAAAGACGCGGTCAAACTGGGCCTTTGGCAAGCCATCGCCCTCATCCCCGGCACCTCGCGCTCGGGCATCACCATCACCGGCGCGCGCGCCATGGGCTATACCCGTCAAGACGGCGCCAAGATCGCCATGCTGATGTCGATCCCGACAATCATGGCTTCTGGTATTCTCCTGGGTGCCGAAGTGGTCGGCGATGCGGATTGGGCGATGCTCAAGGACGCGGCCATCGGCGCCGTCTTTGCCTTTATTGCCGCGCTTCTGGCCCTGACGCTCATGATGCGCCTGCTCAAATCGGTCAGCTTCACGCCCTATGTGATCTACCGTGTGATCCTCGGCGTCGTGCTTCTGGTGATGTCCTACACATAAAAAAGCGCGCCCCGGTAAGGACGCGCTTTGAATTGTCGAGACCTGAGTGAAATCAGATTTTGCGCAGGTTCTTCGCGCTTTCGCGAATCGCATCATACTGACCCGACGGGCGATAGACCCACATGTAATCCGGCAGAACCGCCTGAAGCGCCGTCGGCTTGATCCCCAGATCGGCAAAGCTTTTCGCATCGTCAGAGACGACATTGTCCACTTTCAGGTTTTTCACCTGATCGCGGGTCAGGATGCCGTTGTGGAACAGACCGGCGGTGAGGAATTGCGCCACGGAGAAGCCGCTCGCCATCAGATTCCCGACCCAGAACGGCAGGTTCAGAATCAGACGATTGCGGTGAATCGCCTCAAGCATATCGCCCATGAGACCTTTCAGCGTGTCCACATCCGAGCCGCCCAGCTCATAGATGCCCGGCTCTGCATGGCCAAGAATGCCACTGACCGCGGCCTGCGCGACGTCATCGACATAGACCGGCTGGAACTTGGTGTTGCCACCCACCAGCGGCAGGATCACGTTCTTTTCCGCCATCTTGCCGAAACGATTGAAGAATTCATCTTCCTGACCGAAAATCACGGAAGGACGCAGGATCATCGCATTCGGGAAGGCCTCAAGCACCTTGGCCTCACCTTCCGCTTTCGTGCGGGAATACTCGGAGGCGGAATTTGCATCGGCGCCCAGAGCGGAAAGGTGCACCAGACGCGCCACTCCCTGTTCCGAAGCGATGCGGGCAACGCGCCCTGCACCTTCGGACTGAATCGCCGCGAAGGAATTCTTGCCGCGCTCTGTCAGCACACCCACACAGTTCACCACAGCATCTGCACCGGCCATCGCTGCGCGCACCGACTCATCGTCGCGAATGTTGCAGAACACCGGCTCGACCTGACCGACCGCACCGTAGGGTTTCACATGAAGCGACTCATTCGGGCGACGCACTGCAACGCGGACACGCCAGCCCTCCTTTGCCATACGACGGGCGATATACCGCCCGACAAAGCCAGCGCCGCCATAGATGGTGACCAGTTTCGTCATCTGCATCTCCAATGCCAAATTGTCGCCTTTGCTTAGCTTTTAGCGCGGAAATGAACAAGACGCTATTGCTGCTGAAAAAAACCTTTAAAATGATCGTTGACACCGCCACGCATCCCCATTACATCGCGGCCTCACGACATCTGTGCCCAGATGGCGGAATTGGTAGACGCGCTAGCTTCAGGTGCTAGTGTCCGTATGGACGTGGAGGTTCGAGTCCTCTTCTGGGCACCAAAAACATTTTCCAAAGGAAAATGTTTGATCGCATTCCCAAAGATAGCAGGCGGCAGTTGTTTTCGGCACGAAAACGATGAGAGCACATGGGCCCCGCCCCACACAGCTCTCTTGCCCAAGAGCGCTCAAAAGCTTATGTCCCTGATCCACAGCATTTGGCAGAGCAAAGGCACGACGATGGCGAATTTTCTCTATAAAAACGACCTCCCCGATGATCTCGATCTCGGTCCGGTTGTGGCCATCGACTGCGAGACCATGGGGTTGAACCCGCATCGCGATCGTCTTTGCCTTGTTCAAATGTCCGGTGGCGACGGCAATGCGCATCTCGTTCAAGTCGAGCGCGGCCAGACCGAGGCGCCGAACCTGTGCAAGATGCTGGCCGATCCGAACGTGTTGAAGCTGTTCCACTTTGGCCGCTTCGACATCGCCGCGATGCATCACACCTTTGGCACGCTGGCGACGCCGGTCTATTGCACCAAAATCGCCTCGAAACTCGTGCGCACCTTCACGGATCGCCATGGGCTCAAGAACCTGCTCGATCAGCTGTTGAAAGTGGACATTTCCAAATATCAGCAAATGAGCGACTGGGGCGCGCGCGACCTGACCAATGCGCAACTCGATTACGCCGCCTCCGACGTGCTCTATCTGCATCAGCTGCGCGACAAGCTGAACGAAATGCTGGAACGCGAAGGCCGGATGGAGCTTGCGCAATCCTGTTTCGACTTCCTGCCGACCCGTGCACAGCTCGATCTCGAGGGCTGGCCCGAAATCGACATTTTCTCTCACTGACATCTCTTTCGAGGTTCGGCACATGACCCAATCCGACGCATTCCTGTCCACTGCCAAACGTGTGATCGCACAGGAGGCCGAGGCGCTCGGGCTTTTGTCCGACAGCCTCGGGACCGAATTCACCAAAGCGGTGGACACCATCCTGATGGCCAAGGGTCGCACCATCGTCACGGGCATGGGCAAATCCGGCCATATCGCACGCAAGATCGCCGCGACGCTGGCCTCCACCGGCACGCCCGCACATTTCGTGCATCCGGCCGAAGCGAGCCATGGCGATCTGGGCATGATCGGCGATGGCGATGTCTGCCTCGTGCTGTCCAACTCCGGCGAAACCCCGGAACTGGCCGATGTGATCGCCTACACGCGGCGCTTCAAAATCCCGATGATCGGGGTAGCCTCGAATCCCGACAGCTCGCTCATTCGCGCCTGCGATGTGGCTCTGATCCTGCCGAAAGCCGCAGAGGCCTGTGGGCATGGCATCGTCCCGACCACCTCGACGACGATGACGCTGGCCTTGGGCGATGCGCTTGCCATTGCCCTGATGGAACACCGTGCGTTTACCGCCGACAATTTCCGCGTGCTGCATCCGGGCGGCAAACTTGGCTCTCGCCTCACCAAAGTGCGTGACCTGATGCACAGCGATATGCCGCTGGTCGTCGCCGAGACCCCCATGCGAGAGGCCTTGCCCGTGATTTCCGCCAAAGGCTTTGGCGTCGTGGGCGTGATCGACGCGGACGGCCAACTGAGCGGCATCATCACCGACGGCGACCTGCGGCGCCATATCGACGGGCTTTTGGACAAGACGGCCGGTGACATCATGACCCGAGACCCGATGACGATTTCCTCGGACGCCCTGGCCGAAAAAGCCGTCGCACGCATGGATGAACGCGCGATCACCTGTCTTTTTGTGCGGGATTCTGCCGAAGACGGGCGGCCTTGCGGGATTTTGAAAATTCAGGACTGCCTTCGCGCCGGGGTCGTGTAAGACGTCCTTATGGCGCGGTTCGACAACACCTATTCCAAATTCGTGGCATTCGCGAAGATTGCCCTGCCCCTGGCAAGCCTCGTGCTTTTGGCCACGCTCTTTTTGTTTGCGCGCGACCGCGACACCAGCCTGTCGATTCCCTATGCCGATGTCGACATCGAAACGCTGGCGCGCGAACAACGGGTCGAGGGGCCATCTTTTGCGACCGTGACCCGCGATGGTTCGGAATTGGAAATCTCCGCCGATCTGGTGCGCCCGGACTTGTCGACAAAGGATGTTATCAATTCCAACAAGGTCCGTGGCGCACTGCGCATGACCAACAAGAGTTCCGTGACACTCCAAGCCGATGATGGAGTCATTGACGGCCCCAGCCAGATCGCCGAGCTCTCCGGCCATGTCGAGATCGAAACCTCCACCGGCTACACGATCACATCGGACCGGGTCGCCACCATGCTGGATGTCTCGCACATCGAAAGCCCTGGAAGCGTCGATGCCACCGGACCGGCTGGCGATCTGACCGCAGGCTCCATGGTGATTTCACAAGATGCCGAAACAGAGGCCTACCTTCTGGTTTTCAAGGGCGGCGTAAAGCTGGTATATCAGCCCTGACATTTGAGGACTTTGCCCGTGACGATCATCCGAACCCTTTCCCTGACAACTGCGCTGATCTTCACGCTTGGCCTGAGCCAGCCCGCATCGGCGCAGGGCACACAGATCGCATTCGGCGGCCTCAAACACGACAGTAGCCTGCCGATCGAGGTCACCTCCGACCAGCTCAGCGTCGATCAGGGCACTGGCAAAGCCCTGTTTTCCGGCAATGTCGTCATCGGCCAAGGCCCGATGCGGCTGACTGCGCAAACCGTCGAGGTCATCTACGCCAGCGAAGGCGGTGCGATTGCCCGGCTTTTGGCCTCAGGCGGTGTGACCATGACCAACGCAGGCGAAGCCGCCGAGGCCCAGCGCGCGGAATACGACCTCGAATCAGGCACCGTCGTGCTCACCGGAAATGTGCTTTTGACTCAGGCCAACAGCGCGCTGTCCGGCGAGCGGATAGTGATTGATCTGGACACCGGCACGGGGCGGATGGACGGTCGCGTGAAAACGATCCTGCAATCTGGAAGCGAGTGATGAGCGACACCACCGGGCTGAGAGTCCGCAATCTGCGAAAAGGTTATCGCAAACGCACTGTGATCCGGGATGTGTCCCTCGATCTTGAGCGCGGCGAAGTGGTGGCCCTTCTTGGCCCCAATGGCTCCGGTAAAACCACGTGCTTTTACTCCATCGCAGGCCTCGTCATGCCCGAGGGCGGCGAGGTACTTGTGGACGGGCGAGACATCACGCTTTTGCCGATGTATCGCCGCGCCAAGTTGGGGGTTGGCTACCTGCCGCAAGAGGCCTCTGTGTTCCGTGGCCTCTGCGTCGAGGACAACATTCTCGCCATTCTCGAAGTCTCTGAGAGCGACCCGCTTTTGCGGCGTGAAAAGCTCGAAGACCTCCTGTCCGAATTCTCAATTTCGCACCTGCGCCGCGCGCCCGCCCTGTCTCTGTCCGGCGGGGAACGCCGGCGAGTCGAAATCGCGCGATGCCTCGCGTCTGACCCGTCCTACGTGCTGCTCGACGAGCCTTTCGCAGGCGTCGATCCGATTGCTGTGGCGGAAATCCGCGGACTGGTTTCCGATCTCAAAACCCGCGGCATCGGCGTCTTGATCACAGACCATAACGTGCAGGAAACATTAGGAATTATCGACCGCGCCTATATCCTTCACGACGGTCACGTCCTGATGTCCGGGACCAAGGAAAACATTGTCGCCGATGAGACCGTGCGCCGCGTTTACCTTGGCGACAATTTCCGCATTTGAAGACGGGTTTTGATTGACAATTCACCGCATTCTGACGCCTTATAGGTATCCAATGTGTGACGTACGAATGACAGGATGCGCCATGGCACAATGGAGCCAAAGAGCGCCAGACCAAACCCCGACACAGCGTGCCGGTTTTGTCTCCGTCGCATGCATTGAATTCCCGCTTTCGACAAAAACCCACGACCTCAAAGACACGCCCAAAGGCGTTCGGGCATAGGTCAAATTAAGAAGGAGGTATCTATGCGGTACCAAATCAGCGGCAAACAAATCGACATCGGTGCAGCGCTTCAGACGCATGTCAAAACCGAGCTCGGCTCCGTGCTTGAAAAATACGCGCAACGTCCGACCGATGCGAATGTCGTGTTCTCCAAAAGTGGGGCAGAATATGTTTGCGAGGCCGTTGTGCACCTGTCGACCGGTCTGACGGCTCAGGCCAGCGCCCGCGCGCATGAGATTTACGCCGCTTTCGATGCCTGCGCAGAGAAAATGGACAAACAGCTGCGTCGTTACAAGCGCCGGTTGAAAGATCACCATAAGGAACGCGCAGAGCCGGTTGAACTCTTCGGCGGTTCCCAGTATATCCTCGCCGCATCGGAGCATGACGAGGATCAGGAACCCGACAGCTTGCAGCCGATGATCATCGCCGAAATGGAGGCGTCGATTCCGACGCTGACGGTGGGTGAGGCTGTGATGCAGATGGAACTTGCCGGAGCTCCGGTCCTTGTGTTCCACAAGGAAGGGAAAACTGGTGTAAACGTGGTCTACCGCCGCCCGGATGGGAACATCGGCTGGATTGACCCCAATAACGCGACATAATGAAACCGGCCCGCCTCGACGGGTCGGGGCGGGTAGTTTTCAGATGGATATCTCAAAGATTTTGGATCCACAGGCCGTTAAGGTCGTGGGCAAAATGACCAGCAAGAAACGTTTGTTCCAGGATCTCGGCGAGATCGCGACAAGCGTCTATGGTCTGACTTTGAACGACACTGTCGATGCGCTTCAAGAACGCGAAAGCCTTGGTCCCACCGGTGTGGGCCATGGCGTCGCCTTGCCGCATGCCCGGATCGAAGGGCTGGATCGCGTTGTCGGCACCTTCCTGCGTCTTGAAAGCCCGATGGATTTCGATGCCGTGGATCGCCAGCCGGTTGATCTGATCTTCGCGCTCTTCGCACCCGCCGAATCCGGGGTCGATCACCTCAAGGCACTGGCTCTGGTGTCCCGCACGATGCGCAATGGCGACATCTGCGCCAAACTGCGCGCGAACAATGAGCCTGCCACGCTGCATGCCATCCTGACCGAAGGCCCGGCGACCAAAGCCGCCTGACATTCAGGCCCAGGGCTTAAATCCGAACATCATGTAATCGCGCTGATAGGCCGCCTTCACGGCCTCTTCGACCTCTGCGTCGTAAATCTCGGCGAGTGTATAGGGCGCATCCTCCGGCTCATCTGTGAGGAGCGCAGGTTTGACCCCGAGGCTTGCGGCCAGATGCGACAGGTCTTCGGCAAGGCTCTCCTCCCGGATCACAATGTCCGGCAGGGAGAAATCGGCGAATCCTTTGATCACCTCTGATTGCGAGGCCCAAGTGCCATCGACCCGCACCGAGGTCTGGCCATTCAGATTGCCCTGCACAAAGCCCGCAAATTTCAGGAACGCCTCGCGATGCTGGTCGCGCGTGTAGCTCTCCGTCGGCTCGGTCACAGGAAGGGGCAGTTTGTAGGTCTTGCGCAGGGTCTCGCGGATTTCACCGTAGGTCTTGCCACTGATGTTCAAGATGTAGTCGCAGAACACTCGATGCAACCGCTGCGCCGGATGGGAAATCACCGTAAAGCTGCGATGGCCTTTATGCTGGCGCTTCCACTGACGCAGGGTCTTTTGCGAAAACCCACGTTGCAAAGCCTCCGGGTCAACCTTGTCCAGCGCAGACATCCATTCGGCCACCGCGGCCTCAGGCCCACCGCGCACCGGCATATAGAGCAAGGACGCCTCCGCCGCCGCCACGTATGTCGGCACGGCGGGCTTGCGACGCGGCTCGAAATTCGGGGTGTTCGAGAGGTTGAAGTGATCCACGCTCGACAGGTCGGACACCATTTCCGCGTAGTTCAGAACCTTGTCCTCAAGGCGTGACGGGTTCTGCACCTTGGTCTTTTGCGAGGTCTTGTTGCGCTCTGCGGTGACACCGAGGAAGCGCGCCAAACCGTTCACAACATCGACGTCCTGAATGTCCTCGTAATTGATGTAAAACGCCGTCTGACCGGTCATCTGGAGCTGACGCTGGAGGAAAATCTGAAATTCCTTCAACTCATCCAGCATGGTTTGGAATTCGCGTTTCTCAAAAGCGATCTTCGCGGATTTCGCATCCTTGAGATCGCCCAGCCGCCATTGCCCCGTCACCCCCGCAATCTTGCGCGACACGTAGCTGTCCAGCGGGTTACGCGTCAGGATGATCTTGGCGCATTTCGGATCCTGAAGCACATGGGTCAGGATGCGCGGGTCGTGATCGTGGAAAAACCGAAAACCTGCCAGCCCATCCGTCGATTTGCGCAGTTTTTTCAAAAGCGCTATCGGATCGGCCTCGCGTTCCGGCATGGTGATGCCCAGCATCTCTTTTTGGTCCGATTTGCCGATGAAGGCGGGGTTGAACACCTCGCCCCAACATTTCAGCCCCGGATAGGCGTTGACATTTTCTTCCAGAAAATTGGAGCCGGTCCGCATCTCTGCAAAAATCACGAAATAGTCGAAGGGCTGAGACATGGGTTATTTTACCAAGTAAGGACGCTTGCTCGAGCGCGGACGCGTGTCGGGTTCATTGTTCATGGGGAAATCGCCCATGAGATGAGGTTTCATACCTTGGTTTTTCAGATTTTGCAGGAATTGTCCAAACCCCGTGAGGTCACGCATCCGCGGCGCCTCGGTCAGCCGACGGACATTGCGCGGGCCGATCTCATCTATAATGGCCTGCAGAGGCTCCATCTGACTTTCGATGAAATCCGCCATGGTCCAGATTCTGATCCGTGCCTTGACGTGTTGCGAACGCAAGATGTCGATGTGCTGTGATTCGATTTTTTGCAGTCGCGCGGCCTCGCGGCGAATTTCGGAAAAGCTCAGGTTCGAGCGAAAGAGTGTCACGGCCCAGGCCCCGGAGATCACCGAGATTTGCGCATTCGGATCGGTTGCCACCAGCCAGTTGATCTCCTGGTTGTCACGCGGGCCAAACATGAAACATTGCCGCTCCCCGCGCGTGTTCCAGATCAGCGAGGTCAGGAAACCGCAGGGGTTATAATCCCGCAATGCCGCCTGATCCGACAGCGCACCCGAGAACACCTTTTGCCCGCCCGAGAATTCGACCCTCTCAGGCGCGAAAAGATGGCCATGCACACGCGCACCGACGGCCAGTGACAGCCATTCGTCGAAATCCTCGAAAAGATCGGAGAAGCCTTCGAAAATCGAATAGGGCGCGCTGGTCTTGCCATGCCCCTTGCCGTACCCTGGCAGGCGGCTTTGCATATAAAGACCTTCGCGGCCCATGACCCGACGCTCGACCGCCTTGGTGAAAATACGGTCGATTTTGCCCGGATTAGGCTCTGTTCCTTTCATCGGATTGATGTCGGGATTGAGGAAGGTTGCGTAAAGTCTTTCCGCCTTGGGCCACATTTTGCGCGCTACGAAACAATCGGACCGCCGCAAAAGCTGCAGGTGATCGTCGTAGAAAATATGCGGTTTGCCCTGATAATCGAATTTCGAGAGCGTCAGAGAGCGGCTTTCGATATTGTTGGAATAGAGCCGCACCAAAGTTTGGTAATAGCTCTCGTCCGGAATCCAGACACGTTTGAAATAGGCGTCATAGGTCTTGCGATCCGGGTCTTCGAGAATAGCCGAGAGGGTCTGACGCGTCAGGCACCACCATTGCGAGCCCAGATGCGGCACAAGCCCGTCGGGGATTTTGCGTTTGTACCGCAGTTTGCGTTGCAAATTGACATAGCGATCGAACAGGCGCCTCTGTTTTTTCCAAGAAAACGGAAAACGCAGGGTGAAACGTTCCGAATCCAGCCCACCAACGGTCCAGGGCACATCCTCGGTCGTCACGCTCTCGATGAAATTCGTCATCGGCCGCGCCGCCAGATAATGTTTCAGGTCCTCCACTGGCCTCAGAGGCAGGCAGGAACCGGAGGCAAGATAGACATGACGCGCCTCGGGAAACCGCGACAGCATCAACTCGGAGGCATCCTGAGAGGCGGCCACCAATGACCACGTGCCCCAGTCACAGGCATGGCGTTTCGAAAACAGCACATTGTCGAGATCGGACAGGCTATCGACGAAGGGTTGATAGGCCTCTTTCTTCACCCGGCGGTCGACATGGATCACCACCGGGCAGCCACGGGTCGCCCAGTGCCGCGCCACCTGTTCGGCCCGGTGCAGCGCGGTATGGACCAGCATCACGAAACCGACCGTCATGCCCAGTTCCCCTTAGACATGAGGCCCAGAATCTCAAGCTGACGCCAGTTGATGTATTTCTCCGACCAATTGCACCAAAGCTCCGAGTCGTCCTGAATCCGGTTGTGATAGGCCAGATATTCGCGCGATCCGGCGTAATGCTGACGCCGCTGCAATTCTTCCTCGGTCTTCTCGACAAAGGTGTTGAGAAACTTCGTGTGCAGCAAAGCGCCTGCGGCCTTTTCTCCACCGTCCTGATCGTAAACCGCATTCAATCCCCGCGGCAAAAGCATATGCGTGGAGTGCATATAGACGTAGGATCGGTGCCATTTCACCAAAGGGATTTTGTTCAGAGAGGGAGCGTGCGAAGGGTCTTCATTGAAAAACACCCGCGCTCTCGGGCCGCCCTGAATCCATAGGTTGTAATAGACGGGATTCACCGAGATCATATAGTTGCCGCTGTCGAACCATTCCGCGATTTCCATCGGGTTTTGCCCTTCGCGGTAAGGTTGCGCATCAATCGGACCCTTTGGGTACATATCGACAAGCATCGCCGAAAAACTTTTGAGACCCGAATTGTCGAGCCAGTCGGTCAACGCCGGGATGGGGCGCGTATCGCAGAACGGAAAAACGAAAAATTCGTCCACATCGACGGTCAGCGTCCAATGCCCGTGGCAATATTTACGCGCGATCCAGTTCATCCAGTGCACGCCAAAAAGCGACTTTCGATAGCTTCCCGCAGTGTGCCAGATCGAAACATCTTCTTGTTCAAGAAGATATTCCCGAGACCCGTCATCACTATCGTTATCGACAAACAGGAAATGGCTGACCCCCATATCCCTGTAATATTTTAGAAAATAAGGCAAACGGATGCGTTCATTGCGCAGGGTACAAACCAGCAAAAGGTCATCCGCCTTGATGGCAGCCGTATTGTCGAGAACACAGGTCAGCTCGCGCCCTTTGCGATAGGCGCGCGCAATGCGGTGCCGGCGCCTCCAACGCAGGCGGTACAATTCCCGATATTTACGCAGCCTGCCCAAACAGCGTCACTCCAAAGCTCATCTCTCAGTTTCTACGCAAAAAGTTTAGAAACCGTACCCGTTTTCGAAACAATATCTTAAAATCAATCAGAATGACCACACCGCGCTGTGCGCGTCTATAAATTGAAAGACGGTGTGGCCTCTCCGCGATAGTGGATCAAATCCATTGACCGCGCGTCAAAATTCCGTCCGCCTCAAGATCACGCCAGTCCCGGTATCGACGCGCCTCCGCCCAGTCGAAAACCGGACTCTCACGCAAGCGCTCGAAATAACCGTCGTAAAGGGCGGGATCGTGGTGATACTCGGAACGCGCATCGACCAAATCTGCCATCACTTGCAGATCCGGAAGAAGTTTACTGTGCAGCAATGCCCCTGTCGGCAGGTCGAGCCGCGCATCGAAGCCGTGATTCAAACTGTCCGGCAAAGCCACATGTGTCGAACTGACATAAGCATAGCGCCAATTCCAGAAAATGAGCGGGATTTTGTGAAGATGCGGCGCGAGCTCCGGTTGATCCGCAAACAGAACCCGCGCCCTCGGGCCGCCGTGTATCTGGATGTCACGGTATTTCGGGCTTCTTTCCCACGTGTAATTGAAGGCGTCATAAAACGACAAAGCCTCCTCAAAAGCTTGCCCTGAGGTATATCTCACCTGCTCCAGCGGTCCCGTTGCATAGAGGTCGAGCATCATCGCCGCAAAGGCGCGTTCACCCCGAGCATCGAGCCACGCGGTCAAATCCCTGAGGTCGCGACTGTCATGATGCGGCAGGATCAGGCATTCATCGGCATCGAGCGTCAAACACCAATGCCCATGCCCGTAACGCATCAAAAGCGCATTGATCCAGTCCATGCCAAATCGGGCAGAGCGATAGCTTTTCTGCGTGGACCACAGCGACACATCCGGCTGTGCGCGCAGATAGTCCAAAGTGCCGTCCGTACTGCCATTGTCGACAATCAGGAACTGCGCCACGCCCATTTGACGATGATGATCGAGAAAACGCGGAAGGCGCAGGGCTTCGTTGCGGACTGTCGCGAACCCGAGAATGTCGGAGGAGCGAATGGCCTGCGTCCGATCCACCAGCACCGTAAGGTCGCGCCGAAAGCGGCGCAGCGCACGGATCAGGAGATAGCGTCGCTTATGACGCAGGCGGTACCGTCGCCAAATCTCCCTCCCCGTCATACCCATATGTCACTTGTCGTAATGGCCGGTTTGATGCCATTTCCACGCGTCACCAATCATCTCGGCAAGGTTGGAACGATCCGGCGACCAACCCAATTCCGTGATCGCACGCTCGGAGCCAGACACCAGTTTGGTGCAATCGCCGGGACGACGGTCGCCCTCGACGTAGGGCACATCCATATTGGTCACGGCCCGCGAATGGTCGATCACCTCGCGCACGGAAAAGCCCTTGCCGGTCCCAAGGTTGAACACCCGGCTGCCCTTGCCCTCTTCGAGCCATTTCAGGCCCAGAACATGCGCATCGACCAGATCGCAGACATGCACATAGTCGCGGATACAGGTCCCGTCGGGCGTGGCATAATCCGTACCGAAAATCGTCAGCGCGTCGCGTTTGCCCGCAATCGCGTCGAGCATCAGCGGGATGAGATGGGTTTCCGGCTGGTGGAATTCGCCAACTTCCGCGTCTGGGTCGCCACCTGCCACGTTGAAATAGCGGAAGATCACGGAGTTCAGCCCGAAGCCCTGTTCAAAGTTCTCCAGGATGTCTTCAATCGCGCGTTTCGAGGCGCCATAGGAGTTGATCGGCAATTGCACCGAGTCCTCATCGAGCACCACGTTGTCCTGATCGCCATAGGTCGCGCAGGTCGAGGAAAACACGAAGTTCATGCAGCCAGCGGCCACAGCCGCCTCGATCAGCGTCAAAGAGCCGATGACATTGTTACGCCAGTATTTTCCGGGGTCTTTCATGCTTTCGCCGACCTGAGAGAAGGCGGCGAAATGCATCACGGCGACCGGATTGTATTTGGCGAAAACCTCATCGAGGCGGGCACGATCCAAAAGATCGCCCTTCTCGAACGGGCCGAATTTCACCGCATCTTCCCAGCCCGTGGACAGATTGTCGAAGGTCACGGGTTCATAGCCTGCCGCGCGCAGGGCTTTACAGGCGTGCGAACCGATATAGCCCGCACCCCCGGTCACAATGACAGATTTGGTCATGAATGCCCCTTACTGAGCGGCGGCACGAACTGCGGACAGCTCATCCAGATATTCCTGAAGCTCATCGCGCAGATCGTCACGCGACAGACCGAAAGAAATCGTCGCCTGAAGGAAGCCCGCTTTCGACCCGCAATCGAACCGCTGGCCCGCGAAACGGTAGCCATAGACGCCACGCTCCGTGCCAATCTCATCCGCAATCGCATCGGTGAGCTGAATTTCACCACCGGCGCCGGATTTCATCTGGTTGAGGTTCTTCATCACGGCCGGGTCGAGGATATAGCGACCGATCACGGCAAGGTTCGACGGTTCGGTCCCCGGCGCAGGTTTTTCAACCATGCCCTTGACGGACACGGTGCTGCCCATGTCCTCTTTCACATCGAGAACACCATAGGCGGAGACTTTATCCGCCGACACTTCCATGGAGGCAACCATCGAGCCGCTGCCACCGAGGTCTTCGTAGGCTTCGACCATCTGTTGCAGACAGGGTTTTTCCGCCGCGATGACGTCATCCGGCAGGATCACGGCAAAGGGTTCTTTCGGATCGAGCAGGCGACGCGCGCACCACACGGCGTGACCAAGACCCAGGGCCTTGTGCTGGCGGATATAAGCGATGGCACCGCTGTCCATGTTGGTGGTTTTCAGAACTTCGAGAAGCTTGTCCTTGCCCTTCTTGCGCAGTTCTTGTTCGAGAACCGGCGAGTGATCGAAGTAGTCCTCAAGCGCGCCTTTACCGCGCGAGGTCACGAAGATGAATTCCTTGATGCCTGCCGCCCGTGCTTCGTCGATGGCATATTGGATCAGCGGGCGGTCGACCAAGGTCATGATCTCTTTCGGGATGGATTTGGTTGCGGGAAGAAACCGCGTGCCCAGACCAGCCACAGGAAAAATCGCTTTGGTCACTTTTTTCATCTTCACTCCTTCGGCTCGCACTCATGAGCCTATTTAATTTCTGACGCGTGCCCCAACCTTAGAAACAGTAGCACCAAAGGTCAGTAGCATGCGTCTCTATTCACACAGGAAAGGCACAGTTTTACAACTCTGCATTTTTGGCCCATCACTATGCATAAAAAGCAAGCAAAATGTCAAAATATTTGCTTTAGGCAAAGCTCATTTCTGCCAACATCGCTTCAATGCGATCAACGTCTTCGGGGTTGTTCAATTCCCAAAACTGACGCCCACGAGCTTCGACTTCAACGCAAAGAACAGGGCGTTCCTGTTCAAGAAATCTGAGTTGTTCCAACCCTTCGAGGCGCTCCAGAGGCCCCATGGGCCATTTCGGATAGGCGCCCAACGCGGAGGGACGATAGGCATAGACGCCGACATGGTGGAACACAGGGGTCTCATCCGTGTCTGCATAGCTCTCCGAGGTATAGGGAATCACCTCTTTCGAGAAATAGAGCGCCTTGTGATCCGATCCAAAGACAGCCGTCGTACCACCAACACGTCCCGCCTTGCGATCGTCGAGAAACCCGTTGAGCGCCCGGCCGTCACAGCGCAGAACCGGTGTCGCCACCTCTGCTGTCGGATGAGCGCGCAGACCGGCAACCAGCTCTTCGACAAACCAGGCGGGAGTCAAAGGCGCATCGCCCTGAAGATTGACGACGATGTCATAGCCACCGCCCAGCGCCTCTAACGCTTCGGCGCAGCGCTCGGTCCCGTTGGCGCAGGCCTCAGAGGTCATGACAACCTCGGCCCCAAAAGCCTCCGACGCAACACGAATCCGGTCGTCATCGGTGGCCACCACCACACGATCCACACCCTCCGCAGACACAGCCGCCTCCCAGCTGCGCTGAATCAGAGACTTTTTTTCACCCGTGGCGCCGGTCAGCTCCACAAGCGGCTTGCCGGGGTAGCGCGTCGACGCGAACCGGGCCGGAATAACGATCAAAACGGACATTCAGGCGTCTTTCAACTCAACGCCCGGCGCATAGGCGATAAAGAACGGGTTGGCGTAATCTTCTTTGCCATAGGTCAGCGGCGTGTGATCGTCGAAACGCACGACATCGCCGCCTGCCCCCAAAAGCACGGCATGACCTGCGGCAGTATCCCATTCCATCGTGCGTCCGACACGCGGGTAAAGGTCGGCCTCGCCAGTCGCCACGAGACAGAATTTCAGCGATGACCCCGCCGATTTGCTGTCTTTCGCCTTATACTTGGCCAGATAATCCTCGGTCGCCTGATCGCGGTGGGATTTTGAAGCGACGATCATCAGGGCGTCATTGTCGGGCTTGGAGACGGAGATTTTCTTCATCTCGCCCGGAGTGGTGGCATCGAAGGGGCCGAGTTCTTCATAGGATTGGCCGGACGCATCGGTGATGAACAGGCGGTCTTTCGCGGGCGCATAGACCACACCACGCAGCGGCACGCCTTTTTCGACATAGGCGATGTTGACGGTGAAGTCGCCGCGTCGTTTTACGAACTCCTTCGTCCCGTCCAGCGGGTCCACGATCAGGAAGGTGTCGGATTTCAGATCGTGAGACTCGGCTTGTTCCTCGGTAATCAGCGTCACATCCGGGAACGTGGCCCGCAGACCAGCGGAGATCAGGGCATCCGCCGCCTCATCCGCTTCGGTGACCGGGCTTTCGTCAGACTTTGTTTTCACCTCGAAATCATCTGCATTGTAGATCTCGAGGATCTTCTCCCCGGCCTCGATCGCAAGACGCCGCATCACCGGGATGAGTTGATCAAAATCCATTACTACGCTCCTAAATCGCCACATTGATGCGTTTTCATTGAAAGAAAACATCAACGACCTTATGCTATGGCTCACAGGGAACAGCAAGAAATCCCTCGCCGAAATTCCACACTGACGGGCAATATTCTCAGGACAGGACACCCCACATGTTTCATTACACCAGAAGTCAAAGTGGGCTATCGGCGGCTCTGACGGTCCTGAGATTGATTTTCGTCAACACCGTGCGCCATGTGCGTAAAACGAACGGCAGCCCGATTATCGGCCTTTTGATCAATGTGTCTCAATCCCTGATCCTCGTAGCCGTTTTCAGCTTCATGTACGCGATCATGGGGGTGCGCGGCTCCGCGATTCGTGGCGATTTCATTCTCTACATCATGTCCGGGATTTTCCTTTTCCTGACACATAACAAAGCATTGGGAGCCGTGGCGGGATCTGAGGGCGCAACCTCGCCCATGATGCAACACGCGCCGATGAATACCGCCATTGCCATCACGTCTGCGGCTCTGAGCTCATTGTATATCCAGGTTTTGTCGGTGAGCGTGATCCTATTTGTCTATTCGCTGGGTTGGGGCACCGTTCATTTTCAGAATATTACGGGCGCATTCGGGATGCTGCTTCTGGCCTGGGCTTCGGGGGCATCGATCGGAATGGTATTTCTTGCCGCCAAACCCTGGGCCCCCGGCCTTGTTCAAATCCTTCAGCTGATCTACATGCGGGCCAATCTTTTCACCTCCGGGAAAATGTTTGTGGCCAATCAAACCCCGGCCATGATGATTGCCATGTTCACATGGAACCCCCTGTTCCACACCATTGATCAGGCGCGCGGCTTTACCTTCGTGAATTACAACCCGCACAAAAGCTCGATCATGTATCCGATCATCTTCACGCTCGTGTGCCTGACCATCGGCCTTCTGGCAGAGTTTTTCACCCGCAAACGCGTATCGCTGAGTTGGAGTGCACGGTAAGCGTCAGGTCACGACCCTGAGCGTGACATTGATCCGCCCGCCTTTCGGCAAAAGGCTACTGCTTCCGGGCTTCACCCGGTCGATACCGTGATACAAAAGCCGAGAGGCCCCACCCATCACGACGACGTCACCGGAACTGAGCCACAGACTTTCGGTCTTGCCGCCCCGCGTCTCGTTGCCGACACGAAACAAAGCGTCGTCCCCCAAAGAGATCGACACGACGGGCTGTGAAAAATCCTGTTCGTCGCGATCCTGATGCAGACCCATTTTGGCTTCCGCGTCATAGAAATTGATCAGGCAGGATTCCGGCTCACGTGACGCCCCCGACACCTCCGACCAGACCTTCAACACAATCTGTGGCATTTCGGGCCACGGCTGCCCATCGGGATGCGTCGGGCTGTAGCGATAGCCCTTCGAATCCGTGATCCAGCCAAAACCTCCGGCAGAGGTCATCCGCACCGACATTCGTTTGCCGGACGGAGTCATGGGATGAAACAAAGGTGCCTCGCGCACCACATCCCGCAACGCCTCGACCAGGTGTTTCTGTTCCTCGGGCGTCAAAAGCCCTTTGAACACCTGCATCCCCCGCAAATCCAACGGCACGGATTTCTGCATTTTTAACATCCTCTGACGTTTTCTTACGGAAATGACTCCATTTTTCCACGCTTAGACCCCCTTGCACAACTTGCAGGGGCCAAAACCCGTCCTTATATACGCCCAGAAGCCTTGATCGGCCCGAACTTCAAACTGGATTTCAGGTCGGTCAGTAACATTGGGATCGACGGCGGACGCCGCAATGGGTCCAACGTCACAACATCGCCTAAGAGAGGATTTTGAGCATGGCCAAAGTCATCGGTATCGACCTCGGGACCACCAACTCCTGCGTTGCCATCATGGATGGATCGCAGCCGCGTGTGATCGAGAACTCCGAAGGGGCGCGTACCACGCCCTCCATCGTCGGTTTCACCGACAGTGAACGCCTCGTGGGTCAGGCAGCCAAACGTCAGGCTGTGACCAACCCCGAGAACACGGTTTTCGCCGTGAAACGCCTGATCGGCCGTCGCATGGGCGACGCAGCCGTCGAAAAAGATAAGAAACTCGTGCCCTACGCCATCGTCGACGGTGGCAATGGTGATGCGTGGGTCGAGGTGCGTGGCGACAAATATTCGCCCTCGCAAATCTCCGCCTTCATCCTGGGCAAAATGAAAGAAACCGCCGAGTCCTACCTCGGCGAAGAAGTGACCCAGGCGGTGATCACCGTTCCGGCCTACTTCAACGACGCTCAACGTCAGGCCACCAAAGACGCCGGCAAAATTGCCGGTCTCGAAGTGCTGCGGATCATCAACGAGCCGACCGCGGCTGCGTTGGCCTATGGCCTCGACAAAGAAGAAACCAAAACCATCGCGGTCTATGACCTTGGCGGCGGTACGTTCGACGTGACCATCCTTGAACTCGGCGATGGCGTCTTCGAAGTGCAGGCCACCAACGGCGACACCTTCCTGGGTGGTGAAGACTTCGACATGCGCATTGTGAACTACCTCGCGGATGAGTTCAAAAAAGAGCATGGCGTCGATCTGACCAAAGACAAAATGGCCCTCCAGCGCCTCAAAGAGGCCGCCGAGAAAGCTAAGATCGAACTGTCGTCCTCGACCCAGACCGAGATCAACCAGCCGTTCATCTCCATGGACCCGTCCTCCGGCACGCCTTTGCACCTCGTGGTCAAACTGACCCGTGCAAAGCTCGAAAGCCTCGTGTCCGATCTGATCAAACGCTCGATGGACCCGTGTAAAGCGGCCCTGAAAGACGCAGGTCTCTCTACCTCCGACATCGACGAAGTTGTGCTCGTTGGCGGTATGACCCGTATGCCGAAAGTCATCGAAGAAGTAACCAAATTCTTCGGTAAAGAGGCCCACAAAGGCGTGAACCCCGACGAAGTGGTTGCCATGGGTGCCGCCATTCAGGCCGGCGTTCTGCAGGGCGACGTCAAAGACGTTCTGCTCCTCGACGTGACCCCACTCTCCATCGGCATCGAAACGCTCGGTGGCGTCTTCACCCGCCTGATCGACCGCAACACGACGATCCCGACCAAGAAATCGCAGATCTTCTCGACGGCTGAGGACAACCAGTCCGCCGTGACGCTGCGTGTCTTCCAGGGCGAGCGCGAAATGGCTGCTGACAACAAGATGCTCGGTCAGTTCAACCTCGAAGGTATCCCGCCGGCACCGCGCGGCATGCCGCAGATCGAAGTGACCTTCGACATCAACGCCGACGGTATCGTCGAAGTGGGTGCGAAGGACAAAGGCACCGGCAAAGAGCAAAAAATCACGATCCAAGCCTCTGGTGGTCTCTCCGACGAGGACATCGAGCAAATGGTCAAGGACGCCGAGGCGAACGCCGAAGCCGATAAGGCCCGCAAGGATCTCGTCGAAGCCAAGAACCAGGCCGAGAGCCTCATCCACTCCACGGAGAAATCCATGGAAGAGCATAGCGACAAGGTCGACCCGACCACGATCGAAGCCATCGAGCTTGCGATCGCCGCGCTCAAGGATCAGTTGGAGACCGAAGACCCGGACAAAATCCGCTCTGGCATCCAAAACGTGACCGATGCGGCCATGAAACTGGGTGAGGCCATCTACAAGGCCGAACAAGCCTCTTCGGGTCAGGCCGATGACGTCGATATGGACGAAGGCCCGTCCTCCGTCGATGACGACATCGTCGATGCCGACTTCGAGGATCTTGACGACGACAAGCGCTCCTAAGCGCATGTAAGGACCGTGTGAGCCGGCCCGCTTTGGGCCGGTTCGATTTTGCGGTTCTGTTAAAGGAAAAGATCCATGGCAAAACGCGATTATTACGAAGTGCTTGGCGTCGAAAAAGGCGCGGATGCCGCGGAGCTCAAAAAAGCTTATCGCAAGAAAGCGATGGAGTTTCACCCCGACCGCAACAAGGACAACCCCGATGCGGAGGCCAAGTTCAAGGAAGTGAACGAGGCCTATGACACGCTCAAGGACGCCGACAAGAAAGCCGCCTATGACCGCTTCGGTCACGCTGCTTTCGAACAGGGTGGCATGGGCGGTGGTCGTGGTGGCTTTGGCGGCGGCGCGGGTCAGGGCGACTTTGCCTCGGCCTTCTCCGATGTCTTCGACGACCTGTTCGGCGACTTCATGGGGGGCCAGCGCGGTGGCGGTGGCCGGTCTCGGGCCCAGCGCGGCTCGGATTTGCGCTACGACATGCGTGTTACCCTCGAAGAGGCCTACACGGGTGCCCAGAAAACCATCAACGTCCCCACCTCCGTGGCCTGCACGAGCTGTAGTGGCACGGGGGCTGCCAACGGCGCCGAACCGCAAACCTGCCCAACCTGTGGCGGGATGGGAAAAGTCCGCGCGCAGCAAGGGTTCTTTACGGTCGAACGCACTTGCCCGGCCTGTAACGGCATCGGACAAACGATCAAGGACCCCTGCCCCGATTGTCACGGTGCGGGTCGTGTTGAGAAAGAGCGATCGCTCTCCGTCAACATCCCCGCGGGCGTCGAAACCGGCACACGCATTCGCCTCGCGGGCGAAGGTGAGGCGGGTCTTCGCGGTGGGCCGACCGGAGATTTGTACATCTTCATCGAGGTCCGTCCCCACGCGATTTTCGAACGCGAAGGTGTGAACCTGCATTGCTCCGTGCCTGTCTCCATGGCGACGGCAGCGCTCGGTGGCGACATCGAAGTGCCGACCATTGACGGTGGCCGCTCCCGTGTGAAAATTCCCGCTGGGAGCCAATCCGGCCGCCAAATGCGCCTGCGCGCCAAAGGCATGCCGGCGCTCAGAGGTGGCGGTCAAGGCGACATGTTCATCGAGCTCGCGGTAGAAACACCTGTGAACCTGACAGCCAAGCAAAAGGAACTCCTCCAGGAGTTCGACAAGCTGGGCGAAGACAACAACAACCCGGAAAGCTCGTCTTTCTTCAAGAAAGTCAAAAGCTTCTGGGATGGAATGAAACATTCCTGAGTGATGTAAGAGGGCGCTTCGGCGCCCTCTCTTAAAGCGTTTTTCATTTTATCTGAGGCAGAGAAAAGGAAAAACGCTGTGCAACATATAAACGTTGTGAGTGCTTCACACTAAATCTGTGAGGCAGATTTAATGCGAAACACTTTAATTTGCGTTAACTACTTTTTCAGCGAATCGGGCCATGGATTATTCCATGAACACGCCCTCGACCCCCTCCGCATTTCGGGAAATGCCCGACTGGCTCTTCGATCTCGACGAGGCCCGCCCGGTCGTCCTTCCCTCGCGCCCGCCAAGCTATCTGCGCAATCATCGCAAGCATTTGCAGGACCGCTTCATCGACGGCGGTGCGCAGGCGATGCCGGATTATGAGCTATTGGAACTCGTGCTCTACCGCGCCCTGCCCCGTGCCGATGTGAAACCGATTGCCGCCGCTTTGATCGAGGCCTTCGGCGACTACAACCGTGTCATCTCCGCTCCGATTGCGCGCTTGCTTGAAGTCGAGGGGATGGACATTGCCGCAGCACAGGACCTTAAAATCGTCGAGGCGGCAGCCCACCGTCTCGCCCGCGCCCGCGTGATGCAACGGCCTGTGATTTCGAGCTGGGACGCGGTTTTGGATTATTGTCACACCACCATGGCGCATCGTGAAACCGAACAGTTCCGTGTGCTCTATCTCGACCGTAAAAACATCCTGATCGCGGATGAGGAACAGGCGCGCGGCACCGTCGATCACGTGCCGGTTTATCCGCGCGAGGTCGTAAAACGCGCGCTGGAGCTGAACGCCTCAGCGTTGATCCTTGTGCACAATCACCCCTCGGGTGATCCGACGCCCTCGGACGCCGACATCAGCATGACGAACCAAATCCGGGATGCCGCCGAAGCCTTGGATATCCAGTTGCACGATCATCTGATCATCGGAAAATCGACGGAGCTGAGTTTCCGTGGGTCGGGTTATCTCTGATCCTTGACCCAAACCTCAACACGCCGATTGAGGGATCGCCCCCATTCGACATCATCGCAGGCCAAAGGCATCGCCTCACCGAACCCTTCGGCGCGTAGGGTTACACGATCCACTTCGAACGCCTCGCCCATTGCTTGTCTGACCGCTTTCAAAACCGCCTCGGCCCGTCTCTTGGACAGAGCCGCATTGATCGAGGCACGCCCCTCACCGTCCGAGAAACCGGCAAAGGTCAGGGACTGGCCGTCATAAACGCCCGCCTCCAAAAGTTCTGCCAAAAGATGCACGTTCGAGCGCGACTGCGCATCGAGCGTCGTGGACCCGCCTTCAAATCGAAACCCAAGTGTCAGGCGCTTGGCGCCCTGAAGGGTGCCTGTCACGGATTGCAGATCTTCGAGTGTGATCTCCTCGCCCGCATGGTTGATCGCATTGGCAAACCGCCATCCCTGATCGCGGAAAGACAGCTTATCCACACCCTGATCGACGAAATCCGTCCGCGCAACCACGATCTGCGCCGCAGGCGACACCACGAAGGACAGGAACTCCCGCGCCAGTTTCGGCAAACGATGCGCGGGCGTGTAGAGAAACACAGGGCGGGTCAGCGGGTAATCCTCGCTCTTGATGTCGGAGGCCGCCGCACGCGCCTCGAACCCACAGGCTCCACTCAGCCCCAAGGATTTAACCGCTCCCCCCTCCGACATGCGTCCCAAACCAAGAGCATAGGGATCCTGTTCAATAGCCGTGACCAGACTGTCGTAGCGGTCGTGAAGTGTCACAGCATCTTCCGAAAGCTCGATCCCATGTCCAAGGATCATCCGTCGAAATTCGCTTCCATCCTGCAAATCGTCCCGCATGAGATGAGCAACGATTGGCGCATCCGCTCCACCGATCTCTTGCCAATTGGTCACTTGCCCCCTGTAAATCGCAGACAAATCGGACACAGACACACCGTGCAGCATGTTAGAGCGAGAAACGACCGGGACAAGCCCGTCGAGCGCGACCACACGGGCGCGCAACGGATCGGACAGATCGCCGGCACCCGCCTCAAAGGCCAGTGCCAACTCTTTCGGCGCGACCTTGCGCAGCGACAGCACCATGTCGGTATTCTCGGATACGAGATCGGCAAAGCCCTCGGCACTTGACGTATCGGAGAGCAGGAATTCCCCGACCGTAATGTCGTTTTCAACATCGGTCAGGATCATCGAGCGCTGGGTTTCACTCAGCGCGCTCGTCGCAACAGTATAGCCATTTCTGATCGCAAAGGCCGTGATCAACGCGGGCAAGAGGGTGCGGGTGCCCTTGGTGTCGCCCGAGAGACGAATTTGCGCGTAATAACCGTCGAGATCGGGGCATCCGGGTCCTTCGCAGCGCACGCCGGAGCTGTCCACCGTGAGCACGCCGAGATCGGTCTCGACGCGGTAGAATTCACCATCAAAGCTCAGGAAATTGCCACTGATCGAGATAGAACCATCACGCGACAGCAGGTTCACATCCTGAGCCATCGCCAAAGTCGGACACAGCAGAAGCGAAAGCGTTGCGGCGAGTGACCGCAGGGATTTCAACATGGCTCAGCGCCCTCAACGAACATGAAACATTTCCGGGAGTGTCCGACGTGGCCGTCGGAGTTTCAACCGCGAAGAACAAACGACCCGTGTCGAAGATCGAACACGGGTCGCGTTGTTGTGGTCAAACAGCGCCGTGGCAATGTTTGAATTTCTTGCCGGACCCGCAGGGGCAAAGATCGTTGCGTCCCGGATTCCCCCAGGTCGACGGATCGTTTTCATCGAACCCCGGAACCGCGTTCGGATGACCCTCTTCGGGCTCCCCGACGGGCTGCGGTTGCGCACCGGCGACGGCGGCGGCCTGTTGTTCGGCAAGTTGCTGCAACATCGCATTGCGCTCTTCTTCGGTCATCGGGCGCACGCGGGACAGTTTCTGCGTCACTTCGCTGCGCAGGCTGTCGAGCATGCTCTCAAAAAGCTGGAAGCTTTCGTTTTTGTACTCGTTGAGCGGATCGCGCTGCGCATAGCCGCGGAAGCCCACGACAGAACGCAGATGTTCGAGCGTCAAAAGATGCTCACGCCATTTCGCGTCAATGGTGTTCAACAGGAATTGCTTTTCGATCTGACGCATCTGGTCGGCGCCGAAGGACTCTTCCTTCTCCGCCATCATACGATCGGAAGCCTCAGAGATGCGTTCGATGATCGCCTCATCGTCGACACCCTCTTCGTCCGCCCAGTCCTTGACCGGAAGATCCATGTTCAGCGCTTCAGCCAAGTCGTCATGAAGTTTCTCAACATCCCACTGATCCGGGTAGGATTTCGGCGGAATGGCCTCTCCGACGACATCTTCGATCACCTCATGGCGCATATCCTCGACGATCTCGTTGACGTTCTTGGATTCCATGATGTCGCGGCGTTGCGAAAAGACCACTTTACGCTGATCGTTCATCACATCGTCGAATTTCAAAAGCTGTTTACGGATGTCGAAGTTGCGGCCCTCGACCTTCGCCTGCGCTTTTTCGAGCGATTTGTTGACCCAGGGGTGAACGATGGCCTCGCCCTCTTTCATGCCCAGAGACGACAGCATCTTGTCGAGGCGTTCCGAGCCGAAAATCCGCATCAGGTCATCTTCGAGAGACAGGAAGAACAAGGAACGTCCCGGATCGCCCTGACGACCGGAGCGACCGCGCAGCTGATTGTCGATACGGCGGCTTTCGTGGCGTTCCGTGGCCAGAACATAAAGTCCGCCCGCCTCCAAAACGCGCTTTTCTTCCTCGGCATGTTGCGCCTCGATACGGGCACGAATTTCGTCGGGGTGGGTGTCGGGATCGGCAGCGATAGCCTCCATCACCTTCATCTCGACGTTGCCGCCGAGTTTGATGTCCGTGCCGCGGCCCGCCATGTTGGTCGCTATGGTCACAGCACCGTATTTGCCGGCATCCGCGACGATCTGGGCCTCCATCTCGTGCTGTTTGGCGTTCAGCACGTTGTGGGTAATGCCCTCTTTGGTCAGCAATTGCGACAGCTCTTCGGACTTGTCGATGGAGGTGGTGCCGACGAGAACCGGCTGACCTTTGGCGTGAGCCTCGCGGATCGATTCCACGACAGCCGCAAGTTTGTCGCCCTCGGTGCGATACACCCGGTCATGTTCATCGAGACGCTGGATCGGACGGTTGGTGGGCACTTCAACCACGCCGAGTTTGTAGATCTCCATGAATTCCTCGGCCTCAGTGGCCGCCGTGCCGGTCATGCCGGAGAGTTTTTCATAGAGGCGGAAATAGTTCTGGAACGTCACCGAGGCCATGGTGATGTTCTCGGGCTTGATCTCGACGCCTTCCTTGGCCTCGATCGCCTGATGCAGACCGTCGGCAAGACGACGCCCGGCCATCATGCGTCCGGTGAATTCGTCGATCAGAGCAACGCCACCGTCCCGCACGATATAATGCACACCGTTCTGATACAGCTTGTGCGCGCGCAGACCCTGATTGACGTGGTGCACAATGGTGGTGCTTTCCGGGTCGTAAAGCGTCTGACCCTCGGGCAGGAACCCGGCCTCGTGCAGGATTTGTTCGAGGAACTCGTTGCCCTCTTCAGTAAAGGTCACCTGACGGGTTTTCTCATCAAGTTCAAAATGTTCGTCCGTCAGACGCGGAATCAACGCGTCGATAGTTTGATACAGTTCAGAGCGGTCATCGGAGGGACCAGAAATGATCAAAGGCGTCCGGGCCTCGTCGATCAGGATCGAGTCGACCTCATCCACGATGGCAAAATGATGCCCGCGCTGAACCATCTCTTTCAGCTCAGACTTCATATTGTCGCGCAGGTAATCAAAGCCCAACTCGTTGTTCGTCGCATAGGTCACGTCACAGGCATAGGCCGCGCGTTTCTCGTCCTCGGGCTGTTGGCTATAGATCGAGGAACAGGTCATCCCCAAAGCTGCAAAGACTTTCGCCATCCATTCGGCGTCGCGGGTGGCCAGATATTCGTTGACCGTCACCACATGGACGCCCTTCCCCGTCAGGGCGTTCAGATAGGACGGAAAGGTCGCGACGAGCGTTTTGCCCTCACCGGTTTTCATCTCGGCGATATTGCCCTGATGCAGGAAGATGCCGCCCATGAGCTGCGTGTCAAACGCGCGCAGGCCAAGCGCACGACGCGCCGCTTCGCGACAGTTGGCGAAAGCTTCCGGCAACAGCGCGTCGAGGCTTTCGCCCTCGGCCACGCGTTTTCTGAACTCTTCCGTTTTTGCAATCAGCCCGGCGTCATCGAGTTTTTCGAACTCTGGCTCCAGCGCGTTGATCTTTGCCACGAGAGGTCGGGTCGCCTTGATCTTGCGATCATTTGGGGTCCCGAAAACCTTTTTCGCGAGTGTACCGATGCCCAGCATATTTTCTCCGCTCGATGCGTCCTGACAGGATCGTGTGAGAGGAGGGATTGCCCCGCTGCCGCTCTGCCCATAGAAACGGGCGTGAAGGCTCCTCTTCAGTGACCTATCGCGATGTAAGGGGCCATACCTTGAGTGTCAACGTCGCGCCCCGGAATGGCGCCGACAGGAAGGATTTTCTCCATGAAATACCGTTTTTCCGCCACGGCTGCGCTGCTTTCGCTCGCACTTGCCACTTCTGCACCGGTCTTTGCCCAGGATATGACCTCCTCGACCGTCGTTGCGACTGTAAATGGCTCGGAAATCACCCTCGGTCACATCATTGCCGCGCGTCAGGCCCTGCCGCCGCAGTACCAAAGCCTGCCCGACGCACAGCTTTTTGAAGGCATCGTGAACCAGATTGTGCAGCAAGAACTCCTGAAACAAGCCGCTGGCGACGTTTCCGAAGGTCTGAAACTTCAACTCGACAACGAAGAGCGCGTACTCATCGCGGGTCATCAGCTGGAAACCATTGCAGCCAATGCCGTGACCGACGAAAGCCTCAAGGCCGCGTACGACGCGAAATACGCGGAATTCGAGCCGGGCCGCGAATACCACGCTGCGCATATCCTCGTGGACACCGAAGAAGAGGCGATGGAGCTTGTCAAAGCGCTCGATGAAGGCGCCGATTTCGCCGAGCTGGCGCGCGAAAAATCCACTGGTCCGTCCGGTCCGAATGGTGGTGATCTCGGCTGGTTCGGTCTCGGCATGATGGTTGCGCCCTTTGAAGAAGCCGTCGTCGGCATGGAAGAAGGCAGCGTGTCTCAGCCGGTTCAGACCCAGTTCGGCTGGCATGTGATCAAGCTGATGGAAACTCGCCTGGCCTCCGTCCCGCCGCTCGAAGAGGTGCAGGACGAGCTTGCCGCCGACATTGAAGAGGCCGCGATCACGGAAGCTCTTGAAGCGCTGAAAACCGATGGTAACGTCGAGCTCATGGAAGGCATCGATCCTGCCGCTCTGCGGATGGACGATCTGCTGCAATAACTTCGCGCTCCAAGACCCGCGCTTTTGTAAGGACGCCGACGATGGCCAAAATCACCCATGTTTCCCCGCTTGCTCCGAAAGGCGGATTTCCCGAGCTGCCCGTGATCGACGGCGTGCGTTTCGCCGCCCTCGAGGCTGGCGTGCGCTATTCGGGCCGCACGGATGTCATGCTTGCCGAACTGTGCGAGGGCTCTGCCATCGCCGGCGTCTTTACCCGCTCCACCACCCGCTCTGCAGCCGTCATTGATTGTCAGGAAAAGGTCACGCTCGATCTTCCGGGCAAGGCCGCGATCCTCGTCAATTCCGGCAACTCGAACGCCTTTACGGGGCAAAGCGGCTTTGACTCGGTCGCCAAGATCACCGAAGCGGTCGCCGAAGAAATGGGCATCGACCAGAAGCGCGTCTTCACCGCCTCCACGGGCGTGATTGGCGAGCCTCTGAAATGGGAACGGATCACCGCGAAGATCGCCGATCTGAACGCTGCTCTATCGCCCGACAGCATGGACATGGCCGCCCGCGCGATCATGACCACCGACACCTTCCCGAAGGGCGCGACGCAGAGTGCCGATCTCGATGGGACGCCCATCAAGATCGCAGGGTTCGCGAAAGGCTCCGGCATGATCGCGCCCGATATGGCGACCATGCTTTGCTATATCTTCACCGATGCCGCGATCTCTCGCGATGTGCTGCAACAATGTCTCTGGCTCGATAATGCCAAGACGTTCAACTGTGTGACCGTCGATGGCGATACCTCGACCTCCGACACGGTGATCGTCGGTGCGACCGGCAAGGCCGACATGGAGCCGATCACCGACTTCGCCGATCCACGTGTGCATGCCTTCCGCGAGGCGCTTCATGCCGTGATGAAAGACCTGGCGATCCAGATCGCCCGTGATGGCGAAGGCGCGACAAAGCTCATTGAAGTTCAGGTCACCGGGGCCAATGCCAACGGCCCGGCGCACCGCGTTGCCATGGCGATTGCGAACTCGCCGCTGGTAAAAACCGCCGTTGCTGGCGAAGATCCGAACTGGGGTCGTATCGTGATGGCCGTGGGCAAAGCCGGTGAGCGTGCCGAACGGGATCGTCTCACCATCTGGTTTGGCGATATTCTTGTGGCTGAAAACGGTTGGGTGTCACCCAGCTATACCGAAGAGGCCGGGGCCGCCTATATGAAGAACGACGAGATCGTCATTCGTGTCGATCTGGGCCTCGACAATGGCACCGCGACCGTCTGGTCCTGTGACTTGACCCACGGTTATATCACCATCAACGCGGATTATCGCTCGTGAAATTGCTGCTCGTTTCTGCCGTTGCCTTGATCGACGTCGAGGGTCGCGTGCTTTTGGCACAGCGGCCCGAGGGCAAATCCATGGCCGGCCTCTGGGAGTTTCCCGGAGGCAAAGTTGAGCCTGGGGAGACGCCGGAAGCCGCCTTGGTGCGCGAATTGCATGAGGAGCTGGGGATCGAAACTTGGAACTCCTGCCTCGCCCCGCTGACGTTTGCGTCTCACAGCTATGACGATTTCCACCTCATGATGCCGCTCTTTGCCTGTCGCAAATGGAACGGTGTGCCGACGCCTCGCGAAGGGCAGGTGTTGAAATGGGTCAAGGCGCGCGATCTTCGCGATTATCCCATGCCCCCCGCCGATATTCCGCTGATTCCCATCCTTCGCGACCTTCTTTGAGTTTCTGCATAGCAGAAACGTAACATTTTGTTGTTTGGACCCCCTGTTTGCACAACATTTGTGCTTAAAAACGCCATTTGTCTTAAATTTGTAAATGATTTTTAACACATTTTGAGATAGTTTAACGCTAACGTCATTTAGCTTTGGGGGCCAAAATAATGATGCGTTCTATAGCTCTTGGGAAATACATCTCCGTTCAGGGCCACTATGTTGGTGAAACTCAGAACGGAAACATTCAGGTGCGCGTTGGCGACAAGACCTTTGTCGGCAAGCCGGTGTCTTACACCAAAGCCGCCTGATCAGAATTAGCAGTTTGTTACACACGAAAAAGGCGGGCCCATAGCCCGCCTTTTTTGTTGTTTGATGATCCGATGTGGATCAGTCGAGATTACGCTCGACTTCCTCACGTTCGAAAATCTCGATCACATCGCCGGGGCGAATGTCATCGTAGTTTTCAAAGGCCATACCGCATTCCTGACCGGACAGCACTTCTTTGACTTCATCCTTGAAGCGTTTGAGCGTTTTCAGCGTGCCTTCGTGGATCACAACATCGTCGCGCAGGAGGCGCACACCGGCGGAACGGCGCGCCACGCCTTCGGTGACGAGACAGCCCGCAACCTTGCCCACACCCGACACTTTGAAGACTTCGCGAATTTCCGCATAACCGATGAAGTTCTCGCGAATTTCCGCAGACAACAGACCGGAGGCCGCCGCTTTCACGTCATCCACGAGGTCGTAGATCACGGAATAATAGCGGATTTCGACGCCTTTCTGGTTCGCGGAGTTCCGCGCCGGAGCGTTCGCACGGACGTTGAAGCCGATCACAGGCGCACCCGAGGCTTCGGCCAGGCCGATGTCGGATTCCGTGATCGCGCCCACACCGTAGTGCAGCACGCGCACGCGCACCTCGTCGTTGCCGATTTTTTCCATCGCCTGAACGATGGCTTCGGCAGACCCCTGCACGTCCGCTTTCACGAGAATCGGCAGCTCGGCGACGTTCTCGTCCGCCTTGGCTTTCGCCAAAAGCTGATCCAGCGTGGTCGCAGCACCGGCCGCGGCGCGTTTGTCCTTGGCCGCCTGTTCGCGGTACTCGGCAATCTCACGCGCCTGCGCTTCGGTATCAACAACGTTCAACACGTCACCGGCTTCCGGCGTGCCGTTGAGACCCAGAACCTCGACCGGAACCGACGGACCCGCTTCGTCAACGCGATCCCCTTTGTCGTTCACGAGCGCGCGGACCTTACCCCACTGCTCGCCCACGACAAAAATGTCACCACGTTTCAGCGTGCCTTTTTGAACCAGAACGGTCGCGACCGGACCACGGCCCACATCGAGCTGCGCCTCGATCACGGCACCTTCGGCGGCGCGATCCGGGTTGGCTTTCAGTTCAAGGATCTCGGCCTGAAGCGCGATGGCTTCGAGCAGTTGATCAAGGCCCTTGCCGGTTTTCGCAGAGACTTCAACGTCCTGCACCTCACCGGACATTTCCTCAACGATCACTTCGTATTGCAGCAACTCGGTGCGCACCTTCATCGGGTCCGCGTCCGGTTTGTCGCATTTGTTGATCGCCACGATGATCGGAACTTCCGCCGCTTTCGCGTGGTTGATGGCTTCGATCGTCTGCGGCATCACAGAGTCGTCTGCGGCCACAACCAGCACCACGATGTCCGTCACCTGAGCCCCGCGCGAACGCATGGAGGTAAAGGCGGCGTGGCCGGGCGTATCGAGGAAGGACAGAACCGCACCGGATTCCGTTTTCACCTGATAGGCACCGATGTGCTGTGTGATCCCGCCAGCCTCGCCGGAGGTCACATTGGCGTTGCGGATCGCATCGAGCAGCGAGGTTTTACCATGGTCCACGTGGCCCATGATGGTGATCACCGGCGGACGCGATTGTAGCGTTTCCGGCGCATCCACGACCTGCGAGATCACATCCTCGACGTCAGCATCGGACACACGCTGGATGCGGTGGCCGAATTCCTCGACGATCAGCTCGGCGGTGTCGGCGTCAATGGATTGGTTCTGCGTGACCATCATGCCCATCTTCATGAGCGATTTCACCACATCAGCCACACGTTCGGCCATACGGTTCGCCAGTTCGGAGACCACGATGGTTTCCGGCACCTGCACGTCACGTACAACCTTTTCACGCGAGTCGTTGCCACCCATGGCCTTTTGGCGCATGCGTTCCTGTTTGCGCTTCATTGCGGCCATCGAGCGTTGACGCCCGCCTTCGCCGCCGGTCAGCGCCTGGTTCACGGTCAGCTTGCCGGAGCGACGATTGTCGCCACCTTTGCCGCGGTTGTTGCGGTTGTCGTCTTCGCGCTCACGGCCACGGGGCGCCGCTGCCGGGGCACGGCCACCGCGATCCTGCTGTTTTTGCAGGGCCGCTTGGGCGGCCGCCGGATCATCCGCCTTCGGCGCCGGAGCGGCAGCCGGTTTCTTACGAGCTTCAGCTTCGCGCTTTTTCGCCTCTTCGGCTTCTTTCTTGGCGCGCGCTTCTTCCTCTTCCTTGGCTTTCAGCGCGGCTTCGCGCTCCGCTTCTTCGCGGGCCTTTTCTTCGATCTCGCGACGACGGCGCTCGCGCTCTTCTTCGCGGGCTTTCTCTTCTTCAGCGCGCTTTTGCGCATCATCGGCCTCCGCCGCTTTCGCAGCAGCAAGCGCCTTCATCCGGCGCTCCATCTCCGCATCCGAAATGCCTGCCGGACGTTTGGACGGATCGCCCAGCGCAGGGTTTCCGGAGCCCGACGACTTCGAAGCACCCGGCTTCGGCACCACAACACGTTTGCGTTTGGTTTCCACAACCACGTTCTTCGTGCGCCCGTGGGAGAAGCTCTGCTTCACCGAACCGGAACCACCACGAAGGCCGAGGGTTTTTTTGCCGTCTGTATCGCTCATTTCGTCGTCTTACCCTTCCCGGCGGAGCCCTCTCCACCGATTGTCTCGCGCACGCCCATAAGGCGGTTGGCTTCCTCTACAACACGTTTGCTGAGTCCGCCACCTGAGAGCGCGCCATGTATCACACTTTCGCGGCCAAAAGCCAAACCCAATTCGGAACTCGTCAGATGACCGAACCAACGGCCCCCCTCGGGTGTCCAGAGTTTGCCTTTTCCGCGTTCCGAGCCATCGGAGGCCTGGAGAAGCACTTTCGCGTGCCCATCCGCCAACCAGCTCTTCACTTTCTCAAATCCACATACTGCTCCGCCCGCCTTGCGCGCGAGCGAAATCAGATGCACCACCCGATCGGCCAAGCCGGCCTCGATCAGGTTTACAAAATCATCGGGCACCGTCACCTGCGTGCGGGCGGCCTTGGCGAACAGTTTTTTCTTAACTGCTTCTTCCAAAACCGCACGATCCGCGCTGACCCAGATGCCGCGACCCGGCAGTTTTTCCGCCAGATCGGGGACCACGAGACCGTCGGGCGAGACAACGAAGCGGATGAGGCCGCGCTTGGGCTCAGCCTCCCGCGACACGATACAGCGCCGCTCCGTCTCATCTTTCGATTTCACCATACCGCCTCGGGTCATCAATCACCTTTTGGGCAAGGCCTGAAAATCAGGTCTCGCTTCCTTCTTCCACCGCGTCCACGTCCGCAGCTTCTTCTTCGGTTTCAAGGTCGGACGGGTCGACCCAGCCAAGCTGGATACGCGCCGTCATCACCATGTTCTGAGCCTCTTCGAGGGAAACGTCGAATTTTTCGAGGACACCGTCGTCCTTGATGCGTTCGCCATTCACCGTGGTCCAGCCACCGGCCAGCTCCCAGTCCGCGCAGGTCGCGAAATCTTCGAGCGATTTCACGCCGTCCTCGGCCAGTGCCTCAATCATCTGGGGTGTCAGACCCTCAAAGTCAACAAGGCTGTCCTCGACACCCAGCTCGCGGGCGTGTTCCATGGCCTTGCGATTGGCTTCTTCGAGCACGTCGCGAGCACGGGCTTGCAGCTCGTTTGCCGTGTCTTCGTCCACGCCGTCGATGACCAAAAGCTCGTCGACCTCGACGTAAGCCACCTCTTCGAGGTTGGTGAAGCCTTCGGAGACCAGAAGCTGGGCGAAGAATTCGTCCAGATCGAGCGCATCCATGAAGAGCTGTGTGCGGGCCGCGAATTCTTTCTGGCGACGCTCGGATTCTTCGGCTTCGGTCAGGATGTCGATGTCGAGACTGGTCAGTTGGCTGGCCAGACGCACGTTTTGACCGCGACGACCGATGGCGAGCGACAGTTGCTCGTCCGGCACCACGACCTCGATTTTGCCTGCATCCTCGTCGAGCACCACTTTGGTCACTTCGGCCGGTTGCAGCGCGTTCACGAGGAAGGTCGGTTGATCGTCATTCCACGGAATGATGTCGATTTTCTCGCCCTGAAGCTCGTTCACCACGGCCTGAACACGCGAGCCGCGCATACCGACACAGGCGCCGACCGGGTCGATGGAGCCGTCATAGGAAATCACGGCGATCTTCGCGCGCGAGCCCGGATCACGGGCCACGGCTTTGATCTCGATGATGCCGTCGTAGATCTCCGGCACTTCCATCTTGAACAATTCGGCCATGAATTCCGGTGCGGTGCGGGACAAGAAGACCTGCGGCCCGCGCGCTTCACGGCGCACGTCTTTGATGAAGCAACGGATGCGGTCATTGGGGCGATAGGCCTCGCGACCGATCTTTTCGTTGCGGCGCAGGATGCCTTCGCCACGACCGATGTCGACGATCACATTGCCGTATTCTTCGCGTTTCACAACACCGTTGATGATCGTGCCGACGCGGTCCTTGAACTCGTCGAACTGGCGATCACGCTCGGCTTCGCGCACTTTTTGCAGGATGACCTGTTTCGCGGATTGCGCGGCGATCCGGCCAAGCTCCACCGGCGGGACCTCGTCCTTGATCTCGTCACCGATCTGCGGGTCGGCCATATATTGTTTGGCTTGCTCCACGGTCAGCTCGGCTTGGTAATTCTCAAGCTCTTCGTCCTCGACCACGGTGCGCACACGGGTAAATGTCGCGCGACCCGTCTTGCGGTCGATGGAGACGCGGATGTCCATCTCGGCGCCGTAGCGCGACTTCGCGGCACGGGCGAGGGATTCTTCCATCGCTTCGACCACGAGATTCGGGTCGATCATTTTCTCGCGGGCCACGGCCTCGGCGGTTTGCAACAGCTCAAGCTGGTTTGCAGAGGTGATTGCCATTACTCAGTCCTCTCTCAATCCTCTGAAGACCCGTCGTCGGTCTGGATTTCGTCAAATTGGTTCTCGTCAATTGCCCCATCGGATTTCCGTTGGCGCAGCATTTCGCGGATCAGCTCGTCGGTCAGCACAAGCTTGGCGTCCGACAGCCAGTCAAAATTCAGCCCGATGGTCACGTCCTCGCCACCTTCTTCGATGGTGATCAGAACATCGTCGCCCTCGACCCCGGCCAACTGGCCTTTGAAGCGGCGACGACCGTCGATCATCTCGGTGGTCTCGATCTTGACCTCATGGCCCTCAAACGTGTCGAAGTCCTTCAAACGCGTCAGAGGACGGTCGATGCCGGGGCTCGACACTTCGAGCGTATATTCATCTTCGATCGGGTCTTCGACGTCGAGAATAGCAGAAACGGCGGTGGAAATCTCCGCACATTCGTCCACTTCGATGCCGCCCGTCGGGCGTTCGGCCATGATCTGAAGCGTCTTCGATTTGGTCGAAGACATCAGACGCACGCGCACAAGTTCGAACCCCATGCCTTCGATGACGGGGCCCACGATTTCCGCCATCCGGCGGTCGATCGCGGTTTTTGCAATCAGATCCGACATTGAGAGGCCTCTTTCGATACGGTTCACTTTGGTACATGCGCCCTTTGATGAGGGCACAAAAAAACGGGCGCGCGGCCCGTCGATCTTTCTCGGTGGAGCTTCGGGAACTCCCGACAGCGCCGCTGTTGGAGAGGCATATACGCCCCCAATCGCAAATCCGCAAGCCCTATAGCGTCTCAGCCTAAGAGATCGCCCAGCAGATCACCGAGCCGGTCCATCGTCATGACCAAGGCTTGCGTGATCCCCGGCTCAGACAAAGCATGCCCAGCGCGCCCCACCATGATCAGCCGCGATATGGGCCAAATCCGGTTCAGCTCATAGGCCGTCGCAGGCGGACAGATCATATCGAAGCGGCCCTGCACAATGGTGCCCGGCACATTGGCCATGCGGTCGATATTGGTCATGAGCTGGCCGTCGTGATCGAAGAACGCCCCATTGATAAAGTAGTGATTCTCGATCCTGGCAAAGGTGCGGGCGTATTCCGGCCCCGGCTCGCCCACGACACCGTCGGTGGAAATCGACGCCAAAGCATTTTCCCAGCGCGACCAGATGCGCCCGTAAACGATCTCCTCCTTGTGATCGCCGCTGAACAACCGCCGATGATAAGCCGCGATCAAGTCTCCGCGCTCGTCTGCCGGGATGGCATCGCGAAATTCGGCCCAGAGATCCGGCCAAAACTGCCCCGCGCCGCCCGCATAAAACCAATCCAGCTCGCTTTGACGCGCCGTGAACACGCCGCGCAATACGAGATGCAACACGCGCTCGGGATGGGCCTGTGTGTAGGCTAACCCCAAGGTCGCCCCCCAGCTTCCGCCAAAGACAATCCAGCGCTCTAAGCCGAGTTCGAGCCTGATTTTTTCGATATCCGCGACAAGATGCTGGGTCGTATTGGCCTCAACCGAAGCAAAGGGCCGGGATTTGCCACAGCCACGCTGATCGAACAGGATGATGCGATATTTGGACGGGTCGAAATAGCGCCGCATATAGGGGCTGCACCCGCCGCCCGGACCGCCATGCAAGACCACCACCGGGATCCCTGCTGGATTGCCGCTTTGTTCGACATATAATTGATGCCCATCCCCGACCTCCAACATGCGGTGGTCATAGACCGCGATTTGGGGGTAGAGATACGAATATGCGCTCTTTTGGCCTGAGACCTTGTCCATGGAAATCCTATATAGAGCGGACTAAGTCATAGTCCCGGCGGACGGATTTGAACATGAAGGAGGCGATCATGCAAACCACCATTGACCCCCATGAGGTCGCGAAATTCGAAGCGATGGCTGCCGAATGGTGGGATCCGACCGGGAAATTCAAGCCGCTGCACATGATGAACCCGGTGCGTCTGGATTACATCGTGACCCAGATTGCCGCCGAATTCGGGCGTGATCTGGCCTCCGACAAACCCTTTGAGGGGCTGCGCCTGTTGGATATCGGCTGTGGTGGCGGGCTTTTGTCCGAACCGATGGCGCGCCTTGGCGCCACCGTGGTCGGCGCGGATGCCGCAGAGCGCAACATTCCCGTGGCCCAGGTCCATGCCGAACAATCCGGCCTTGAGATTGACTATCGCAACACCACCGCCGAAGCGCTGGCCGAGGCGGGCGAGCAATTCGATGTCGTGCTCAATATGGAAGTTGTCGAACATGTCGCCGATCCTCTGGCCTATCTGACCGCCTGCCAGCAGCTTTTGAAACCCGGCGGGCTGATGATCTGTTCGACGTTGAACCGCAATCCGAAAAGCTACGCCATGGCGATTTTTGGCGCCGAAGTGGTGATGCGCTGGCTACCGCGCGGGACGCATGAGTGGAAGAAATTCATCACGCCGGATGAATTGTTCGACCTGATCTCGAAAGCAGGCCTCAATCCGGTGGATCGCAAAGGCTTCGTCTTCAACCCGATCCTGTGGACATGGTCGACCTCTGCGCGCGACCTCTCCGTGAACTACGTCACCGCCTCGATTAAGCCAGAATAGGGTCTAATCCAGCTTAATTCTTGTCCTCCAACCGGATGCGCATTTCACGCAGCACCGGCAGGGCGGATTTGACGCGTTCCACACCAATCGCCTCGACAATCTCAGAGAGGATCGGGGCGATCGCCGCCAAGGCCGCATCTCGCGCGGAACGGCCCGAGGGCGAGATCGAGACGAATTTACGCCGCGCATCGTCCCAATCGGGGCGAATGTGCACATGGCCCGCCCATTCCAATTTGTTGAGCGTGTTGGTCATCGCCCCGCGCGTGACATGAAAAGAACGCGCCAGCTGCGCCGGGGAACGTTCGTCATTCGCGCGCGCCAGATGATTGAGAACGGAAAAATGGCTGATCTCCATGCCTTTGGGCAAGGCCTTGGTCAGCCGGTTTCGCGCCAGCTGATCGGCCATGAAAATTTCGGAAAACAGCGCCACAGAGAGGGCATCGTGGTTTGGAGTCTCAGTCATGTGAGACCTCGAAGTCGCGATCATGCGTGAGCGCAGGAATCCGCTTGCGGGCCTTGGTGACCTCGTCCAAATCAATCTCGACAAGACCCCAACCCGGCTCAACTCCGCCATCAAAGATCACTTCGCCCCAGGGCGATACGGCCAGAGAATGCCCATAGGTCCGACGATTCACATCGCGCTTTTCCTTGTGATGCCCGGTCTGCGCCGGTGCCAGGACAAAGCATCCCGTCTCAATCGCCCGCGCCCGCAACAGGCTATGCCAATGCGCCTCACCGGTGACGGCGGTAAAGGCGGCGGGCTGGGTGATGATCTCAGCACCGGCTTTGGCAAGTGTCCGATGCAGATGCGGAAAACGCAGATCGTAGCAGATCGTCATGCCGATCTTGCCCATGGGCGTCGTGGCGACAACGGCCTTTTCGCCGGGGCGATAGCCATCGGATTCGCGATAGCGCTCCGTCTCGCTGACATCCACGTCGAACATGTGAATCTTGTCATAGCGGGCTTTGATCTCTCCCTCCGGGTCGATCAGGAAAGAGCGGTTCGCAAAACGCCCGTCCGGGTCATTAGTTTTGAGCCCCAGCGAACCGATCAAGACCCAAATCCCGCGCAAACGTGCCATCTCACGCAGCGCTTTCAGCGTCGGATCGTCGGCCTCATGATGGAGAACCTCCATCTGATGCGCGCGCGATGAGGACACGCAATTCGTGACCTCCGGCGTCATCACGATCTCGGCCCCCGCCTCCGCCGCCGCACTTACATAGTCCAATGTGACGGGCAGATTCGCGAGGGGATCGTCGCTTGAATTCAGGGTGACGAGGCCGATTTTGGTCATGCCTCAATCCGCCAAAAGAGGATCGAGTTTCCCCGCGCGCTCCAGAGCATGCAACTCATCGCAGCCCCCGACATGGGTGCCGCCGATGAAAATCTGCGGCACGGTGTGGCCCCCATTCGCCTTGTGCATCATCTCCTGACGCTTTGACGGATCGCGCATGACGTCGATATCGGTGTAAGTGACACCTTTCGAATCGAGCAGGCGCTTGGCCGCGATGCAATAGGGGCAGATGGGGGTCGTGTAGAGCGTGACAGGTTGCATGGGAAAATCCTTATGTTCGCAGCGACTATAAGGATTTAGGTGTCCCTGTCCACGCGTGCCAGAACCGCGACGTCCACGCCTTTTGCACCTGCCGCAAGACAAGCCTCGGCGCATTGGGTCAATGTCGCCCCCGTCGTCATCACATCATCAATGAGCAAAACCCGTTTGCCTTTGATCTTGTCGGCACGTTTTGCGGTGATCTGAATGGCGCCCGCCACAGTGTCGCGCCTTTGTTCTGCGGTCATGCCATCGAGCGTGCGCGTCGCGCTGGAGCGTTTCAAAAGGTCAGGGATATAGGGGCGCTCATGCAGTTTCGCGACACGCGCGGCGAGCAAAGCCGCCTGATTGTACCGCCGCCTCAGGATGCGAACCCAATGCAAGGGCACCGGCGCCACAACTGTGTCGGGCGCGATCAGAGGCTCCGCCGCATTGGCAAGCCATTGACCCGCGGAATAGGCCAGATCCGTGCGGTCGCCATGTTTGAACCTGAGCACGATGGAGCGCGCATTGCCCGCATAAAGCATCGCAGCACGACCCCGATCCCAGGCCCTGGGCTGTGTGCGGCAATCGTCACACAGATCGCCGTCAAGCGCATCGCCGATCAAAGGACGACCGCAAGACTCGCAGGGATGATCGACGATAAACGGCGTATTCGACCAACAGGTCGGGCACAAACCCCGCGTCACCTCGATCATTTCGTCGCAGGTGAGACATTGTGCCGGGTAGATCAGCTTTGCCAGCCTTTGCATTTCCCGCTCACCTTTCTACATTGCGCTTTGAACGCAAAGACATTGTCAGGACATCCCATGTCGCAGCCTGCCCCTTTGGTCGATCGGGACCAGTTGGCCCGAAATCGCCGCCGCGCCTTGCGGAGGGGCGGAGATTTCTTTTTGCATGACGAGGCCCGTTTCGAGATCGAAGATCGGCTCGACATGGTTAACAAATCGTTTACGTCCCCCGCCATCGTCACCGGTTTTCCCGAAATTTGGGCCAAGTGGTTCCCCGATGCGACAATCGTCCCCGATGACGATGTGCTGGCGCTGGAAGAACGGACGCATGATCTGGTGATCCACGCCATGAGCCTGCATTGGGCCAATGATCCGGTCGGGCAGCTCATTCAATGCAACCGCGCCCTGAAACCCGATGGGTTGATGATTGCCGCTTTCCTCGGGGATCAGACTCTGAACGAGTTGCGCGCCTGTCTTGGGCAGGCAGAAAGCATGATCGCGGACGGGCTCTCGCCGCGCGTCTTGCCGATGGGCGAACTGCGCGATCTGGGCGCTCTGTTGCAGCGCGCCTCTTTTGCGCTGCCTGTGGCGGACAAAAGCGTGCGCAAGGTGAGCTATGCGTCACTGGCCCGTCTGGCGGCAGACCTGCGTGCCATGGGGGAAGGCAATGCGCTCACTGCGCGCAGAAAATCCATTGGCGGCAAGGCCATGTTCGATCACGCCGAACAGCTTTACAGAGATCACTTTGCCGAAGAGGGCCGTCTGGTCGCGACCTTCGATCTGGTGTTTCTGACCGGTTGGGCGCCCGATGCCAGCCAGCCGAAACCTCTGATGCCCGGCTCAGCAAAGATGAGTCTGGCAGCCGCGCTCCAAACCGAAGAATTCAAACTGCCTGACAGTTGACTTGCCCCGATCTGACACCATCCTAAGCCTAAAGAAAAAGGAGACCCCATGGGACAAATGAAGCCCACCCGGCTGAACATGACTGCGCCGGATGCCACCTGTCCGGTTCACGCCCCGAAAGATCACCCCAAAGTTCCGACCGAGAAAATCGGCGTTTTGATCGCCAATCTCGGGACGCCGGACAACACGGACTACTGGTCCATGCGGCGGTATCTGAACGAATTTTTGTCCGACAAACGGGTGATCGACTATCCGAAATGGAAATGGCAACCGATCCTGCAAGGCATCGTTTTGACCTTTCGTCCGTCGAAATCCGGCGCCGCCTATCGCTCGATCTGGAACACCGAGGCGGATGAAAGCCCTTTGATGACCATCACCAAACAACAGGTGGCCGCTATCGAAGCCGGGCTGAAAGCCGAGTTCGGGGATCGTGTCATGGTCGATTTCTGTATGCGTTACGGCAATCCGTCGACGAAATCGAAGGTCGAGAAACTCGTGTCCGAGGGCTGTTCGAAAATCCTGTTTTTCCCGCTCTATCCGCAATACGCAGGCGCCACAACGGCGACGGCGAACGATCAATTCTTCCGCGCGCTCATGGAGGAAAACTGGCAACCCACGAGCCGGACAGTTCCGCCCTATTTTGACGATCCGACCTATATCCATGCCCTCGCCCAGTCCGTTGAACGTGCTTATGCGAGTGCGGAAAAGAAGCCGGATATCTTGATTTGCTCCTATCACGGGCTGCCTGAGCGCTATCTTAAAGAGGGCGGTGATCCCTATCATTGCCAATGTCAAAAAACGACACGTCTTTTGAAAGAGCGGCTGGGCTGGGATGACACGCAAATCATGACGACGTTCCAGTCGAAATTCGGTCCCGAAGAGTGGCTTCAGCCCTACACCGTCGAAGAGGTCGCGCGTCAGGCAGAGAAGGGTAACAAGAGCATCGCGGTCTGTGCGCCCGCCTTTTCCGCCGATTGCATCGAGACGCTCGAGGAGATCAACGAAGAGATCAAGGAAAGCTTTGAGCACGCGGGTGGCGAGGAATTTCTCTACATTCCCTGCCTGAACGATGACCCGCTTCATATCGAAGCTCTTCTGGGTCAGATTCGAAAAAATCTCGCGGGATGGGTGTAACCCACTGTTAGCACATCAAATTCGAGACAAATGAAAAGGGCGGCTCGTAGGAGCCGCCCTTTCAAATCTGTACTGTCTTGCGACGATTAGTCAGCAGCAACAGCAGCAGCAACGAGTGCCAGGATCAGAAGCGGCACAACGTAGCCACCAGCGGAAGAAGAAGAGGTTTCTTCAACAACAACCGGAGCTTCGATGACCGGCTCAGAGTAGCCACCAGCGAAAGAAGCGGTACCAGCCAGAGCGAAAACGGCAGCAGCAGCGAGTTTTTTCATAGTCAATCCTCCTTGAACCCCACGAAAGAGGGCAGGTTTAATTTACACAATAGCTATATGAGCCATTCTACTTAGAACGCAATCGTTCCTGAGTGCGTTGACCTTTTTCTTTGAGTTTGTCGTCAAATTAGCAACACTTGTGTTCCGACCTTCGCAAGTCCGAACAGCTCGGCAATATGTTCATTATAAAGCCCGATACAGCCATTCGAAGACCGACGGCCGATCTTGCGCGTATCGTGGGTGCCGTGGATGCGATAATATTGCCAGGACAAATATAGCGCATGGGTACCAAGCGGATTGTTCGGGCCGGGACCGACAAAATCAGGCCATTCAGGGTTGCGCACCTTCATCGCGGGCGTCGGAGACCAGCTTGGCCCCTCGACTTTGCGGATAACTGATGTCCTGCCGCGTCTTGTCAGATCTTCTGTCAAGGGCACGGAAGTTGGGTAGAGCTTGTATACGCTTTGATCTTCACTCCAGAAATGCAGCGCACGCGATGTCGTATCGACAAGAATAGCCCCGTTTTGCAATGAGCTGAAATAGGGCTGCCAATCCAGCGACCGAAAGCTTGAGATATTCCGCCGAACCATGGTCGAAATATCGCCTTCGATCTCTGTTGTTCCTTGAGTCTGTGCAGAGACAGGCTGTGTCAGCAGAGCCGCAGACCCTGCTACGAAAGCACGACGGGAAACCTTGGAAACAGATGTTTTACTCATTGGAGGAACCATTCATGATATGGGAATAAGCAATCTTATATGGCGCGTTTGCCGCAGTCGCAAATCAAACTATCCCTCACGGCGAACTGAGCTCCCCCCGAAATTCGGACAGTGACGTAAGCTACGATTTGCAGTCTGCTGATCTTCGACGAGAAGGAGAGTGAGACCTTGTCCGCCATTGGTCCGAGGACAATGGTCGAATGATGTCGAAACGGAAACAACACGCGCCTGAGTTCAAGGCGAAGGTGGCGCTTGAAGCGCTGAAGGGTGAGGAGACGGCGGCCGAGCTGGCAAGCCGGTTCGGTGTGCATCCGACGATGATCCATCAATGGAAGCGGGCCTTGCTTGAAGGTGCTTCCGGCGTGTTCGAGCGTGGCGGAAAGAAAGCCCCCGAGATCGACGAAGAGCAGGTGAAGGAACTCCATGCCTAGATTGGGGAGCTGGCAGTGGCCAACGATTTTTTGTCCAGAAAGCTCAAACCATGGACCGGCAAGTGAGGCGCGATATGATTGAGCCGGCCAATTCGGCGTTGTCTATCGGTCAGCAGTGCAGGTTGCTGTCGATCGCGCGTTCGTCCTATTACTACGAGCCCAAGGGCGAGACGGAGCAGAACCTCGGCCTGATGCGGCGGATTGATGAGCGTCCTGCGGACCTAGAAACGCCGTTCTTCGGTGTCCGCCAGATGACTTGGCACCTGCGTAACGACGGCCATTTGGTGAACGAGAAACGGATACGCCGGCTGATGCGCCTGATGGGGCTGATGCCGATCTGCCAAAAGCCCAACACCAGCAGGCCGGCAAAAGGGCACAAGACCTATCCCTATCTGCCCATGCGCCGAGGGTTCCTGTATCTGGTCGCCATTATGGATTGGCATACCCGTAAGGTGCTGGCTTGGCGCCTCTCGATGGATGGCAAGGGCGTTCGCAAGCTCACCCTCGACAATATCTTCATCGAGCGGCTGTGGCGGAGCCTGAACCGAAGGACCGCGCAGCGAAATACGAGTGCGTCTACCTGCATGCCTGGGAGACCGGATCAGAAGCGAAGGCCGGGGTCGGAAAGTGGATCGTTTTCTACAATCACCAACGCCCACACTCAGCCCTTGGCGGTAGGCCTCCTGCCGTGGTCTATTGGCTGAGAAATGACAAAACCCAAACCGATCAGCAGGAGCAGAGAGTAGCTTAATTTACGCCAGATAATGTCCAAGAGATGGGGAGTAGCTCATATTATGACCTTAATGGGACTATCCCAAATAACAAAATCAATCCTGATGGTACGCAATCCGGAAGAAGCCCTGGCGAGTATAATGCGGCCACACACTTCTTAGCGGAGTAACTATGAAAACTAAGATAATTTCAGTTCCATTGACTGAACAGGCGAACAAAGCGCTGTACTTTGGGCAAGACGTTGAAAATGACGTAACGGATGTTGTCCTGAGTCAGGGGGAGTTTGATGCGCTTTGGAGAGATGGAATTTGGGATAAGATCAACGTAAATTTCAATCTTTGGATTGATGAATACGAAGATGAAAACATCTCGGATCTCGAAAATATCAACCGATTGATAAAATACTTAGAAAACGTTGAGGTGAGTGACCACCCAATGGCGATCTCAGGACTGCAAAAATTATTCAAGCAACTCAAAGTGGCCGCAGAGAAAAAGACCGCAGTATTTTTCTATTTTTAACAAGATGTAGTGCGGAAAGGGGATGATCTATATAGAGTCGTAATTAAGCATTCAGATGATGGCGAGCCTTTTCTAGAAGCTACAAGGTCCGCGTTGAGTCAAAGTCAGATCGAAGAGCTTCTTGAAACCCCCAAGGGGCTAAGGCCCAATCCCTCGACTTACATGTCTCAAGCTGAGATTGACGCGCACCTGTCTCTATTTGATGATGGTGCCGTTAGGTTTGCCTCTGCGGATGACGTTATGAAATATGGGACTGCGGGCCCCAATGGCGGTTTTGTGATGCCGAAATCTGAGTTTGACAAGTTGGTGGCTGAAGCTGACGGCAATCTAGCTGTCGTTGAAAGTCGACTAGGCTTAGATTCGGGCTCTCTCTCTAGCGGCAATACTGTCGCGCTGGAGATCCGTCCAAATGACTATAAGAATCTCTCTGTTCCTTCTGGCAACAAAGTTGGTGTAAATAATCAATGGATACTTGGAGGATATACGTCGGCTGGTATACCAGAGGCAGTTATGGATTTTGATGGCGTGCCGTTCACGCCAATTAGGGCTTGTTGACGTTCAGGATTCCCAAATTCTGTGAGTTCTGCTTCAAGGTTGCAAACAGAGGAGAGCAGCCTTGACCGGTCATGTCTTGACCGACGCCCAATGGGCAATCATCGAACCTTTCTGTCTTGGCAAGGCCACAGATCCCGGCCAAACCGGACGCGATCCACGCCTGTTCATGGAGGCTGTGTTGTGGATTGTGCGAACCGGAGCGCAATGGCGGGAACTGCCCGTCGAATTCGGGAAGTGGAATTCTGTCTTCAAACGCTTCCGGCGATGGGTGAAAGCTGACGCTTTCTACAGCATGTTCAGAACCTTGGCTGAGGACGCCGACTTCGAATACGCGATGATCGACGGTTCCATCGTCAAGGTCCACCGTTCCGGCCAGGGCGCAAAAGGGGGACACAGAGCCAGGCCATAGGGCGCTCGCGCGGCGGCATGACGACGAAAATCGTTGCCCTGACCGACGCGCTTGGCAACCTTGTCGATTTCCGCCTGTTGCCGGGGCAAGCGCATGACCTGCGCGGCGTGCCGGAGCTGATCGACAAGCTCGCCGCAGATCACCTGCTCGCGGATCGCGCCTTCGATGCCGATTGGCTCCGAACTGCGCTGACCGAACGGAGCATTGCACCGGTCATTCCGCCGAAATCCAACCGCCGCTTTCCTGCCGAGTTCGACAAGGAAACCTACAAATGGCGGCATCTGATCGAAAACTATTTTGGAAAGCTCAAGGAAAACAGAGGCATCGCCATGCGCTCGTGCAAAACCGACCAGAGCTTCAAGGCGTTCATTTCACTGGCCGCATCAATCAGTCAACTCAGATGAACGTCAACAGCCCCTAGTCACCAGCGCCGCCACCAAGGGTGTCGCCCGTGATCTGCGAATGGCTTCGGTAGGCGGCACGTGGCCCGCGAAACTGCCGCAGGACATCGGATCGCGTCTGCCCGGCCTAGACGGGCGCGTCGCCGTTCTCGACGGTCTCGACGAGGCAAAGCTCGATGGTCAGATCCGTGACCTTCTGCAAACGACCTGCAAGGTGCCGCTGCCCCACATCTCGGAGTGCATTCAGGACCTGCGGGCCGTCGCGCTCGAACATATGCGCAACGGTCCCAGCGTCTGGTCGCGCGAGGCCCTGGAAAAAAATATCACCGCCTTCGGCGGTTACCTTACTACAGCGCCCGAGGTTGGAATGTTCGTCAAGCCGACGAACTGGGATGAGCTGCAGCAAAAATTGGCGACGCAGCACGGAGTGATCATCAGTGGCAGTTCGGGGACCGGCAAGACAACGGCAGCCGAAGTGCTACTCGACGAACTACGCAGGGCACCGGATGGCGCGCTCAAAGTAATCCGTGTGACAGGCGGGCCTGAGCAGGTCTGGAATTCGAGGGAGGCCGGCCGCGTCGTCTTTATGATTGAAGACCCTTGGGGCAAGTATAGGTACCATCCCGAGCAAGGCGTCTGGAACCGCGACCTTGATCGCATGCTGAACGACGCACACGCTGACCGACAGTTCATTGTCACCACCAGGTCCGATGTCTTTAAGGAAAGCGGTGAACGGCTTTCAAGGCGATGGTTTGTTCCACTGGAGACGCGGCACTACGGACAGAGCGAACGCTTCCGGCTTTTCGACAATCAGCTGCGGCTTCTGCCCGAAGACTTGAAGTCTTCAGTCTATTCGCACCGTGACCTAGTCCTCAAGCGGCTCGAAAGCCCTTATGAGATGCAGAAATTCTTCGACGGGCTAGCGGATGAGCGAGCGTCTGACGAGACCATGCCGAGCTTCATTCACCGCTGCCTCGATCGCGCGCACATCGATGCGATTGAGAATACAATCGTAGATCAGATTCAGGCGCGCGATGACACGCTTCCTGCGATTGCAGTCTGGGTCTTCTAAAAGCGCTCCCGCGACTGTCATGGGAGGTGGTGCCCCAGCTCGCTGACGCAATTGGCGAGAGCGAGCTGGAACTAGAGGATAAGATCATCCCGCTGATCCGTTTCATGGCCGCTGGACGTAACCTGCGTCAACCGAACCATGTACTTAGCTACTATCACCCGCGCGTCGAAGCGGGGCTGGAGCGGATCGTCAAGGGTCACCCTGGCCGTGCGGCTCGCCTTCTTGGTACGATGGTCGATATTCTGATTAGCGTCGACAGCGATGACTGGGGCCGCGAGGCGGCGGCGCGCCTTGTTCAGGGTGCTAAGAAAGATCGCGTCCGGATAAGGGTCAGTCCAAGCGGCGCTTGATTGCTATGTTCGGTCTCTATTGCTGACAGCCTCCGACACCCTCGAAGCTGACCTAAAGCTTGCGGCAGACGTTGGCTCCCCCTCTGACACGACTGCTCTGTTCGCGCGTTGGGTCAGCGCACGAGGAACTGAATTTGAGTGGCTTCAGGACTGGCAAGAAACACCCATTAGCGCATCGGATGCCGCTCGGATGCTGGCCGATCTCGATGTGGGACTAGTCGCGGGTAGATTCATACGAGAAATCCTAATTCGAACAAATGATCACTTCCCAGACGACCTCGCTGAGCGTATCGCCGCCGTAGCCGGTACCCAGACCGAGGCATTCCTTGATGCGGCAATGCGGATGGTTAGTTTTGGGCACAATTTCAATGCCCGCTTGGTTGGTCGGAGTGCATTGGTCGACTTCGCTAAGTTTGAAGCGGTGGTCGACGCCGCAATAGATGTGAACATCCGCCTGCGCGACGACGACGATAAATCGGTGTGGCTCGAAATCCGCAATGGTGAACACAGCGAGGGCTACGCCGAGCACCTCGCCGATATGCATGCGGACGACGGGTATGCGGCTGACACTTTCATCTGCCTTTACGTCGCCGAGTTGCGTAGCCGGTCTGGCTGGAATGCCATCATAGCACATCGCCATGCTACCGAACTGGTCTGGGGCTGGATTCAAGTGGTTGGCGCCAAAGGTATTGCTCCGCAGCGGGGCGAAATTGTGGGGCTCGCCGATGCTGCGCGCGGGCACCGCCACCATGCGCGCTTTTGGGATCTGGCGCGCGAGAAATGGTCGGCTGATCTCAACTCGCGCCTGGTTGACGATCTTAGGACGCCCAACCTAGCCGATGACACACGCCATGCTCTTCTGAAGACCATGATCATACAGGCACCATTAATTGGGCTGTCCTGGATCAAAGGGATGGCTACCGCCCAAAATCTTCAGGGCGTCCTGCGGGCGATGACCGATCTGCGCGAACTAACAAACGGCTACGACCTGAAGTCGGAAGTTCCGACCTTCGCAAAAAACGCGCGGGCTCATTGCGGGCCTTATGAGCCTTTGGCGAGGGCGGTGCTTGAACAATGCTCCTATGCGCTGTCGCCAACCGAAATCGAGCAGCTCGAAATACTCGACGTTACCACCAGTCCGGATCTGGAGCTGGAGCGGGCGCGCCTGCTCGCAGCGGCGGGGCGTCCGGTTCGAACCTATGTTGAAAGCTTGCTTGCAACGAAGTGTGACGAACTAGCGGACATCGGGCGCGCCACGAACGCGCTTGCGATCGCGATCAGGGAGGGCCTCACGGATATCGTTCAGGGCGCGCTTACGCACCGGTTCGCCGATGTCCGCCGCGACGCGTTGCTCTCAATCTCTGCCCCCCTCACCGCGCCGCTTCCCGCGCACATTCTGGCAATGGCACACGACAAGGGCAGCGGCGTGCGCCAAGCGCTTGTCGAAGTCCTCAAAGCCAAGCCCGAAGCGACCCATCAGCCGACCCTTATAGGTCTGGTCGCGGATAAGTGGACACGCGCCGATATCTTCTATGGGGAGGAGGTGAGCTATCCGATTGCCTCCTCCGCAGCCCAGTTGCTGGGCGAACAAGCCCCGCTCTTCGCCGACGCGATTGACATTTTGGTAGCGGAGGCCACCGTGACCAGCGATTCCGGCCTGCGCGACGCTCTGCTGCTAGCTGTCGCCAAACAGGGCGATGTCGCAGGCCGTGATCGGCTGGCGGACTTGGCACTCGAGTTCGGGCGCCCCGGTTTGCACTAGGTCGCAGCCGAGGCTCTTTTCCTAGCTGGGCATCGGTCGGACGCGCGCGCGGCACGTTTTGAAACGCACATTCTGCGCGGACACGGACGTGCGGCGTCAGTCGTCACGTCCATGGCGTTGGCGGTCGGCGCGACAGGCGACAAGACCGCTGTCCTGGCGCTCGCCCGCAAGCTATTTGTGAACCCTGATCGGTCCGCACTCGTCGTTGCGCTGTTGTTTGGTTCGATTTTTGGCGAGGATGGGCTGTATGACGAGCTCGCAGCGGTCCTATCCGACGAAGTCCGTGATGGCCTTTTAGCCGCCTTCACAGACGGTGCGCTGGCCCCACGAACGCTTCTTGACGCATTAGGCGATTTCAAGATCCGCGCTGCGGTCATCCAACGCTTAAGCAGGTTTTTCGAGCCCAAGCCGAAGGACGTCGTGCCTTCACTTCCCGCATCACCAATCGCAATCTAGTTTGCCTCTCGCAGTGCCTAGCTCCGGCGTCGGACTTAACCCTTCGTGGGCCGCGAAATCCTGCACTGCTCGCCCGGTAAGATGGACTCGTTCATGCCATTCGCCGCACAAAGTACGTAGGTAGGTGGCATCGTTGTGCTAATTAAACCGTTCGCCCGCCTCTTTTACATCCTCAAGACGAGCGCGCAATAAATGCATTAACTCAATGCATTTTTCCATTATGTCGTGGTCAATGCTGGCTACGGTTGATTCATGTTGCTCCAACCAGGATCTCATCCTGACTGTCATTTTGGCAGCCAAAGGGACGCGACGAGCAATCACCTTACTATACTGCCCTTGCGACACACCCATTTGACGAGCGACCTCGGCTTGGCTCATTCGCTTGGATTGTCGCAAGTTTTCCACTTCTGATATCAGGTCTCTCATTGTCCTCACGGATTATTCGGGATATATGCATTTTATGCATTGCAACACTCATTCGTCAATCCAAACCGTCTATGCAAAGTCAGAGGCTGGCTATGTTGGCCGTGATTTGCCCTCGGCTGACCAGCAACTGAACATCAACAGCTTGGTTTGGGGGCTTGCCGAAGAAATCGGATCGCCCGCCTATTGGGCCGCACAAGCTTGGATGTGGGAGGTCGAGGCACCCGCGCACTACAAGCTCGGTCGGAGCCTTGAAGAGGAACTGATTGCTTGTCTGCTAGGTGGCTACGGCATTCCCGCGGAAGTCGGCCTAGCTGCGTACGAGCGTCTACGAGTGGCGAACACTGAAGATCCAAATCGGCTTTTAAATGAGGAATCTGTCCTCGAATTGCTTGCAGACCCGCTTGAACTTAATGGGAAGTTTGTTCGCTATCGGTTCGCAAAACAGAAATCAGCCTATCTTGCGGGATCGATGCGCGCGCTGCGAAGTTTGGACCGAGAGGCCCCTGATAGAGAGCTGCGAGATGCGTTGACAACGCTACCGGGAGTAGGGCCAAAGACGGCTTCTTGGATTGTCCGAAATTGGCGTGACAGCGATTGTGTTTCGATTTTGGACATCCACATACTGCGCGCGGGCAGAATGCTGCAGATATTCCCTGAAGGGAAGTCTGTCGAACGCCACTATCATGAGCTGGAAGAGGCATTCCTCGATTTTGCGGAAGCGATCTCTGTCAAAGCTTCCATCTTGGATTCTGTCATGTGGATGAACATGCGTCAGATACCTGCCGCAATCCTGCGAAGACTCGCCGACCCTTCGGCCGAAGCTTTCTCGCCGAAGGCCGAGCCAGTTCAACTCAGCCTGGCGCTGTAAGTTCAATAATCCGTTGATTAAGCGCTTTTCCTGAGGCGCGCTCCCTCCTAGGTTGAGGTGGTTCGCGGTGCTTTGAATTTAGGAGGGCTAACATGTCAGGTGGTGGTGGAGGGCGTGACGATTACACGCCGCCGAAGATCCCCAATCGACCAGGTGCCGGAGGGGGTGGTGGCGCCGGAGGCGGCGGAGCCGATCCTTGCGCCATTTTTCAGCAAGCGCCCCTGAACAGTCCCCGCCCAGCGGTTGTTTCGACTCTTGCTGTCGGAGACGTGTTGTACGTTGTTTTGAACTTAGGTGGTCCGCGTCCAGTATTGGAAGTTCATGCGCCTGCCGGAGTTGCCGGCGCGTTGACCCATACCGGTCACATGCAAATTGTGGACTGCATTCAAAACGGACACCAATACGTCGCTGAAGTTGCAAGCCGGTCCGGCGCCGCAATTACACTTCAGGTCCGGCCAGCATGATTACAATTGCAGGTGGTGTATATCGTGAAAGCTGCATCGAGCCGCATTGGGATGACATCTTCGGGTCAGCTGGCCGAGCAGCTGTCGCTTTAGCTGATACAGGCGAGACAATTGCTCTTCATACAGTTCGCGCCAAATCACTTTCAGCGGGAATTGAAAATCTGTCTGCGGCCTTCGGGATAGATGCAATCGGTCCGGAGGCCGAAGAAGGCGTCGAGTTCGAATATATGCATTCGCTCGGTACGCCAAGGATTACGCCTCGACCTGACGCTATTCCTCAGTACCCCCCTTTTGAGGTGGCAGGAGACGTCGTGCTTCGTTTTGGCATGCTTGAGGGGAGTGCCCGAGTTGCCGGGGGGCGGGTTGTCTACGATCCGCAATCGGCATTCGACCCTCGACCCTACCACGAGAACGGTTCCAGCGCTGAGACTCTGGCCGTCATCTTGAACAGGCTTGAAGGCCGCCGCCTCTCTGGGCGTACTGAACCCTCCGAGATCGTTGAATACATCCTTGATGAATGGAAGGCTGACGTTGTCGTCCTGAAAATGGGAGGACACGGTGCGATGGTCCACGTTCGGGGTGAGACGCCTGTGCCAGTGCCATCTTTCCGAAGCGAGAATGTCTGGAAGATTGGTTCCGGAGATGTGTTCTCTGCAGCTTTTGCCTATTACTGGGGTAAGCTTGAGAAACCTGCTGCGGAGGCCGCGGATCTCGCGTCCAGAGCGACGTCCTATTACTGTGGCACGCGTTCTCTCCCACTGGTGTCTGAAGATACATTGCGCGAAGTGGTCAAAGACGCGGTCGAGCCGAGAAGCGGCAAAGTCTATCTGGCTGCACCGTTCTTCAATTTGGCCGAGCGTTGGATTGTCGAAGAGGTCCGCGAACAGCTCTTGCACATGGAAGTTGAGGTCTTTTCGCCACTTCACGATGTAGGCGTAGGTCCGGGTGATGTGGTCGCGAAACAAGATCTCGCGGGACTTGACGATTGCTCCGTTGTGCTCGCGATTTTGAATGGAGGCGACGCCGGGACAATTTTCGAGATTGGCTATGCTGTGGCGAAAGGAATTCCGGTCATTGCATTGGCGCAGAATGTGCGGCCAGAGGATCTCAAGATGCCCTTGGGTTCTGGCTGCCGAGTATACGAAGACTTGGTGACCGCGATTTATCAAACGGTCTGGGCCGAACCATGAAAGCACTTCTCCTGTCCGGAGGTATGGACTCCATTGCCGTCGCGTTTTGGCAGCGCCCTGAGATTGCCATCACGATTGACTACGGGCAACGGGCAGCCGAGGCTGAAGTTACAGCGGCGAGCCAAGTGGCAAAAGAAATCGGGATTCAGCATGAGATCATTGCGATCGACTGCCGCGCCATTGGTTCCGGTGACATGGCGGGAAACGATGCCCTTGATGTCGCACCCGTACCGGAATGGTGGCCATTCCGCAATCAGTTGCTCGTGACCTTCGCCGCTGCTCGGGGAATAGTTCTCGGCGTAACCGAGGTGATGACCGGATCGGTCTCGTCTGATGGCACGCACGCAGATGGACGTCCTGAGTTCTACGACGCAATGGATAGGGTGACCGCTGTGCAAGAGGGCGGCATCCGCATCTCGGCTCCAGCCCTTACCATGACGACCGCCGAACTGGTGCGTCATTCAGGTGTCCCGCGCGAGATTCTGGCATGGGCCCATTCTTGCCACACTGGGAATTTGGCCTGCGGCCAGTGTCGCGGATGTGTGAAACATTATCAGGTGACCAAGGAAATCTACGGTGTCGCCTATTGATGATGAACCTCGCCCAATACTGCCTCCCCAAGCCGCCACGAGAGCTAGCTTTCCAGACGACGGCGTCCTCGAGCTTCCGAAGCCGCGATTTCTTCCTGATGTGGGTTTTTCGGATGTCCTGTCCTCCCGTCGCTCGGCAATCTCAGGACGGGTTCCCCAGCAGCAATTGGGAGACCTCCTCTTTCACGTAATGCGTGAACGATGTCGGGGCCCAGGGCGATTCGGTGTCCCATGGGTTGGCCGAGCAAGTCCGTCAGCGGGCGGGTTGCATGTCTTGTCGATACTTTGCATTCCGGTTGGGGAGAGTGACCCGGTTGGTGTCTATGATCCTTCCTCGCACGCCCTCAAGCTAGTCCAAGACCCGACCCCTGTGAGAGATGCAAATTCGGATAGCGTGATTTCTCTCTGTTCGGCGACAGCTGGAACAACTCTTCAGTTCGTAGCTGATGCCGAATTTCTTGAAAGCTGCTACGAGAACAGCGCCAGCCTTCTTTGGCGGGACAGCGGTGCGCTCGCCATGACGATTTGCATGGTTGCAACAAGTTTGGGAATGACATCAGTAATACTTGGCAGAACAGGAAGTGATCTGCTCCGTTGCCCTAGTCTGAATAGCCATTTTGTGGGCGCAGGAGCGGTCCATTTAGGTGGTCGCTAAGACATCAGCTTCTTAACGAAGCATCAGATTTTCCGGATCTCGGATTTAGTCGTGATTGCCTCCAAGAGGAAATAGGCCTTGGTAAGGGGAAGGTACCTCACGATTCTTATCACTCACAGTGTCCGCAAGACTTCCAGCCGCACAGATAGGCATACGCGGCTCATCGAGCCATCATATATTCGCTTTTGAGAACCAGTAAGGTCATAACTTCGTCATCACCTATACGGAATGATTGCTCGCCAAGCTCGTATCGGTCGGCACCTTCAGTATCAAACCAAGTATCCGCTTCGATAAGAGATAGCCCCAGATCGTCCCGCGCCCCCTTGTGTAGGATATCATAGGCATTGCTCTGTGGATCAAGCGTGCGCCGTAGGAACCACCGTTCTCCGACGCTTTTCGAGCGCTTGAACCAGTTTAGCCCGTTACGGCTGTAAGAGGCCAGAAGGCTCGGTTCGAAATCCAGATCTACCAAGCGGTATGCCATGGCTGTCTTGCTAACAGAAAAAGCGTCCGAAAGACGACGCACGGCGCGCATATCGAACTTTTTGAAATCGCTTAGAGCGTTCTTCAGCATGAACTTCGGCATCAACAGTTCTGAGGCGAATCGGTTCGCGCCTTTCTCCCGCGACAGCCCCCGTTCCCTCCCGGAGCTACCCCCGATATCCTCTTTGGCGCAAAACAAGTGCTCACCCCTGTGCCACTCCCAGTGCCCCAGCTCATGCGCGAGCGAAAACCTTTGACGGCGTATATTTCCGTGCGCGTCGTTTATGGCGATGATCGCACGACCGATGTCTGCTCGACCATGGATGCAAGCTTCACACCCATCCATTTCTCGGTAGGCGACCTTGGCACCTTGAAGCCAGGCAATGGCTTCAAGATTGATGTCTTCCGGTCGCTTCAGGCGCAATGCTTGAAGGATCTCCTCTGCACGACGCGGAGAATGAGTCATTCATCATTGCCGTTTTTGTCAGGCCAAGCGTCATCGTCGAACAGGTTTTCCAAGTCCTTCTCGATCCCTTTTCTGTCTCTCTCCGACAGCTTCTTTCCATGACGCGCGGCCACCGTATCGGGCATAAAGTTGCCAGACTGGTTCCCAGGCCTGCGTTGATCCATGGAGATGACATTCTGGTCGCGCGTCGCACGATCCTGCTCAGCCGCAGCCTTGGCTTCCTTCATTGTCATCTCGGCGACCTCGTCTTTCGCAGTCTCCAGCCAAGCCCTCATGCGCTCACCGAAAGCAGCTATATCTTCCCCGGCCTCTTCAGCCTCTTTTCGAATATCCTCGTCTGAAGCGTTCGTGATAGCTTCGTCGATTTCCTCCGCCAGGCGATCTTGAAAGGTTTTCTTATCCTTCGCCATTGAGCATCTCTTTCATTTCCGGGTGGGCGTTGCGCGTCCTTTTGACCCGCTGCACCACCGTGTTGTATTCCCTTTCATTCCAGTCGAGGCCCGTCATGATCTCGGACTTCGATTGCCCTTCCTCCAGAGCCAGGAGGTATAGCTGTGAATCGTCATCACCCTCGAAGAGCGCCATGAAGCGGGCCATAAATTCTTTCTCGAAGAGCTGCCCTTCTTGGTTGCACGACGAGGCGATGTCCTTCGCGGCCTCCATGTCTTTGTCGGCGTTCTTGCGAAACCCGATCTTAGGCCGCTCCGATGCAATGCTCCGCATCACGCCGGACAGAAAGACCATAAGCGCAACACCTTTGGGCCATTGGCGTGTCCCGGTGATCTCGCTTTTCATCACCCTCATGACGGCCTCTTGAAGGACCTCCTCCTCGTCGCCGACTCGGTTGTTCCGAATGCACCAGTTACGCGCCTTCTGAAGCAGCTTTCTGAGTGCGACATCATCGCGGAAGAGAAGGTCCAGTTCGTCAGTGAATTCCTTGAGGGTATGGAACTCTTGGGGTGTGTCTTTCGCCATGCCAATCGCCATCTTCGCTGCTCTTAATATACATATGCGCACGCAGCGACCTATCGCAGTCAAGAAAATTCAAAAAAATATTAAGGCTACGAACGCGAACCCTCTTGTGCCGCGCATACACCATTGATGGCGCCTGCTGCGGGCGTCGAGCAGACAAGAAAAGGATTTGCTGCCATGTCCACCGAACCGATCGAAACCGAAGATCTCCAGGCCGCCCTGAAGGCCGGCCGCAAGCCCCGCGACCACGGACCCTACATGGTCAAGGTCGGCGACCACGACCTGAAGTTCACCGACGCCGTCATCAATGATCCGACGCCCACCGGCCGCCAGATCATCGAGGGGGCCGGCTTCCGCAAGGCCGAGGAACACCTCGTGTTCCAGGTGCTGCGCAACGGTGAACTCGAGGAACTTCGCCTCGAGGAAACCACGGATCTGCGCCCCGGCCAGGTCGAGCGCTTCCTAGTCTTCCCGAGCGCGGAATCCTTCCGCTTCGACATTGATGGCAAACGCCTCGAGTGGGGCCACAGGGTCATCAGCGGGCGCGTGCTCAAGAAGCTGGCCGGGGTCGATCCCGCCAAGTTCGCCGTCTGGCAGGTGATCCCCGGCAAGGATGACATCCTGGTCGGCGACACCGATCTGATTTGCCTCGCGGATGCGGGTCTGGAGCACTTCTTCACCGGCGTGCCCCAGACCACGGAAGGGGGGGCGGCATGAGCCTCCTCCCCCGTCAGGATCGCCGCTACCTCGAGGGGCGGGACATCACCGTTCGCGAGGTCATCGAAGGCGGAAAGAAGGGCGTGATCCTCACCGGAATCACGCTGCCGGAAGGCAAGTATCAGGTCGCCCAGGCGGATATCCTGATCCTGCTGCCGCCCTCGTATCCCGAAGTCGCGCCCGACATGTTCTACGCCGTGCCGCATCTCCAGCTCCTTGCCGACCAGCGTGAGCCCCGCTGCACGCAGGTGCGGGAGACTCATGCTGGCCAGAATTGGCAGCGCTGGTCTCGCCACAACAACCAGTGGCGTCCCGGCACTGACGGCATCTGGACCATGCTGAAGCGGGTCGAAGAGGCTCTGGAGGTGGCGGCATGAAACGCACCGACATCACTCTTCATGCCCGTCACCGCGACAAGCTGCAGGCGCTGCTCGCGCACCCCCGGGGGCACGAAGGCGCCGCCTACATGCTGCTCGGCAAAAGCGAGATCGGGCAGGACCCCTGGGACCTCGAGCCGCGGACCCGTTACACCTCCTATGAGGTCATCGCGATCCCTCAGGAGGATCTCGTCGATACCAGCGACAAGCATGTCACCTGGAACACCAACTCCTTTGCTCAGCTCTGTCGCCGGGCCAAGGAGGAAGGCCTAGTGCCGGCGATCGTTCATAGTCACCCGGGAGGCTTCGATGGTTTCTCGGACCAGGACGATCGCAACGAGCGCGACCTCCTCACCATGGCCCGGAACCGGAACGGCGAAGGGACGCGCTTGGTGAGCATCGTGCAGGTCGGTGACAACCTCTACCGGGCACGGGTCTGGGAAGACGACATGACACCCCTGCCCTGTGATCGTGTGACCGTCATCGGCACTCGGCTCGAGATCCAGTCGGCCGACGTGCCGACTCCGTCGGAAACCTTGGCCCGACAGGCACTGGCATTCGGGCCGGAGGTCAACGGACTCCTTAAACAGCTCTCCGTTGCCGTGGTCGGCTGCGGCGGCACCGGAAGCCCGGTCGTCCAGCTCCTTGCCCGCCTCGGCGTGGGGCGCATCGTGGTCATCGACGATGACGTGGTCGAGCATTCCAACCTGAACCGCCTGTACGGCGCGACGCGGAAAGATGCCGACCAAGCGGTGCCCAAGGTCGATGTCATGGCGCGCGAGGTGACGATGATGGGTCTCGACGTCGACATCCGGTCGATGAACGGTTGGGTGGATGCACCCCATATCCGTGACGCGCTGAAATCCTGCGACGTCATCTTCGGATGCACGGATGATCACGCCGGGCGTCTCTACCTCAACCGCATCGCGCATTTCTACCTTATCCCGGTCATCGATGTCGGGCTGATCCTGATGCCCCGTGACGATGGTGAGCCCGGCCTCCTCGAGATGGCTGCGCGGGTCAGCGTGCTGTTTCCCACGTCGGCGTGCCACGGCTGCCGCGGTACAGTCGATCGCGCCAGAGCCCGCGAGGAGGATCTCGAGCGATCGGACCCCGCCGAATTTGAACGGCAAAAGACCGAGGCCTACGTGCGCGGCGCGGGCAATCCGGCACCGGCCGTGGTGACCTTCACCTCCGAGGCGGCCACCATGGCGGTGAACGAACTTCTTGCCGGTCTCGTCGACTTCCGTGGCGGCGGTGGATGGACATGGCAACGCTATCGCAAGCTCGACAAGGGCTTCGAGCGTTCGCAGGCGGCACAGGCGCGGCCTGACTGCCCGGTCTGTGGTAGCGAGGAATACTGGGGCCTCGGCGACGTCGAGCCGTTCCTGGATCGTATCGGGTGAGTGGCATGATGATCGACATTTTGCGAAAGAGCTGCGAGCACTTCCGCCTCATTCCACGAAGTGACCTGGTTGCCAGGGTAACACCCACACACCCCGCGCCGGATCAGATCGTTCCTGGTGAGATGATCATCGTGCGTGATGGCGTCGACAAATGGGCCTGCTTCCACTGCCCCGGCGGGTGCGGTGAGACCATCAAGTTGTCCCTCAGCAAGAAACGGAGGCCTAGGTGGACGGCTATGTTAGACTGGTTGAAGCGCCCGACGATCTCACCTTCGGTTCGGCAAACGAATGAGTGCCGGTGTCATTTCTGGATCCGGCAAGGGCGGGTCGACTGGTGTAGAGACAGCGGTGTGGGTCGTACGAAGTCTTAGCCACGCGTAGACCGCCTTCGCTATAATATCAGGGATTTTCTGTCCGATACTAATCCGGCTCATCCTCACAAATACCCAGATCCCTAGGAGGGTTCTCGTCCATTGCCTTGGTGAGTACTTGGTTCATATGTTCTCTGCATATTGGCCAGCGCTTTTCTGTGCCGTTCCCTCTTTGCACAACCCAAGTCGCTCGACCTTTCATGTCGATCTCCATGCAAGAGTCATCCCATGAAATTGGATGAGATCTTCCTCGGTGGGAGAAGACTATTCGCGCAGCCTCCTCCCAAGTGAATTGAATGCCGTGGGACCAATCACCTTCGGATTGGGGTGGGAGGAGAGTTACGTAAAATGTTGTCATACAATTACTCTTTCGGCTTCGGCGCAGGTGGAATCGAAATATGTGACCTTCGTCAAATAAGCTAGGGCTTGTTGACGTTCAGGATTCCCAAATTCTGTGAGTTCTGCTTCAAGGTTGCAAACAGAGGAGAGCAGCCTTGACCGGTCATGTCTTGACCGACGCCCAATGGGCAATCATCGAACCTTTCTGTCTTGGCAAGGCCACAGATCCCGGCCAAACCGGACGCGATCCACGCCTGTTCATGGAGGCTGTGTTGTGGATTGTGCGAACCGGAGCGCAATGGCGGGAACTGCCCGTCGAATTCGGGAAGTGGAATTCTGTCTTCAAACGCTTCCGGCGATGGGTGAAAGCTGACGCTTTCTACAGCATGTTCAGAACCTTGGCTGAGGACGCCGACTTCGAATACGCGATGATCGACGGTTCCATCGTCAAGGTCCACCGTTCCGGCCAGGGCGCAAAAGGGGGACACAGAGCCAGGCCATAGGGCGCTCGCGCGGCGGCATGACGACGAAAATCGTTGCCCTGACCGACGCGCTTGGCAACCTTGTCGATTTCCGCCTGTTGCCGGGGCAAGCGCATGACCTGCGCGGCGTGCCGGAGCTGATCGACAAGCTCGCCGCAGATCACCTGCTCGCGGATCGCGCCTTTGATGCCGATTGGCTCCGAACTGCGCTGACCGAACGGAGCATTGCACCGGTCATTCCGCCGAAATCCAACCGCCGCTTTCCTGCCGAGTTCGACAAGGAAACCTACAAATGGCGGCATCTGATCGAAAACTATTTTGGAAAGCTCAAGGAAAACAGAGGCATCGCCATGCGCTCGTGCAAAACCGACCAGAGCTTCAAGGCGTTCATTTCACTGGCCGCATCAATCAGTCAACTCAGATGAACGTCAACAGCCCCTAGATCCTGCTCGAACTTTGTGGATCGTCCAGTCTTCCGCCGAACAAGATCTCCGTATTGAGACGCAGAGGTCAACGTCTCCTTATGGCGGTCCCGCCAGAGCATCTGAGCATCAGTATTACACCAGCTCATTCCCATGCTCGACATCAGTCCAATGCTTGTTCACCGGTAGTTTTGTGGCACGCTGCGCAATCTCCTGAATTTGCACGGGCCTAAAGCCCCACTGGTCAACACCGACATTGACGCTGTTCCGTGATCCCGGCCACTGGTCATGCACATAACCGAAGAGCTGCAATGCGCCTCGACGAGCTCCATTCCATGTGATCATGGGATAATGACAAAGCACCAGGCCCTGATCCCCATCCTGAAGCTCGGCCATGTATTCGACGCTATGCCAAGGCAGCGATATCGCCGCCTCATCATCGTGATTTCCGATGATGAGGTGCTTTCGGCCAGGTAAACTGTGAAACCAGCCCTCAAACCGCGCTGCATCATCTGCCCGCCCAAATGCGAAGTCGCCGAGGATCCACAGGTCATCGTCGTGGCTGACACAGGCTTGAAAATTCGCGATGATCGCGGCGTTCATCTCAGATACCGAACGGAACGGACGCTTACAAAATTCGATGATGCGCTCGTGACCAAAGTGGAGGTCAGCAGTTTGCCATGTTGCCCTCCTGCGGAATGCCCGCATCCAAATAATAGAGCGTGACCTAGAGGCAAGAAAGCTGGTTTTTTTTCAGACATCCAAACCCGGAAATTGGCACAAATTTGAGCGCGAGGCACCCTGCCGGTGCCCTCCTTGAGCCGGCACACAGACGCGCGGCATTGGTTAGTGCACGGATAATGTCCTGCAAAACAACAATAAATGCTGTCGTCACACCCGCCTGTGAGACTTCGTCACAGACATCTAACAGGGGAATGTGACGCTGACTAACAGTCCCCTGTTAGCTTAACCTATTGGTTCAGCTAAACTTTTTTTATTGAGTTCGATCGGCGATTCGGCGATCAAGAGGTGATTCGGGCAACACCAGATCAAGCGTCGAGGTCGCGAGATGAAACTAGATATTGGGCTGCACAAGCAGCTGCGAGCGGAATTGAGAGCGCGAGGCGTGAGCCTCAACCAAATCGCCGTCGAAATTGATCGATCTCCCGCCTTGGTAACCGCAGTCAGTCAGGGACGATGCAAATCGCACCTGGCGCAAAGCGCTATCGCCCGGCACTTAGAGCGTCGACCGGAAGAGATATGGCCCGACCGCTACTTAAAGGAGGAGAACGCATGACCTAACCCAAACGAAAAAGAGCCTGGAGACGGCAATCTCCAAGCCCTTCATCCGGGTATCCAAGACACCCTCTGTCTAAGTCTTCGATACCCCCTTTTCGATCATCAAGTCAAGCGTTTGGCGCTCCTGTCGGCGTGCCAAACCGAAACGTTTGTCATTTGAAAGGGGTCTTCCATGACCATCTTCACGCGCATGTCCTATGCGGCGGGCTACATCAGTTTGCCTTCTCTAGACCAAGCTTTGCTCTCAACAAAGGAGGGCTGCCATGTCTAGTCAGAATAGCAATGGGTTCATCCTGCCCGAACCATCCCGAGCCACGCGCCCGATTTCGTGGAAATCGCGCGGTAGCTGCCGGGGTTCCGCTGTGCTGTACCTCGGCAGCCATCGGCAGATCGTCGTCTATGAGAGCCTGCTGGAGCTCATGTGCATCCTGCTCATCATCTCTCGTGGCGATGTCATTGATGTCTGGGACCAGCCCCCGGCCATCCATTTCAGACGTCCAGATGGCAGCCATCATGAACACACCCCAGATTACCTGGTCGAGCTCGCAGATGGCACCCGTTTTGCAGTTGCAGTGAAGCCGATTGATCAAGTGAAGCGGCGCGATTTCGATATTGAACTCAGCTACGTCGCAGCATGTATGCCAGCGTCCTACGCTGATGGCATGATCCTGATGTCCGACGCAGATTTCACGCGAGCACAGGCGCTGAATGCGCAGCGGTACCACGAGTTCAAGAAGATACCCGATGCGCAGGCAGATCAGGCGCTCGCAGCGGTTATCAGCCAGCAAACTGAACCGACAACGCTGGAAATGCTCGTCAAACAGGTCGATCTGGCGGGTCGCGGGTTTCGCGCCGCGTTCCGAGCGATCATCGAGGGCCGCCTCCGTCAGGTCGCACATGGCAAAATTGGTCTGCAAACACTGGTTATGGCGGAGGGTGCAGCATGATTTTTCCCTATGAACCAGATGATACCTTCGTCATCCACGGGACGCGCTATAGCTGTGTCCACCAAACAGATGCCCTCTGCGTATTTGAACCCGAAGACTCCGCTGATAGCGCAACAAAAACGCTTAGCCGCGCGGAAATCTCCTTCCTCCGACGCAGTAACAACTGGCGTTTCATTCCAGGGCCAAGAACCAAAGAACGTATGAAAGCGACTCTATCACGGGGAACGAAAGCTCTTCAATCAGCGCATCCGGAAGATCGCGCGAGCGCGATCTTCGCCTACATGGAATGCATGAACCTGAAGACGTTTCATGATGCCGGTGCGGTAACATTGACGCCAAAAAGTCTCGACGAAAACTGGGAAAAAATCGTTGGCGCGCTCCGCGCGAATGAAGAAACCCGCAACATCGGTGACGCCCCCAATCGGGGCGGCCGGTCCCTGCCACCACAAAGGAAAAGCCATTCACCCGAAACCCTTTTAAAACTGTACCGAAAGCTACGCAAAAACAACTACGATCCTTCTGTCCTTGTGCCGCGCTATAGGGTGCGAAAAGGGGAAGGACGGCGTTTCTCCTAGGAAACCGAAGAGTTCATCTCCGAAAGCATCCGCACCTACGCCACATTGGAGCAGGAAACGAAGAGCAGTGTCGCCCGTCAAACATGCGACGCTTTGCGGGAGGAAAACGAACGGCGTGCCGAGCACGGCCAGCGCCTCCTACACGTGCCTAGCGAACGCACCATAGAGCGGCGTATCGATCTTCTAGATCCTTTTGAAGTCGCAATCTACCGGCAAGGTGTCGACCAGGCCCGTATGGATTTTGCGGCGTCTTCTGGCGGCCTTGACCTCCTCTTTCCGCTGGAAAGGGTGGAGATTGACGAATGGAAGGCCGATATACGCACCTTGTTCCAGAGATTGGGAATTTGGAACGAGTTGCCTGCGGACATCCGAGAGGACGTGCCCTCTGGTCGGCGATGGGTTTATGCAGCAATTGACTGTGCCACCCGCTGCTTTGTCGCCTTGGTGGTCTGCGATCGACCAAATGCTGATACCGCCCGCCGCGTCATCGGCCAGATTCTGGAAGACAAAACAGAGGCCGCAAGGGCCGCAGGTGCAGAAGGAGCATGGGATTTTTTCGGTACCCCGCACCTGATCTGTGCCGACACGGGGTCAGCGTTTGCGGCCGACATGTTTATAACGGCAGTCAACTCCCTGGGTTCAAAGACACTCTTCCCGCCGGTCAAAATCCCGGAACTCCGCTCTCGAATTGAGCGGGTGTTCGGGACGATGACTCGTCAGATCATGCCATGGCTTCCAGGCCGCGTATTCGAGAACCCGAAGGCGCGTGGTGATTATCCATCAGAGGCGCGCACTATTCTCACCGATGAAGAGCTGACACGCATCCTGACGATCTGGGTCGTAGATCATTACCACAATCAACCTCACCGTGGCCTCCCGGGTGGGCAGTCGCCGGCCAGCCGATGGCGCGACCTCGTTCAGAAGTACCACGTCACGGAGCCACCAGATTTGAACACTCGTCGGGTTGCGCTCGGATACGAATACCAACGGGTTCCATCAAGCGAAGGCGTTGCAATCTTTTCGAATCACTACTCCTGCTCTGAACTGGTACAGTTCTGGCGGAACAACAAGGATAAGCCCGTCAAACTTCGGGTCGACCCGAGCAACATCGGAGCAATATCAGTCGAGATCGGATCGGAATGGTTCGTCGCCCCCGCCCTCAACGGGGAAGAGTTGGAGGGCATGACACTGGCGAATTGGACCAAGGTCATGCGGGAGCTTCGGTCGACTTATGCTGCAGAAGCGGTAGCGACGCTGCCGCAACGCAACCGTGCCATCCACAAGATTAAAGCTATCGTCGCTGAGGCGCGCGTGCGCGAAGGTCTCCTTGATCCGGAATATTCTGCCGATCACCTCGAATATCTCGACAAAAACCTCTGTGGTGGCCTCCTCTTTGACCACCCCACCCAGCCGCCTGCCTCGGCTGAAGGTGTCCCTTTTGGACGCCTGATCACGCCCAGCTCGACGGTAGCGAATACCGCTCCTTCTAAATCTCAAAACGAAACTCCCGAACCTGCCCCGGCAGCGGCGCCAAGCCGTGAAACCACTTGGAAATTGGAGGATTGACCATGAACATACGCGCACAGATTGGCCCCGAAATTCACCGCGAACTCGCGCGGCTGCGCAGTCGTTTTGTTCCGCGAGGCTGTTACGTTCAGCTCAAGGAGGCCATGAGCGTTCTGGAGGACCGGCGGCGGGCAGAGCTCGCCGAAGGTTTGAACCCTGAGGCCCGTGGCGTTGCCGTGATTGGCAACAGCGGATCAGGAAAATCGACCGCAGTCGCACATTTTTTCCGTGGCCATGACACCCTTCGGCTCCTGTCCCATGACACAGAAACGGCTGACGTCGCGAGCTTCTTGGTACCGTCCCCAGCGACCTTGAAGGGTGTCGGTATTTCTTGCCTGAACGGCTTGGGTTATCCGCTGATGCGGGACCGGACGGCCGGCATTATCTGGGAACTCGTCCAATCCCACCTGCGCGAGCTGCAGATCATGTTCCTGCACCTTGATGAGGCTCAGGATCTGATGGGGTCCCAAAGCGAGCGTGAAATGCTGGCGGTCGTGAACACACTGAAATCCGTCATGCAGAACAGACATTGGCCCGTCAGCATCGTGCTCAGCGGTCTACCCACGCTGAAGACCCTGCTAAACCTTGATCCACAACTCGGGCGTCGGTTCACACCCATCAGTTTCGGTCAGATCGACGATATCCAGGACGGGAAGAACGTATGTGAACTTATTCAACAATACAGGCAGGCCGCAGGCCTTGAAAGCTCGGAAAGCGTGGAGAACGATGATTTCGTCGCGCGGCTGATCCACGCGGCCGCGCATGAATTCGGTATCTTGATCGAAGTGATCATCGGAGCGATCGAAATCTGCATGCGCAGGTCAGAAAATACGTTGCAACTCCAGCATTTCAGGGCTGAGTTTTTGCGGCGAACGGGCTGTGCTGGCGACCTCAACCCCTTCATTCGGCGCGATTTCACGGCATTGAATCCAAGACTTCTCCTGCCAGGCAACGAGGATACGCGTCTCGGGGATGTCCCTCCGCGGCGGGGGCGCTGACAATGTCTCGATTGAAACTGACGGTTTCGCCTCACGAGGGCGAAACCACCCTATCGATTGTTTCACGTTTGGCGCTCCGCAACGGGGCCAGTTTTGTTCAGGACTTCTGTGCCGGCATGGGGGTGTCCTGGCGGGATGCAGCCAATGGCGAGACCGGCGAAATTCGCCGTCTCGCCGATCTGGCCGGGTTGGATGCAGATGATCTAGCCGCGCGGTCGGTGATCCGGAAGGAGCATCCTGGCTACAGGGTGAACGGACAGTACCTTACCTCAAAAACCTTGGTGCGGCGCGAACTTCGTGTCTGCCCTCGGTGTCTGTGCGAGGATGATCAACGTGGCGGGCCATTGGCCCGTCACGGAAGGTTAGAATGGTTGGTCGCCGCATACAGGACTTGTCACATTCATCAAACACCGATGCTGACGCTCCCGGATGCCGAATATCCACGCTGCCGTCATGATTTCGGTCAGCGGCTGCGAGATTATTGGCGGGGTATCTTGCGGGCCGAACGTGAATTGGCACCGAGCAACACCTTGGGATTGCTTGAAATCGGCACCGCATCTTGAATTCGCGGTCTGGGAAAACCTGACCAAGCCCAGTTTTTGGATCTGGACCTGATGTGCCGCCTGAGCGAGGATCTCGGTGTTGTCCTGAAGTTCGGCGCATCGATGTCCCCGTCAAGACTGAAGCGCGGTGAACTAGCGCATGCGGCTGAAGCCGGATATCAGGCCATCGCCAATGGGGCGGACGCACTTACGGCGGCATTTGAGAAGATCAAGGCGGCGTCCAACAGTCCAACACCCGGATTTCAAGCTGATTTTGGCGCACTAGCGAGACGGATAGAGCGAGTCGATCATGGCACGCTACGGTATGCTGATTTCCTGGACCGTCTCACAGAATTTGCATTTAACAATTACCCCTATGGGAAGGGGGACGTTCTCTTCGGTCGGATATGTCCGGAACGTCGTATACACAATCTCGCGTCTGCTGCCTCAGCGCACGGCCTGAACTATTCGCGCATGTACCGCATCGCCATCGGCCTAGGACTGGGGACGACAGAACAGGCAGAGCGGATCGAGTTTTCGGCGGCAGATCATGATGACAAGCTTACGGATTATGCCGCCTGCCTGTCGCCGAAACAGTCTGCCGACTACCTCGGAATCCGCGGAGAAATGCTGAACCGTTTGGTCAGCGCAGGTCTGATTGCCCCTCGTTTCGATCTTCCAGGGCTCAATCCGATCTACCACCCGGATGACCTGAAACACATAGTCGATCCTCTGATCACCCAAGCCACGTTGATGGATCGTCTACCTTCGGGGTATGCCAGCTTGGTCAGCATAGGGGCGCATGCGAAATGCCGTTTTGAAACGGTGATGCGCTTGGCCTGCGATCAGAAGCTTGCCAGCCTGATCCGCTTGAACGCGTCCCCGAAGCTGGATGACCTGTATGCCAGCCTAGATGATCTTCGGGATCAACTCGAAGAACCTGCACCGCCGGGGTTCACACGCAGTGAAGCTAAACGCATGCTGGGCATAAACTCGTCGACAATCGCATGGCTCATACGCAAGGGGTGGCTCGAGGCGAGGACGGTAAGGCATCACCGGCATCGGCGCTCTGTTACATTGATTAGCCGCGAGGCCCTCGAGGAGTTTTTGGCCCAATATGCCACGCTTGGCATGATGGCAGCTGCGGCCCATACTCAAGCACTACATGTTGCCAGCAAGCTGGAAAAAGCGGGCATTTTTCCCCTCGACCTTGATAGCAAATGTAGCAAAATTTACACTCGTACAGATCAATTAGACAGTATTTTCAAAATCGAGGATATTTTATGAACGACAAGATTTTGCGCTACGGTTCAGCGACCGCAGCGATGTTGTTTGCTGGTATCGGCTTCGCTTTCAAATTTCTGCTTGATGCGAAAGACTACCCGCAGTTGTCGCTGGTTTTGCTGGCCGTTGTCGCTGTGGCAATCGGTAGTCTCGCTCTTCTGTCAGCGTGTGGGATGAGCGTAATCCTAGGTGCCGAATTTCAAAAAGCGTGGGCGGATCACAGGAACAATACACAGCCGTCAAAGGCAAGGTATGTGACATTGCTCATTTCGGGAGCCTTTCTATTGCCCCTGATCGTTGTGCTTCTTTTGATCGGGTTCTTTTCTTTTCACTACTCAATGGAAAACCTCGCCGACGCACTCGCGCGCTTGAGAGACCACTTATTGGCACAGATTTAGCGCAGTTCTTCTTCGGGGTTCGTTTGGGGCTGCCCCGGAACTGATATTAAATTTCAGTGCGCCCTGAGACTTTCTGCGCATTTTTGGCCGCCAGATGGGCGGCCTTTTTTATTGCACTAACGCGACCGTTCCAGCAGTCTAAGTGCCAAATCAAATGTCGAAAAGTGCTGAACTGTTGTCGGAGCCTCGACTTCGAAGTACAATAAATCAAAAACTTGCATAAACCCCGAGCGCCAAACCACGTGTCGTTCGACATTAAAATTTGTCGGGTGGCACATAACTTGGCCATTTGTGACAGGTTTCTGTCCATTTGTGACAGACATCTTGTCCACTTGAGCGACCCTTCAGGATGAAAGCGTCCCTTCGTTCGGACTTGGGTTGTGCCTGTTATAGGCGAGCATCCGGGATCGTCAAGTTATTGCCCTCCGCAGGGCAGTTATGTAGCTCCGTGCGATGATCAGTCAGATTTCCGGACCGCGCCTGAAAGGCCACCGCTTTCCGCGCTCCATCATTTCCTACGCGGTCCGGGCGTATTATCGCTTCTCGCTTAGCCTGCGTGATGACGAGGATCTGCTGGCCGAACGCGGTATCGTGGTGAGCTATGAGGCGATCCGGGCATGGGTGGGGAAATTCGGACCGCAGATCGCGAAACGGGTTCGCGCTACGCGCCCGCGGCCCACAGACAAATGGCACCTGGACGAGGTGGTGATCATGATCAACGGCGTGCGACACTGGCTGTGGCGCGCCGTGGACAGCAACGGCGAAGTTCTCGACATCCGCGTGCAAACGCGCCGCAATGCGCGGGCGGCGAAGCGTTTCATTTCACGGCTGATCGCCCGCTGGGGTGAGCCCCGCGTCATTGTGACGGACAAACTGCGCAGCTACGGCGCGGCCCTGCGGCAGCTCGGGCTGAACGTGGACACCGGGCGCACAAGGGACTGAACAATCGTATTGAGGGATCGCACAGACACACGCGAAAGCGCGAGAAAATCCAGGGCCGTTTCAAATCGGCAAGGCAGGCGCAAAGGTTCCTCTGCGCCCACGATGAGGCCGCCAACCTGTTCCACCCTCGCCGCCACAAGATGACTGCCTCCAGATACCGTCAGAGCCTCGCCGCCGCGTTCGAGCGCTGGAACGACTGTGCGAAAAGCATAGCCGCGTGACAGAAGGTAGCGCACCCCCACTTTCGATCCCGGGAAACAAATTGACGATCCCGCGGTTTTCTCTGACCGGATCCACATCCCACTCAACGGGCGCGTGCTTTCATATCACGCGCCCGACGCGCGTCGTGAATCCATGGAACCTGCCCCTAGCTCAACGCCAAGGCTGCACAGAGGTCCGCGACCCGCGCGGCATTGTTTTCGGCCAATGTCCCGTCAGGATGCCACAGCGAATTCTCAAAGCCCACTCGCATTTTCCCACCCAGCGCAGCCGCAGCTGTCAGCGCGGTCGTTTCGCCGACGCCAAAGGCACAGACGGCCCAATCGGGGTCGATCCCACGGCTGCGCATCCATTGCGTAAAGGGGGTGAGCATGTCGGGGGAGGAAATTTGCCCAGCCGTATAGCGCCCCAGCACAAAGAGGAGTTGCAGGGCGGGATTTTCGAACTGCTCGCATGGTAGCACGTGGGTGAGATGTTCGGCATCCTCCCGGTCGTAACAGATATGTTGGACAGTGATCCCGGCGTCCGCGCAGTTCCTATAAAAACGCCCGGCCACCTCCGCCCCATCCCGCAACATTTCGCGCAGGGAGACAGAGACCAGAGAGGCACCCGAGTGTAGCGCGACATGGCGTTGATGTGGCGGATGGTAAATGCCTGCGGCCTCCGTCGTGATCTGAAGCGCCATCCCCGGAACCTGTTCCGAGAGATGTGCCAAGGCTTCGCGATAGGCGCCGCTGTCGAGGAGGTGCGTGCCTTCAGGGGTACGCAAATGGAAATGCAGCCCCTGTGCGCCTGCCGTTTGGCAGGCACGTGCGGTGTCGGTCAGCTCATCAAGAGACATCGGAAGCGCAGGGTGGTCGGCCTTGGTCTTTGTCGCACCATTGGGGGCGACCATAATGCGGGGCAGGGCGGTCACGACAGGGCTCCGACAAGGGCATTCTCAAATGCCGTGCGCAGTTTTTCGACCAACTCCCCGACCTGATCATCGGTCAAGATGAAGGGCGGCGCGAGGAGCACGTGATCGCCCTTTTGCCCATCGACTGTGCCCCCCATCGGGTAACAGATCAGCCCGGCCTCGAAGGCGGCGGCTTTCACCTTTTTGTTGATCCCAAGCGCCGGATCGAAGGGGGTTTTGCTGTCGCGATCTTGCACCATTTCCAGCCCGCGGAACATGCCACGCCCGCGAATGTCGCCAATATGGGGATGATCCGCAAACGCGGCGCGCAGGGCGTGATCGAGGGTGTCGCCCATTCGGGCCGCCCGTTCGACAAGACCGCCCTCTGTGAGTTTCGTCACGACCGCATCCCCGGCCGCACAGGCGACCGGGTGGCCGATATAGGTGTGGCCATGCTGGAAAAACCCGGAGCCTTGCACAAATGCCTCGTGAATGCGGGCGGAACAGAGCGTGGCGCCGATCGGCTGATACCCGGCGCCGAGTCCCTTGGCGATGGTGAGGATGTCGGCGGTCACGCCGTCCTGTTCGCAGGCAAAAAGCGTGCCAGTTCGCCCCATGCCGCACATCACCTCATCGAGGATCAAAAGCACGCCGTAGCGATCACAAATCTCCCGAATGCGTTTGAAATATCCGGGCACAGCGGGCACAGCGCCCAGCGTCGCCCCAACAACCGGCTCCGCGATGAAGGCGATCACCGTCTCCGGCCCGACCTGCAGCAATTCCTCTTCCAACGCATTGGCAGCCCGCAGGCCGTAGGCTTCAAGGCTCTCGCCTGCCTCTTGTCCGCGATAGGCATAACAGGGCGCGATATGAGAGGTTTCCGCGAGAAGCGGTGCGAATTGCGCCTTGCGCCAGACATTGCCGCCCGCCGCGAGCGCGCCGAGGGTGTTGCCGTGATAGCTTTGGCGTCGCGAGATGAACCGCGTGCGTTGCGGTTCGCCGGTTTCGACGAAATATTGTCGTGCCATTTTGAGCGCGGTTTCCACCGCTTCCGAGCCGCCGGACAGGAAATAGACCTTATCAAGCCCGTCGGGGGCATGGGCAATCAGGCGCTCGGCCAGAGCTTCGGCAGGTTCCGAGGTGAAAAAGCCGGTGTGGGCAAATTCGAGCGTTTCGACCTGCGCCTGCACTGCGGCAATCACATCGGGATCGGAATGCCCGAGACAAGACACCGCCGCGCCGCCGGAGCCATCCAGATACCGCTTGCCGGTGCTGTCATAAATGTAAGCGCCTTCGCCACGGACGGCCGTCGGCGGTGTGGTGCGGGAATTGCGGTAGAAAACATGCGTCATCATCTGTGCTCCGGGTGAGAAGAGGCCGCCTGAAACGGTCACCTTACGCATGATGAAACACATGGTTCGAGAGTTGACAATAATTGAAACAATTGAAACAGTTCCTGAGAACCACATCAAATGCGCGGGATGGCAGATTGTCGGCGAGTTATCAGCAAAGGTTGGCGGAACATTACGCCGATTTGAGCCCGCGCCTGCGCGAGGCCGGGGATTATCTTGTCGAAAACCCGCTGGATGTGGCGACGCGGTCGCTTCGAGCCCTCGCAGAGGAGGCGCGAATCGCTCCGGCGACCTTCAGCCGTCTGGCCCGCGCTCTGGGGTTTGAAACATTTGAAACCCTGCGCGAAGCCGTGCGCACTCAGCTTTCTCTCAAGGTTTCGACCTTCGCCACACGCGCGAAGGACCTTCGAGAGAATCAACAGGGCGCATCAGAACGGCTTTTGATGCGCTCTCTGGAGGCGGCCCATCACAACCTTGATGACCTTGTGCGGGGGCTCGATCCTGCGCGTCTTGCGGATCTGGTCGAGGTGTTGCACAAGGCGCGCCACGTGCTGATCGTGGGGGCATTGGGCTCTACGGGGATTGCGGAATACGCCGGGTATATGGCCAATTTTCTTGGCGATAAATGGCGGCTTGCCGGGCGTATGGGGGCGTCCTACGGCTCAGCGCTGAGCGAGATGGACGCGCGGGACGCCATGTTGGTCATCACCATGACCCCCTCTGCGCGGGTCTCGGTCCACGCGGCTGAGGTTGCGCGACATCAAGGGGTGCATGTCACGGTAATCACGGATGGCTATGCCTCTCCCGCATTGCGTTACGCCAACACTTCGGTCATCATTCCAGGGGAAACTCCGAACTTTTTTAACACTTACACCACCACGGTATTTTTTCTTGAAATGCTCATGGCCATGCTTGCGCAACACGCCGGACCGGATGTTGTAGAGCGCATATCAGAGATCGAGCGTCACAACAGGGCGCTTGGAGAAGTGGTCGATCTCTGAGGCGAGGATGCCTCGGGATGACCAAAAACACTAAGGGGAGTCACTTATGACCAAACACATGAAACTCGGCCTCGCTGCCGCTGCTGCTTCCGCGATGATTGCGGGCTCTGCGATGGCTGAAGAGTTCGTCACCATCGGCACCGGCGGTGTGACCGGTGTGTATTACCCGGCCGGCGGCGCGATCTGTCGTCTGGTCAACAAGAACCGTAAGGAAACCGGCGTGCGTTGTTCGGTCGAATCCACGGGCGGTTCGGTGTATAACGTGAACACGATCAAGGAAGGCGAGCTGGAATTCGGCGTTGCGCAGTCCGACATCCAGTACAACGCTTATAACGGCGTCGTGCAGTTCGATGGTGAGCCCTTCGATGGCCTGCGTGCCGTGTTCTCCATCCACCCCGAGCCCTTTACCGTTGTGGCGCGCGCAGATTCCGGCGTGAAAACCTTTGAAGATCTCAAAGGCAAGCGCATGAACATCGGCAACCCCGGTTCCGGTCAACGCGCGACCATGGAAGTTGTCATGGACAAGCTTGGCTGGACCACCGACGATTTCGCTCTGGCGACCGAGCTGAAGCCGGCGGAACAATCTGCGGCGCTGTGCGACAACCAGATTGACGCCATGGTCTACACCGTGGGTCACCCGTCCGGTTCCATTCAGGAAGCCACCACCGCCTGTGACTCCGTGCTCGTCGAAGTGGCAGGCCCGGCGATTGAAGAACTGGTTGCCGACAACCCCTACTACCGGACCGCGACCATTCCGGCAGGCATGTACCGTGGCAATGACGAAGACGTGCAGACCTTCGGTGTCGGCGCGACCATCGTGACCTCCGCTGACGTGTCCGAGGATGCGGTTTACGCCGTGGTGTCCGCCGTGTTCGACAACTTTGAAGACTTCAAAGGCCTGCATCCGGCCTTCGCCAACCTGAAGCCGGAAGAGATGATCAAAGACGGTCTCTCCGCTCCGCTTCATCCGGGTGCTGAGAAGTACTACAAAGAACAGGGCTGGATGGAATAATCCGCACATAACAGTTCGAGGGCGGCGCATCAGTGCCGCCCTTTTCCAAAAAAAAAATATCAGGGTGGTTACACATGGCAGACGCTGAAAAACGGGCGTTGAACGAGGAAGAGCTCCAGGAACTGGTCGCTGCCTCTGACAGTGGCGCACGCAATGTGCCGGGAACATTGGGTAAGGTGATTGCGACAGTTGCGCTGTTGTGGTCGGTTTTCCAAGTGCTCCTGGCGTCTCCGATCGGGCTCAAAGTGCTGCCCGGCGACATGATCAACAACGCGCGGCAGATTCACCTCGCCTTCGCGATTTTCCTGTCGGCCATGTCCTATCCTTTATTCAAATCCGCCTCCAAGACGTCGGTCCCATGGTATGACTGGATCCTCGGTCTCGGCGGGGCATTTTTGGCCATGTATGGCTATGTGTTCTACGAGAAAATCGTCGCGAATGGCGGGCTCGCGGACGCAAGCGACGCCTATTTCGCCTTGGCAGGTCTGGCGTTTTTGTTCATTGCGGCCTACCGGACGCTCGGTCCGGTGATGGTCGTGCTGGCCATCGTGTTTCTGGCCTATGTGTTCTTTGGGTCGTCCGAGGCCGTGCCGGATTCGATCCGCTGGGCGGGTGCCTCGCTGCGCAAGGCGATGTCACACATGTGGATCACGACCGAAGGCGTCTTTGGCATCGCGCTGAACGTCTCGACGCAATTCGTGTTTCTCTTCGTCCTGTTCGGCGCTTTGCTCGATAAGGCCGGGGCCGGGAATTATTTCATCAAAATGGCCTTTGGTGCGCTGGGGCACCTGCGCGGCGGGCCGGCGAAGGCCGCTGTTGTCGGCTCTGCCGCAACTGGCCTGATCTCCGGCTCCTCCATTGCCAACGTGGTCACCACCGGCACCTTCACCATTCCGCTGATGAAACGCGTTGGCTTCTCGGCCGAGAAAGCCGGTTCGGTCGAGGTCGCGTCCTCTGTGAATGGTCAGATCATGCCGCCCGTGATGGGGGCGGCGGCCTTTCTCATGGTGGAATACGTCGGCATTTCCTATTTTGAGGTGATCAAGCACGCCTTCGTGCCCGCGATCATTTCCTATATCGCTCTGGTCTATATCGTTCACCTCGAAGCGGTGAAAAACAACATGCCTACGATTGGCAACAAGGTCGTGTCGCTCTGGCGCACGATCATGGGGATGTTCCTGTTCTTCGCGGGTTTTGGTGCGCTGTGCTATGCCACGCAATTCCCGGTCCGGCTGATCACCTCTGCCGTGCCGGAAGGTTCTGGCTGGGTTCTCGCCGTCTTGCTCGGGGTGATCTATGTCGCGCTGGTCAAGCTTGCCGCCGATGCCGACGAACTGGAGGCAGACGATCCGAATGCCGAGGTGGTGGAGCTGCCCGATGTGGCAAAGCTCTGGAAAGCCGGGCTTTATTACCTGATGCCGATCATCGTTCTGGTCTATTTCCTGATGATCGAACGCAAATCGCCGGGCCTGTCGGCGTTTTGGGCGACCTTCCTGTTGTTCTTTATCCTGCTGACGCAAAAGCCGCTCAAGGCGATGTTCCGGGGCGAAAGCAACGCGGCTCAAAAGGTCAAAGAGGGTGTGGTCGATCTGGTCGAAGGCATGATCGATGGTGCGCGCAACATGATCGGGATCGGTCTTGCGACCGCCACCGCAGGTATCATCGTCGGCACCGTGTCCTTGACCGGCATCGGTCAGGTGATGGCGGATTTCGTCGAGTTCCTGTCCGGCGGCAATCTCATTCTCATGCTGCTGTTCGTGGCGATCCTGTCGCTCATCCTCGGCATGGGTCTGCCGACCACGGCGAACTATATCGTGGTGTCCTCGCTCATGGTTTCGGTCGTTGTCGAGCTTGGCGCGCAATCGGGTCTGATCGTGCCGCTGATCGCCGTGCACCTCTTCGTGTTCTATTTCGGGATCATGGCGGATGTGACGCCGCCTGTGGGGCTTGCGAGTTTCGCGGCGGCGGCGGTCTCGGGCGGCGATGCGATCCGCACCGGCTTTACCGCCTTCTTCTACAGCCTGCGCACCGTGGCCCTGCCGTTCGTGTTCATCTTCAACACCGATTTGTTGTTGATCGATGTGACCTTGGTGCAGGGGATCATTGTCTTTGTTATCGCGACCATCGGCATTCTGGTGTTCACGGCGGCCACCATGGGCTTTTACATCACGCGGTCGCGGATCTGGGAAACTGCGGCGCTCTTGCTTGTGGCCTTTACCCTGTTCCGACCGGGCTTTTTCATGGACATGATCCAATCGCCCTATCATGACATTGCCCCCACCGCCGTCGAAGAGGCATTGGCCGAAGCCCCCGCCGGATCGCAGCTGCGTGTGGTCGTGACCGGCCCGGATTTCGACACGCTTGAAGAAAAGGAACTGCATCTGGCGCTGATCGTGCCGGAACAGGAGGGTGGGGCCGCGCGCCTCGATACGCTTGGTCTGATGCTGATGCCTGAGGGCGAAACGATGATCATGGACGAACCGATGTTCGGCACCGATCTGTCCGACAAGTTGGCGAGTTTCGACTTCTATGGCGACGAGCCCGTGCGTCTGACTGCAGTTCAGGCCCCCGCCGATCAGCTTCCCAAAGAGCTGATGTTTATCCCTGCGCTCATCCTTCTGGGCTTTGTGACCGTCCTGCAACGTGGCCGGGCGGCCTCTTCGCGTGAACTCAAAGGAGATCTGGCATGATCAAGACCATTCTATGTGCCATTGATGTGAACCGTCCAAAAGATGAGATCAAAGTGCTGGAGACCGCGCAACGGCTTGCTGCGGTGGAAAATGCGCAGCTCGATGTCATTACTGTGCTCCCCGACTATGGCATGAGTTGGGTGGGGGGCTATTTCGACGAGAACCGCACCAAAGAGGTCCGCGAGAGCGTCAAGAAAACCTTGTTCGACTTTGTCGAAGAGGTGCTCGGTGCCGAAGCGAATGCTCAGGTGCGCCATATCGTGGCCGTCGGCACCGCCTACCATGAAATTCTTGAAGCCGCAGAAAAGGACGAGGCGGATTTGATTATCCTTGGGGCGCATCGTCCAGATCTCAAAGACTACCTTTTGGGCCCGAATGCCGCGCGCGTCGTGCGTCATTCCAAATCGTCGGTCTACGTTGTGCGCTGAACTCTTTGGAGCGACTTTAGGGAAGGTTGCGCCTCAGGATGTCAAACCTGCCCGCTTTGCTCCGTCCGTCTCACTGCTTGCGGGGCACACAGAATGACGTGCCGGGAAAGTAATGTGGGGATCGTCAATTTGTTTCCCGGGATCGAAAGTGGGGGTGCGCTACCTTCTGTCACGCGGCTATGCTTTTCGCACAGTCGTTCCAGCGCTCGAACGCGGCGGCGAGGCTCTGACGGTATCTGGAGGCAGTCATCTTGTGGCGGCGAGGGTGGAACAGGTTGGCGGCCTCATCGTGGGCGCAGAGGAACCTTTGCGCCTGCCTTGCCGATTTGAAACGGCCCTGGATTTTCTCGCGCTTTCGCGTGTGTCTGTGCGATCCCTCAATACGATTGTTCAGTCCCTTGTGCGCCCGGTGATCCACGTTCAGCCCGAGCTGCCGCAGGGCCGCGCCGTAGCTGCGCAGTTTGTCCGTCACGATGACGCGGGGCTCACCCCAGCGGGCGATCAGCCGTGAAATGAAACGCTTCGCCGCCCGCGCATTGCGGCGCGTTTGCACGCGGATGTCGAGAACTTCGCCGTTGCTGTCCACGGCGCGCCACAGCCAGTGTCGCACGCCGTTGATCATGATCACCACCTCGTCCAGGTGCCATTTGTCTGTGGGCCGCGGGCGCGTAGCGCGGACCCGTTTCGCGATCTGCGGTCCGAATTTTCCCACCCATGCCCGGATCGCCTCATAGCTCACCACGATACCGCGTTCGGCCAGCAGATCCTCGACATCACGCAGGCTAAGCGAGAAGCGATAATACGCCCGGACCACGTAGGAAATGATGGAGCGCGGAAAGCGGTGGCCTTTCAGGCGCGGTCCGGAAATCTGACTGATCATCGCACGGAGCTACATAACTGCCCTGCGGAGGGCAATAACTTGACGATCCCGATGAAAGACCAGTTCTAGAGCATCGAGAAACCTCGGCGCGGTTCCGCGCCTTAAAGAGAACTACGTGGGGGCCTCAATCGAATAAGCTTCCCCGCAAGACGATTGAAAATCAAAATCTTTTTGGTTAACGCTCTGCCTAAGGCATTTTTATTTGGGGATTTTGTAGTGCGTGGCATTTCTTATGGCGGCTTTTCTAAAGTACTTGGGCGTTCATTTAAGAAAAGTTTCATTGTTCTGAACTGCTTGGTGGTTGCTCTGCAACCGATGATGACTGAGTTGGCCTATGCTCAGGAAGTTGTCATTGACCCAAACGGCAACGTTGGTTTTGCGCCTTCGCTGCAAAGGTCATCTCGCCCCCAAGTCGTAGACATTGCGACACCCAATTCTGGGGGTGTTTCTCTAAACCAATACGAGCGCTTTGATGTCAGTTCAAAGGGTGTGGTGCTGAACAACTCACAGGATGCCGTGAATACTCAGATCGCGGGCACGATTTCCGGGAACGCAAATCTTACAAACGGCACTGCTTCGACAATTGTGAATGAGGTCACGTCGACCAATAGCTCATCTCTGAATGGCTCTATTGAAGTTGCGGGTGATCGTGCCGGTGTCATCGTTGCCAACCCCAATGGAATCACTTGTAACGGCTGTAATTTCATCAACGCGAGCAACGGCACCTTGACCACAGGCGTGCCGGTTGTCGACGGCAGCAATGTGCGCCTGAATGTGACACAAGGTACAGTCACGATCGGCCGGAACGGGTTGCTTGGTGCCGATAACCGTGTTTCCAACATCAATCTGATCGGTCGGACCGATGTCGTGGATGGCAAGGTGACGGCTATCGACGGTATTAATGTGCAGGGGGGCGCACAAAGCTATGACGTCATAGCCGGGCGTGCCGTTTCTACCCTTACTGGGACAGGTGATACCCCGGATTTTGTGATCGACGGATCGGAATATGGCGCCATGGAAGCGGGGCGTATTCAGATCATCGGCAACGAACGTGGTCTTGGTGTGCGGACACTCGGGGCAGTTCAGTCTAATTCGGAAGATGTGAAGATATATAGCCAAGGCAATGCGACAGTGCGTTCCGTTTTTGCGCAGGGGCGTGCCGATTTGCGGGCGAATTACGGAACTTTGACTGTTGAAAGGGACGTGAGTTCTGCGGAAGCAGATGCGATTCTCTACGCCCGCTACAAAACTGTTATGAGCTGCCCCCCGAAATTCGGACAGTGACGTAAGCTACGATTTGTTGTCTGCTGATCTTCGACGAGAAGGAGAATGAGACCTTGTCCGCCATTGGTCCGAGGACAATGGTCGAATGATGTCGAAACGGAAACAACACGCGCCTGAGTTCAAGGCGAAGGTGGCGCTTGAAGCGCTGAAGGGTGAGGAGACGGCGGCCGAGCTGGCAAGCCGGTTCGGTGTGCATCCGACGATGATCCATCAATGGAAGCGGGCCTTGCTTGAAGGTGCGGCTGGCGTGTTCGAGCGTGGCGGCAGGAAAACCCCCGAGATCGACGAAGAGCAGGTGAGAGAATTGCACGCCAAGATTGGGGAGCTGGCAGTGGCCAACGATTTTTTGTCCAGAAAGCTCAAACCATGGACCGGCAAGTGAGGCGCGATATGATTGAGCCGGTCAATTCGGCGTTGTCTATCGGTCAGCAGTGCAGGTTGCTGTCGATCGCGCGTTCGTCCTATTACTACGAGCCCAAGGGCGAGACGGAGCAGAACCTCGGCCTGATGCGGCGGATTGATGAGCGTCCTGCGGACCTAGAAACGCCGTTCTTCGGTGTCCGCCAGATGACTTGGCACCTGCGTAACGACGGCCATTTGGTGAACGAGAAACGGATACGCCGGCTGATGCGCCTGATGGGGCTGATGCCGATCTACCAAAAGCCCAACACCAGCAGGCCAGCAAAAGGGCACAAGACCTATCCCTATCTGCTGAGAGGTCTGCGGGTGGAACGTCCGAACCAAGTTCCCCTCTCGTGACATTCGCTTTGCGAATGCACTGCCGGTCAGCGGGTGCTCGGATATTACCTATCTGCCCATGCGCCGTGGGTTCCTGTATCTTGTCGCCATTATGGATTGGCACACCCGCAAGGTGCTGGCTTGGCGCATCTCGATGGATGGCAAGGGCGTTCGCAAGCTCACCCTCGACAATATCTTCATCGAGCGGCTGTGGCGGAGCCTGAACCGAAGGACCGCGCAGCGAAATACGAGTGCGTTTACCTGCATGCTTGGGAAACCGGATCAGAGGCAAAGGCCGGGGTCGGAAAGTGGATCGTTTTCTACAATCACCAACGCCCACACTCAGCCCTTGGCGGCAGGCCTCCTGCCATGGTCTATTGGCTGAGAAATGACAAAACCCAAACCGATCAGCAGGGGCAGAGAGTAGCTTAATTTACGCTGGAAACTGTCCAAGAGATGGGGAGTAGCTCAAAAACCACGGCAAAAACCCGCGAACATGATTTGATCCTTTCGGGCAAAGTGTTTAACTCATCCGATGAACAGTCATGGAGTCTCTGGAATGTCCCGGTTTATCGCTATCCTCATTGTGGCTTTGATTGGTTTGACCGCATGTGAGGCCCCGACCGATCGGCTTGGCCCGGATGGAAAACCTCTTCCGCGCCTTTATCGCATTCACGCCAGAGACGAAGCCAAGATTCAATACCGCATGCTCGATTCCATCAACGCACTGCGTGCCGCTGCCGGGTCAAACCCTGTGTCTTTGAATGCCAATCTCAACGCCGCAGCCGCCACACATGCACGTGACATGCATGTGCAGAACCGGCCGTGGCACTTTGGGTCTGACGGCTCCTCTCCGCTCGATCGCGTATCGCGCTCCGGGTATCAGGGTGTGATGCTTGGTGAAAATATTTCCGAGACCTATGAAACGGAGCTTGAAACCCTGTCCGCCTGGATGGAGCAAAGCGATACCCGCGACATCATTCTCGATCCGAAGGCCACCGACATCGGTTTCGCCTGGTATCAGGAAGACAATGGAAAACTGTGGTGGACGCTGCTGATCGGCGCCCAAACCACATCCATCGCTTTGAACCAATAACGACCCTAAATCATAGAATTACGGGAAAATATCCACCTGCGTGCCGTCCTGCACCATCATGTAGATTTTCTCGATGTGGCGATCCCGGACCGCAATACAGCCTGCGGTCCAATCCTTGCCTTTGCCCCGATTTTCGCCCGCTCGTCCATGGATGAAAATGTCGCCACCAGGCCGCATGTCAAAAGCGGCTGCATAGGCTCTGTCCTGATCGTTTGGATAGGAAATGCCCAACGACAAATGATAGGATGAATTTGGATTGCGGCGGTCGATGATATAACTGCCCTCCGGTGTTTTGCCGTCGCCCTCAAACCGTTTCGGGCCGATGGGGTTGCCGCCCAGACCGATCTTGAACGATTTCACGACATCTTCATGATGCAAAAGGTAGAGCTTGCGTCGCTCTTTATAAATCACCACGCGGGTGATTTCCGGCCCTCTGTAAGGCCTGAGTTCGCGCGCGAAAGCGCCCGAAGAAGCTGCCAGTGCGGCCGCAGCCGTTGTGATAAAGATCCGTCGATCCATGATCTCTGCCCGATTTGTTTTTCTTTAAAATACACCCGATCAGTGAGTCAGAACATACTTTTCTCATGTCAGGGGCGACGGAAACAGGCCGCAATTTCAACATGCGGCGACCAGCGGAACTGATCGACGGGCACAATCCAGTCGATTTCAAAGCCCGCTCCGATCAAAACCTTTGCATCTCGCGCGAATGTGATCGGATTACAGGAGACAAATCCTACCGTTTTGAGGCCGCTTTTCGCGATCTCTTCGCATTGAGCCAAGGCACCGGGACGCGGCGGGTCGATGATGGCGGCATCATAGGCTCTCAACTCATCGTCCCGCACCGGCTGTCGAAAAAGGTCACGCGTCTCAACTGTCACGGCTTTTAAGCCTGACGCCTGGCGCCAGCCTTTGCTCAAGGCCTCCAGCATATCGGCAACCCCCTCGACGGCATGCACCTCCGCATGCTCCGCGACGGGCAAAGAAAATGTCCCGCATCCCGAAAACAGATCAATGACACGATCTGCCCCCGCAACCGCTTTACGCATCAAAGCAACCAAAGCCGCCTCACCCTCCGCTGTCGCCTGAAGGAACGCGCCAGCAGGCGGTACAACGCGCGCCCTGCCAAAAGACAGATAGGGCAGAGTTTCGCCCGCCAAATCTTCGCCATTCCAAGACAGTCGGGAAAGAGACAAATCCCGCACAAAAGCGCCCAATTGGACCCTCATATCCAGATCAAGCGGCTTGCCATTTTCCACAGCAATATCAAGGCCCGAGTCCGACGAAATCACAGTGATATCCATCTCCCCACGGCGCGAACCGCCCAGTTCGACCAGCCTGTTCAACGTGCCATATGCTTGCATGATCTCAGGCACCATCAGAATACAGTCCGGCACTTCGACCAGACTGTCCGATGCACGGGCGTGAAGGCCGACCATCGTCCCCTTTTTCGTGCGGCGTCCATGGAAGACAGCACGCCGTCGACTGCGGTCCGAAGAGGTCAAAATAGAGCCTAATTCAACGGAAATGCCTTGATTTTCCAAAGCAGACTTTATGAAATCCGTCTTCCATTGCGCCACGAAATCTTCAGAGGCGTGCTGCAAGGCGCAGCCTCCACAAGATTTAGCGTGACGACACGCGGGACGCACCCGATCCTTAGAGGGCGTTACGATGCAGACGCCAGGAACCCGTCCCTGTTCCGCGACACCCTCGACCATTTCACCCGGAAGTGTGTTCGGCACGAAAATACCATCTGCGGTGATCCCATCCCCCTTATGCCCCAAACGCACGATCTCAAATTGATCCATCACGGCCTGCCTTTTTCATGAGATCCTCATGCGTAAGATGAAATCCGCTTTCGATCCACGCTCTTTCCAAATCCTGCAAGACTTTGCCCAGCGCCGGCCCCGAGTAATCGGTCATCAAATCCTTGGCAAAGATAGGAAACTGTGCTCCTCCAGCCCTTTCAATCTCTGCGGCCAGAGAGGCATCCAAGGGCTGTTCGAAAAATGCTGCCCGCAAAGCCGCCACATCCCAGGCCATCTTATCCCCATCACGATACGCAATCTCGGCAATCGACTCGGTCCCTTCTGCATAGGTTCTGAGCGCATCATATTGCCGACTTTGTTGCTTGGAGAGACGCAAAATCTTCGCCACATCAAATCGACCCAGCGCGGCCAGGCGGACGATCGGATCAACGCTTTGCTCGAAAGAGGTCAAAAGGAAAAAGGCCTTTGTAGAAGCACCCGGAAGCAGCGCATTGAGAACACCCGCATGATCCATCGCGGCGACAGCACGGTCCGGCTCAGGAGCAGATAGGAGCTTGAGCACTTCCGCGCCCACCCGTTCTTTCGACAGGCTGGAAAGCCCTTCGACATTCTGAGCGCAGGCCGCAAGCCCCTCTGCATCGAGCCCCGCATCATCGTCGCCATACCAGGCGTGAAAACGAAAAAACCGCAGGATTCGGAGGTAATCTTCGTGGATGCGTTGCTCTGGGTCGTCAATAAAGCGCACCCGTCGCGCTTTCAGGTCCGACAAACCGCCCAGAGGATCGACAATGGCCCCATCCGCCCGCGCGTAAAGTGCATTCATCGTGAAATCACGGCGGCGCGCATCATCTTCGAGCGTATCGGAAAAGGCGACAACAGCACGACGGCCGTCGGTTTCGACATCTTTGCGAAATGTTGTGATTTCAAAGGGTTCCCCCTCGACGATCACGGTCACCGTACCATGGTCTATTCCTGTCGGGAGGGCTTTGAACCCCCTGGATTCCGCAAGCTCCATCACCCGTTCAGGTCGCACGGAAGTCGACATATCAAGATCGCTGACCGCGACACTCATAAGGCTGTTGCGAACACATCCACCGACGAAGAACGCCTCTTCCCCCACGTCCGAAAACATCGACATGATGTGCTTTGCGGCAGGGTTGTTGATCCAAGAGGCCGTGAGTTTCATCGACTGACCCGATCAGCCAGAACGCGCAAGATGCGCGCGGTGGCGCCCCAGATGTAATAAGGTCCGTAGGGCACCGTATAAAACGAGCGCATTTGCCCACGCCAACGTCGCGACTGAATTGCGAAATGATCTGGGTTCAGAACATGCGACAGAGGAACTTCGAAAATCTCGGACACTTCACCGGCTTCAGCAACCGGGGTAAAATCGTCCCTAATCCAGCCCAAAACAGGAAACATCTCAAACTGAGTCACGGTTTGATGTGAGGGCAACTCCCCAAGAATATCGACATTCGAGGGCGGCAAGCCGATTTCTTCATAAGCTTCGCGAAGTGCGGCGGCGACATGATCGTGATCTTCTGGGTCGACCCGACCACCCGGAAATGCAATCTGTCCGGGGTGGTGTTTGAGCGCAGATGACCGTTTGGTCAGGATCAGGCGCAAGCCATCCGCGGTTTCCTTGATCGGGATAAGCACCCCAGCTGCGCGCAAGGGGCTCGTGAGGTTTGGCCGCAACGCTTTGTTCAGATCAAAATCCGACGACGGATCGCCGGATTTGTGCAGAAGCGCCGCGAGGCCGTTCCGATCAATCGTCGTCACCATCCTGTTTATCCTCCGCCTCGAACCCCAGCGTTTTGGGATCAAGCACATAATGCGCCCCACAAAACTGACAATCCGCCGTGACAACGCCGTCTTCCGTTGTCATATGCGCAATGTCTTTGGCAGAATAGATTGAGAGGCTTTCGCGCACACGCTCTTCGGAACATTGACAGCCGAATTCGACCGGCTGCGGGTCAAAAACGCGTGGCTTGTCTTCATGGAACAGGCGCACGAGCAATTCGGTGGGTTGCACACGCGGCCCTACAAGCTCCATCTCATCGACGGTATCGAGCAGGATGTTGGCGCGGTTCCAATCCTCGAAATCATCGTCATCCAATATATCGGACGCGCGCAGCAAGCCACTGTCATCGCCCTCTTCGGATTGCGCGACAAATGGCGACGCTTTCGGCATTTTTTGAAGCATCACACCACCGGCGCGCCATCCCTCATCGGAACCCGGCGTCTGGGATTTGCCAAAGCTTGTGACAAATCGGGACGGCAACTGTTCGGATTGCGCGAAATAGGTTTCAGCGCAGGCCGACAGAGATCCGCCCGAGATCGGTGTAATGCCTTGATATGGCACATTGCCTTGGCCCTGGTCGATCAGAATAGCAAAATAGCCTTTGCCGATTTGCGAAAACGGATCGACGCGTGGCACGAGGCGCGAGGCATCATAGGACGCATAAGCGCGAATACGCCCGGGCTCACCCTCGGACGCGGGCGCATAATAATCTGTCGCGATCAATCGCGCAGGACCTTCACCGCGAACCTGCAAGGACAATTTCCAACGCAGCTTAATGGTCTGGCCGATCATCGCCGTCAGCAAAGACATTTCAGCGACCAGAGCTTCGATCTCATTCGGATAATCGTGTTGCGACAGAATTTTATCCAACGCACCATCAAGACGCACCACACGACCACGTATATCAGAGGCGTCCAACTGAAACGGGAGAACTGTGTCATCCCATGCGATTTTTGATCCGAGCATTTTTGCGTTCCTTGACATTCGGCGCTGGCATATCCTGTTCATATAGGTGGAACAACCGTTGAAGAAAGGTCAGGCACATGCGCAGATATGGAGAGCCCAGGATTTCAGGGCAGCCCTACCGGGCGCGTCCGGGAGCTTATGCTGTGCTTCCGCGAAATAGTAAGATTTTGCTGACCTATCAGGCGGGCATGCACCACGAATTTCAGTTGCCCGGTGGTGGGATCGACCCCGGTGAGAGCCCGCTTCATGCCTTGCATCGTGAAGTCTTTGAGGAAACAGGCTGGCGTATTGCAAATCCGCGCTTTCTAGGAGCATTTCGCCGGTTTGTTTTTATGCCCGAATATGATCTTTGGGCCGAGAAAATCTGTCACATCTATCGTGCATTTCCTGTGCGGAAACTGGCCGAACCGACAGAGGTGGATCACTCTGTTCATTGGGCTAGCCTGGATCAGGCCATGATCAGCCTAGGGAATCCCGGAGACAGAGCCTTTCTTCAGACTTTATTTTGACCCGGATACTCCAATAGAATGGCTGAGATATCATCCGGGAAATCCTTGTCGTTGTTGAAATTGTTCAAGTCCCAAAGAAAGGTGTCAAAAAACGCATTTCCAGTTTCCTTGGAAATCTTATGACACATATCGATGAGCCCCTCTTCGCCCAACATTCCATCCCCGCCGTCTGGACATTCAGTAACACCATCTGAGAACACCAGAATACGTTCACCCGGCGCGAGTGTGATGTGGACATCCTCAAACTCTGCGAATGGTAGCAAGCCGACGGGAAGCCCCCCGTCACCAAAAAACGTGGCCTCACCGTCCCGAGATTGACGAATGGGATTTGGATGACCGCATTGGGTCATCACGAAGTCTCCCGTGATCCGATTAAAATGTCCGAGAATCATGGTGAAATAAAGATCGGTCTCCATTTCCTCCAGCATCAATCGGTTCAAGTTTGCCGCAACCTCAGAGGGGTTTCGCGGCACATGTGCGCCGTCTTCACCCACTTGAATCGCAAGATTTTGCTCTGCGGTCGACCCCGATAGATAAGCCGCAAGACGTGCCGTCATGAGCGCGGAAGCGATACCATGGCCCGACACGTCGATGGAAAAAATCCCAAATTGTTGATCATTGATCGGAAAAAAGCCGACCAAATCCCCGCCGACATGCCCACTTGGACGCAACAAAAGGGACACCTGCGCCGATGAAAAGTCGCGAAACCGCTCACGCACAAGAGATTGTTGCAATTTCCGCGCCTCGATCAAATCGCGATCGAGAGAATCGTAGAGAGCAGAGATTTCTGTGAGCGTTGAGCTGACGAGCCGGTTTTTTTCGGTGAGTTCCCGCTCCATGCGCAAAATGCGTTCTCCGGCACGAATACGAGCCAAAAGCTCATCTCCCGCGACAGGTTTCGTCAAAAAATCATCCGCGCCAATATCGAGGCCCTGCGCAACTTCCGTCTTATCGGATTTCGAAGTCAAAAGGATAAAATATCCATAGTGCTCGCGCTCAAGTTTTCGAAATTCCTGACAGAATTCCAAACCACTTATGCCTGGCATCATCCAGTCCGACACAACGAGATCAATAGATTCGGAGCGGCATACCTCCATCGCCTCTTCACCCGACGCGGCTTCGAACACCATGTAGCCCCATCGCCCGAGATAGGACGACAGTATGCGCCTCTGCGCCCGCGAATCATCGACGACCAACACATTATTGACCACACCGCGTTCAGGAACGGCCTGAAGATATGCGTGTTTTTCTTGAGCGATGGCCAAAACCGACGTCCTCATAATCATTTCGATGCCTGAGCATGACCCGATCGGTTTAATGCCGCCTTAAATGTAAAATTTTCTAGAAATCAGCTTTCATCCTTACAGATCAGTAATCTTCTTGGGTTTCTATTTCCCGTGAAATGGAGACCCATATGATTGACTGGAATCGAGTCGAAGAATTGCGTGACGAGGTAGGTTCAGAAGACTTCCAAGAAGTGGTTGAACTGTTTCTTGAAGAAGTCGACGAGGCAATCACGCGCATGCAAACCCACCCGGATAAAACCCGGCTGGAACAAGATTTGCATTTTCTCAAGGGCAGCTCTCTGAACCTCGGGTTCGCCGCATTTTCCTCACTCTGTTACGAGGGTGAAACTGCGGCCCGACAGGGAGATACGGACAGAATCGACCTGCCGAAAATTTTCAACAGCTACGCGGAATCGCGCGCGGAATTTTTAAGCAGATCCGCAGCGTAAATTTCTCAGAGCACAAACTCCGCAAGCGCCTGATCATTTGTGATGTCCCGATAAACCAAACCTGCAGCATCCATTTTCTCAAATAAATGCGCGAAATTATCCGGGTTGTCCGTCTCAATCCCGATCAAAACCGAACCAAAATTTCGAGCTGATTTCTTGAGATATTCAAAGCGCGCGATGTCGTCATTGGGACCGAGCATATCGAGAAACTCGCGCAATGCGCCAGGCCGTTGCGGCATGCGCAGGATGAAATACTTCTTGAGATTACGAAATCTCTGGGCGCGTTCCTTCACCTCGGGCAAGCGTTCGAAATCGAAGTTGCCACCAGAGGTCACACAAACGACCCGCTTACCACGAATTTGTTCGCGAATGTCTTGAAGTGCATCAATCGACAGCGCGCCAGCGGGCTCCAAGACGATGCCTTCGACATTCAGCATCTCCAACATCGTGGAGCAAATTCGATCTTCCGGACAGGCCAAGATGTGATCGAGTGAAATACCCTTGAGACTCTCAAAAGGCAGAGCGCCAATCCGCGCCACAGCCGCACCATCGACGAAACTATCGACATCGGACAGGGTGACAGGATGCCCCTCTGCAACAGCCGCTTTGAGGGAACGCCCTCCCATCGGTTCGACAAAGTAAATCTCAGCATCAGGTGCTGCGGCCTTGAGATAAGACACCACACCAGCGGATAGCCCACCCCCGCCGACAGGTAGAACCACCACATCGGGGGCCGTCTGGGACATAAACTCAACGGCGACCGTAGCCTGCCCCTCAATCACATCTTGATCGTCAAATGGCGCCAGGAAATGGCCGCCCTCGCTTGCGCAGTAGGCTTTCGCGGCCTCGAGCGTATTGTCGAAATAGTCTCCAACAAGGCGAATTTCGACCATTTCACCGCCAAACACCTTGGTTTTGTCAATCTTTTGCTGCGGCGTAGTAACCGGCATAAAAATGACGCCCCGCACCCCGAACTGACGACAGGCAAAGGCCACGCCCTGCGCATGGTTGCCGGCTGATGCACAGACAAAAAGCCCAATGTTCGGGTCTTTTTCGCGCGCCTTGATCATTGCGTTCCACGCCCCGCGCAGCTTGTAGGAGCGCACAGGCGTCAAATCCTCGCGCTTGAGCCAGACATCGCAATCGAAGGCTTGCGACAGGTGATCGTTGCGCAAACAGGGTGTCGGCTCGAAAAGCCGTCTTACCAAGACCTCCGCCTTGCGCGCTTTTTGCGTAAAATCCTGTGGGTCAGTCATTCAAATGCCCCTTCATTGCGAGCTCGTAAATCGAAGACAAAAGACTGACATTGATCATCAACAGAACCCAGCCCGCAGCCAATTCGTAAAGCAAACCGATGAGGCCGCCGCCGAATATAGGGCCGATGAACTGGACCACAATCAACACGGCAATCGACAAGATCGCCGCCTGAAGAATGGGACCGGAGTAGGGTTTCGTGGCCTGCCACGCTTCGCCCATGGACAGCTTATTCCCCAAGGCAACGCCCGGCAAAACCGGTGAAATCCTCAAAAACAGGAATGCTGCTGGCAAACCAATGAGCACCACAAGGAACAGAGCTCCAACCGACTGGGTGAGCACCGCGCCGAATAATGACAGGAGAACGCCCCCCAAAAGACCGACCACCAAGCCAATCAAGATACCGATCACGATAGACAGAAAGAGATAGCTGAAAATGCGCCCACCGCTCCAGGACGGGAAAGCCGAGGTCGGACGTTTGCCCTCAAGCGCAAAGCGATGCCACTCGACGGCGATCCAACAGGAGCCAACTGCCATCACGATGTTTGCAACAAGCAACATCAGCATCGCATTCCCGGAGGCCGCCTGCGGATCACCTGCGGCCATGCCCTCCATATCAACAGAACCGAAAGTCACGATTTGCAGGATCAAAATCCCGATCCAGATCAGACCGGAGACGGCCAATGCTTCGTCAATATTGCGCACAACGCGCAGCACGGCGTTTTGAAAGAGGATAAAGCCCGTCATGATAACCCTTTTCGATTAACTTACCTGCTCGTTTAGTGGTTTTCCCCTCGAAGCTAAAGCATTCTTGGTCGGAAACCCCGTACAAACCTTGCCCTCAGGACGAAAACCCGATAATCGCCCGTGCGATATCCGCAAAAGGAAAGTCTCATGTCAGCGCCCAAAAAAGTGGTTCTCGCCTACTCCGGCGGCCTCGATACCTCGATCATCCTGAAATGGCTCCAGACCGAATATGGCTGTGAGGTTGTGACCTTTACCGCCGATCTCGGCCAAGGTGAGGAACTGGACCCGGCGCGAAAAAAGGCTGAGATGCTCGGCATCAAACCGGAAAACATCTACATCGAAGACGTGCGCGAAGAGTTCGTGCGTGATTTCGTCTTCCCGATGTTCCGCGCCAATGCCGTTTACGAAGGCCTTTACCTTCTGGGCACCTCCATCGCGCGTCCGCTGATCTCCAAACGTCTGGTCGAGATCGCCGAACAAACTGGCGCAGATGCCGTGGCGCACGGCGCGACCGGCAAGGGCAACGATCAGGTACGGTTCGAGCTTTCGGCCTACGCACTCAACCCCGACATCAAGGTGATCGCACCCTGGCGGGAATGGGATCTGTCGTCGCGCACGAAACTTTTGGATTTCGCTGAGAAGAACCAAATCCCGATCGCGAAAGACAAACGCGGCGAAGCGCCGTTCTCTGTCGACGCGAACCTTCTGCACACCTCGTCCGAAGGAAAAGTGCTCGAAGATCCGGCACAGGAAGCGCCCGATTACGTCTACCAGCGCACGGTTCACCCCGAGGATGCGCCGAACGAACCCGAGTTCATCGAGATCACCTTTGAAAAGGGTGACGCGGTGGCGATCAACGGCGTGGCGATGAGCCCGGCGACGATCCTGACCGAGTTGAACGAATACGGTCGTAAACACGGCATCGGTCGTCTCGATTTCGTCGAGAACCGTTTCGTTGGCATGAAATCGCGTGGCATCTATGAGACCCCGGGCGGCACCATCCTCTTGGAAGCACACCGTGGCATCGAACAGATCACGCTCGATTCCGGGGCAGGTCACCTGAAAGACAGCCTGATGCCGCGCTACGCCGAGCTGATCTACAACGGCTTCTGGTTCTCCCCGGAGCGCGAAATGTTGCAGGCCGCCATCGACAAATCGCAAGAGCATGTCTCTGGCAATGTGCGCCTGAAACTCTACAAAGGCTCCGCCTTCACGGTGGCCCGCTCGTCCGAAGCCTCGCTTTATTCCGAAGCGCACGTGACTTTCGAAGACGATGCAGGCGCTTACGATCAGAAAGACGCAGCGGGCTTTATCCAGCTCAACGCGCTGCGCCTGAAACTTCTGGCCGCACGGAACCGTCGTTTGAAGAAATAACGGGACACCGATCACGGAACGACAAAAGGGCGCCTCGCGGCGCCCTTTTTCATTGAATGTTCAAACTGATTTAGGCGGCCCGAAAGCTTTTCACCTCATTGGCCGAGGGGATCGCATCCGCCGTGCCGGCCCGCGTAACTTTCAACGCCGCCGCCTGAACCGCCCATTCCATCGCGGCCTTGATCGGCATGCCAAGATCGAGCCCGGCGGCGACATAGCCGATGTAGGTGTCCCCCGCCGCTGTGGTGTCGACCGGCGTGACTTTTGGTGAGGTCACCTCGATCACCTCCCCCGTTTCATTGGAGCGCCACATGGCGCCCTTGCTGCCCAAGGTCACCATGACCTGTGGCGCGGGGATTTGTTCCAAGGACACGCCCATTTCGGAGCAGAGCTGAGAGGCCTCGACCGAATTCATCACCAACATGGAAACATCAGGAATTAGATCTTTCACCGCCTGGATCGAAAACGGTGCTGCCGAATAGATCACCCGCATACCTTTGACCAAAGCAAAAGTCGCGGCTTGGGGTTGCAGGTTGGTTTCGTTTTGCAGCAAAAGCGTATCCGACGCCTTTGCCTGATCAATCGCCTCGACAACGAATTCGCTGTCCTGTTTCACATTCGCGCCCGGATCAAGGACGATCATGTTTTCGCCCTCGGGATCGACATAAATCACGGCGTGCCCCGTCGCCTCGGTGACCTCGCGCAGGTATTTGCAGTTCACGCCATAGCCTTCGATCCGCTTGCGAACCCAAGTGTCAGACTGACCAATCGCACCGATATGGAACACTTCGGCCCCGGCCTTCGCGGCCGCGACCGATTGGTTCATACCCTTTCCGCCAAGGCCAAGCTTATGGCCCGTCGCAGAAAGGGTTTCTCCTGGCTCGGGAAAATGAGGAAGCATATAGAAATGGTCGATGTTCACCGAACCCAGATTAAAGATCGCCATCACAAACCTCCTACTTTTTACTTTGTCTGTCCCACCTTACACGCAGCGAGCACGGCCATATTCAGAATATCGTTTACAGTCGAAACCGTTGAACAAATCTGAATCGGCTTGTCGACACCGGTCAAAATCGGCCCGATCACGGTCGCACCGGCCATTTCCTGCATCAATTTCACAGAAATAGATGCGGAGTGACGCGCCGGCACCACGAGGATATTCGCAGGGCCAGAGAGGCGACAGAACGGATAGGCCGACATGACATCGGGATTCAGCGCCACATCGACGGTCATCTCGCCATCATATTCGAAATCGACGCCGCGGTTGTCGAGCACCTGCGGCGCGATGTGCATTTTGTTGGCCCGCTCGGACACCGGATAGCCGAAGGTCGAGAAGGAAACGAAAGCCACCCGTGGTTCGATCCCCATCTTGCGCGCCACAGCGGCGGCGGCGGTGGCGATGTCGGCGAGATCTTCCTCTTCCGGCCATTCGTGCACAAGCGTATCGGCGATGAAAATGATCCGACCTTTGTGCAGAACGGCGGTGACGCCCACGGCCCCATCTTCGGCCTTTGCGTCGAACACCGAATTGATCCGGTCGAGCACATGCGCGGACTTGCGCGTCGCCCCAGTCACGAGACCGTCGGCATGGCCATGTGCCAACATCAAGGCAGAAAACGCATGACGGTCACGGGCCGCCAAGCGGTGAATATCCTTTTGGTCAAAACCGGTGCGTTGCAGACGGTTGTAAAGGAAGTCCTTATACTCCGTGAGGTGCTGCGTGTTGGCGGCATTGACGACTTCGATCTCGGAGATCGCATCGCCAAGACCCTCTTCTTGCAGCTTTGCCCGCACATCTTCGGTGCGTCCGACGACCAGCGCACGACCAAATCCACCACGGTGATAGGCCACAGCTGCCCGCAAAACGCGCGGATCGTCACCCTCGGCGAAAACCATCGTCGCCTGAGCCTGACGCGCACGAGCATAGAGACCCTGCAGGATTTGCGCGGTCGGGTCCATCCGGGCCTGAAGGTCTTGGGCATAGCCTTTCATGTCGATGATCGGGCGACGGGCCACGCCCGTCTCCATCCCGACCTGAGCCACCGCTGGCGGGATCGTGTAGATCAAACGCGGGTCAAAGGGCGTCGGAATGATGTAATCGCGGCCAAAGGTCAGTTTGCGGCCGTAGGCCAAGGCCACCTCGTCCGGCACATCTTCGCGTGCCAAAGCTGCAAGGGCTTCGGCGCAGGCGATTTTCATCTCATCGTTGATCGCACGGGCATGGATGTCGAGCGCACCACGGAACAGGTAGGGAAAGCCCAACACGTTGTTCACCTGGTTCGGATAATCCGAGCGTCCGGTCGCCACGATCACATCATCACGCACCTCATGCGCGTCTTCGGGTGTGATTTCCGGGTCGGGGTTTGCCATGGCGAAAATCACGGCATTCGGCGCCATGCTCTTCACCATATCCTGAGTCACAGCACCTTTCGCCGAAACGCCAAGGAACACATCGGCATCCACCATCGCTTCGCCCAAGGTGCGCGCATCAGTGACAGCGGCGTGAGCCGATTTCCACTGGTTCATTCCTTCGGTACGGCCCTGATAAATCACGCCTTTGGTGTCGCACATGATGCAATTGTCATGCTTTGCACCCATGGCCTTGACCAGCTCAAGACAAGCGATCCCGGCGGCACCCGCGCCGTTGAGGACAATCTTACAATCCTCAATCTTCTTGCCGGAAATATGCAGCGCATTGATCAGGCCCGCCGCACAGATCACCGCCGTGCCGTGCTGGTCATCGTGGAAGACAGGGATGTCCATCTCTTCCTTGAGGCGCTGCTCGATGATGAAACACTCAGGCGCCTTGATGTCCTCAAGATTGATGCCACCAAAACTCGGCCCCATGAGACGCACCGCGCGGATGATCTCTTCCGGATCTTCGGTGTCCAGCTCGATGTCGATCGAGTTCACGTCGGCAAAGCGTTTGAATAGAACCGCCTTGCCTTCCATCACTGGCTTGGACGCCAAAGCGCCAAGATTGCCGAGGCCCAAAACCGCCGTTCCGTTGGAAATCACCGCAACAAGGTTGCCTTTGTTGGTGTAGTCATAGGCCGTTTCCGGTGCTTTCGCGATTTCCTCGCAGGGCACAGCCACACCCGGAGAATAGGCCAGCGACAGGTCCCGTTGTGTCGTCATCGGCACGCTGGGTGCGACATCGAACTTGCCCGGACGCGGGTCCATGTGAAATGCGAGCGCTTCTTCGCGCGTTTGTTTGGTCTTGGACATTCGGGTGGCCTCCTCGCCGTCAGTTCGGACTACTTACCCACACCCCGCCTCAGTCTCAACAAAAAGAACGCGATATGGCTCTTTACGCCACATATTGGGTCGTTAAGTTGGGGCGAAATCAGACAGGGAACTGCATCTTGGCCACTGAAACGCCCGCCGCAACGCCGATGATGGCACAATATCTCGAGATCAAATCGCGCCATCGCGATGCTCTTCTGTTTTATCGCATGGGCGATTTCTACGAGATGTTCTTTGACGATGCGATTGCCGCCTCTGAGGCACTCGACATTGCCCTGACAAAACGCGGCAAACATGCGGGCGATGACATTCCGATGTGCGGCGTTCCCGTGCATGCCGCCGAGACCTATTTGCTCAATCTCATTCGCAAAGGCTTCAAAGTTGCCGTTTGTGAACAGCTCGAAGACCCGAGCGAGGCCAAAAAGCGTGGCTCGAAGGCCGTGGTCAAACGTGATGTGGTGCGCCTTGTGACACCCGGTACTCTGACCGAGGACACGCTTTTGGATGCGCGCCGTCACAACTACCTCGCAGCTTATGCGGAAATTCGCGAAGAGGGTGCGTTGGCCTGGGTCGACATTTCCACCGGCGCCTTTCACGTGATGCCCTGCCCGCTTGTCGGTCTTGGCCCGGAGCTTGCCCGTCTCAACCCATCTGAAATCGTCGTCTCCGAGGCAAATGAAGCGAATTGGGCCGAGTTTGTGCCTGATTTCCATGATCGCATCACCGAATTGTCGCGCGCGTCTTTCGACAGTACGTCTGCCCAAACCCGGCTGACATCGCTGTTCAGCGTCTCGTCTCTTGAGGCCTTTGGTCAGTTCACCCTGCCCGAAGTGGCCGCCATGGGCGCCATCGTCGATTACCTCGACATCACGCAAAAAGGCAAATTGCCCCTCGTCCGACGGCCCATTCGTGAATCCCTGCGTGGCGCGATGCAAATCGACGCCTCGACACGTCGCAACCTTGAGATTTCGCATGCCTTGTCCGGCGGTCGCGAAGGCTCACTGATTGCCACAATGGATCGCACCGTGACAGCCGCAGGTGGACGCCTTCTTGAACGCCGACTGTCGAGCCCATCGCGCGACGTCGATACAATCTCCGCGCGGCTCGATGCCATCTCTTTTGCGATTGAGAACACTCAAACCGCCCAAGCGCTACGCGAGGCGCTGCGGAAGGTTCCCGACATGGAACGTTCGCTGTCACGTCTCGGGCTTGAACGCGGAGGCCCGCGCGATTTGGCCGCCATTCGCAACGGCCTCTCGCAAGCCGAAAACATCTATAGTTTGCTCGAAAACGCACCCGTTTCGACCCTAATCCAGCAGAAAATGGCATTCCTCACAGGACAGGCTGAGCTGATCGACTTGCTCGATGCGGCTCTGATCGCCGAGCCACCACTTCTTGCACGGGACGGTGGATTTATCGCCACCGGTTACCACGAGGAACTCGATGAATCTCGCACGCTGCGCGACGAAGGGCGCGGTGTGATTGCCTCCTTGCAGATGAAATATGCGGAGATGACCGGGGTTCAGTCGCTCAAGGTCAAACACAACAATGTGCTCGGCTATTTCATCGAGACCACATCAACCCACGCCGAAAAGATGCATTCCTTGTCGGAAACCTTCATCCACCGTCAAACGACCGCCAATCAGGTTCGGTTTACGACGCTGGAGCTTTCCGAGCTGGAGACAAAAATCCACAACGCCGGTGGTCGCGCGCTTGAGATCGAAAAGCGCCTCTATGAAACGCTGCGCATGGCGATTTTGGCGCAGGCCCCCGCGATCAACGATGCCTCCGGCGCGCTGGCCGAGCTGGACTTGATCACAGCGCTCGCCGATCTCTCTGTCAGCGAAGGTTGGACCCGCCCAAAGGTGGATTTGGGTCGAGAATTCCTGATTTCCGGCGGCCGTCATCCCGTCGTAGAACGCGCGCTACGCAAACAAGGCGGCGACAAATTCGTCGCCAACGATTGTGATCTCTCAGACGGACATGACGGTGCCGCAATCTGGCTTTTGACCGGGCCGAACATGGCCGGTAAATCGACATTTCTGCGCCAAAACGCGTTGATTGCCTTGATTGCCCAGGCTGGCTCTTACGTGCCCGCCGCCTCTGCGCATATCGGCATTGTGTCCCAGCTTTTCTCGCGCGTCGGTGCTTCTGACGATCTCGCCCGCGGGCGCTCAACCTTTATGGTGGAAATGGTCGAAACCGCCGCGATCCTCAATCAGGCCGACGACCGAGCCCTTGTGATTTTGGATGAAATCGGGCGCGGCACGGCAACCTATGACGGCTTGTCGATCGCCTGGGCGACGCTTGAACATCTGCATGATGTGAACAAATGCCGCGCGTTGTTTGCGACGCACTATCACGAGATGACCAGTCTTTCCGACAAACTGTCAGGCGCAGAAAACGCCACCGTGTCGGTCAAGGAATGGGAAGGCGAAGTGATTTTCCTTCATGAGGTGATCAAGGGCAAAGCGGATCGGTCCTACGGTGTGCAAGTCGCCCGACTTGCGGGCCTGCCAGATGCCGTGGTCTTGCGAGCGAAATCCGTTTTGGAGGCTTTGGAGAAAGGTCAGGCCGAAAATGCCGCCAATCCCAAAGCGATCATCGACGACCTTCCTCTGTTTGCGGCGGTACCGCCAGCTGCAAAGCCCGTTGTGGTTAAAGAAAGTGAGGTTGAGAAAAAGCTCGCCGAGATTTCTCCCGACGAGCTTACTCCGCGAGAAGCTTTACAACTTCTCTATGACCTCAAAGCGTTGAATTAAGCCGGGGTCGAAGACACACCAACCTGTGCCGGACGCAACAGGCGGTCGTGGATCATGAAGCCCACGTTCATCACCTGGATGATGTCGCCGGCTTTGGTGCCGGGCACGGGGGCCTCGAACATGGCTTCGTGAATTTGCGGATCGAAGGTCTCGCCCACCTCCGGGTTCACGATCTGAATGCCGTGTTTCGAGAAGGTGTTCAAAAGCTCGCGCATGGTCAGCTCGATCCCTTCGATCAGGGCGGCCTGCGTTTCACGTTGATCCTCGGCAATCGCATCAATCGCGCGCTTCATGTTGTCAAACACCGGCAACATATCGCGGGCCAGTTTAGACCCACCGTAGTTTTCCGCCTCGCGACGATCACGATCCGCGCGCTTACGGGAGTTTTCCGCATCGGCAACAGCCCGCATGAAACGATCCCGGAATTCATCGCGTTCTGCGCGAAGCTGCTCCAACTCCTCCGAGACATCACCCTCTTCCGGGTCTTCAAGCGCTTCATCAGAGGTGATGTCGATGATCTCTTCTTCGACGTTGGTTTTGATCTCTTCAGACATGTCTTTCTTCGGATCCGTCATGTTTCACCTTTCAAGCCTTGCCGGACACAATCCGACCGACAAGTTGGGCCGTGTAATCGACAATCGGCACGATCCGCCCATAGTTGAGGCGAGTCGGCCCGATGACACCCACGGCACCGATAATTTTTCGTTCAGCGTTCATATATGGAGAAACCACCAAAGAGGAACCCGAAAGTGAGAAAAGTTTGTTCTCTGAGCCAATGAAAATGCGTACGCCCTCGCCATCTTCGGTCAGTTCGAGAAATTCCGCAATGTCGCGTTTCTTTTCGAGATCGTCGAACAGGCTTCTGATGCGATCAAGCTCCTCGGCCTCGGCGCTTTCCCCCAACAGATTGGCACGCCCACGCACGATCAGGCGCTCGTAATGCGATCCCTCGCCTTCCCAAAACGCCGAACCGTTTTCGATCAGATCAGCAGCGAGGCTATCAAGCTCCTGACGCCGCGTTTTGATCTCGCGCTCCACAGTGCTTCGTAGTTCAGACAGTGTCTTGCCCTCGATCAAAGCATTGAGAAAATTCGTTGCCTCACGCAGAGACGACGGCGTTTGCCCCATCGGCGGCTTGAAAATGCGGTTTTCGACATGGCCATCGGCAAAAACCAGAACCACCAGCGCACGGTCAGGTGCGAGATTGACGATTTCCACATGTTTAACAGGCGCTTCGTGTTTCGGAGCAAGCACAAGACTGGCCCCTTGGGTCAGCCCGGACAAAGCAGAACCCACACGATCCAAAGTCCCGCTCACATCATGATGTTCGTTGCGGATGGTCAATTCCATCTTTTCGCGCACGTCGTCAGTGACCGTGCCGACCTCCAACAACCCGTCCACAAACAAACGCAGACCAAGCTGCGTCGGCACACGTCCCGCAGACACATGCGGACTGTCCAAAAGCCCGAGATATTCGAGGTCCTGCATCACATTGCGCACCGTCGCGGCAGAGACTTTTTCGCTCATCGTCCGCGTCAGCGTCCGCGAGCCCACAGGTCCGCCGCTTTCAAGATAGCCCTCGACCACGCGGCGAAACACTTCGCGCGAACGGTCATTCATTTCAGCGATGAGATTTACACGATCCGTCATTATTCCTGCGTCTTCCGAGACCCTTTGCCATTAAAAGACATCGAGACCGAGGGTCAATGAGGCTTGCACGTCTGAGCACCTGTTCGGTATGTCTGCCACAACAGATGCGGAAGGATATAGCATGCGACCCTCAGGTAGAAATTTAGACGAAATGCGGCCGATTTCAATCGAGACCGGCGTGACGAAACATGCCGAGGGCTCGTGTCTGATCCGTTGCGGCGACACGCATGTTCTCTGCACCGCCACGATCGAAGAGCGCGTGCCGCCCTTTATGCGCAATTCGGGCCAGGGCTGGGTGACCGCCGAGTACGGCATGCTGCCGCGGTCGACCTCCTCGCGGATGCGTCGTGAGGCGACCCAAGGCAAACAAGGCGGGCGTACCGTTGAAATTCAACGTCTGATCGGGCGCTCCCTGCGCGCGGGTGTGGATCGCGTGGCCCTGGGCGAACGTCAGATCACCGTCGACTGTGATGTCATTCAGGCCGATGGCGGCACGCGTTGCGCCTCAATCACTGGCGGTTGGGTTGCCCTGCGTTTGGCTGTGAACAAGCTGTTGAAATCCGGTGCGATCACCTCTGATCCGCTGATCTCGAATGTAGCGGCTGTGTCCTGTGGCATCTATGCCGGTCAGCCCGTGCTCGATCTCGATTACCCGGAGGATTCCGAGGCCGGTGTGGACGGCAATTTCATCATGCTCGCCAACGGTCAGATGATCGAAACCCAGATGAGTGCCGAAGGCGCCACCTATTCGCGCGCGCAGATGAACGAACTGCTCGATCTGGCCGAAAAAGGCGTTGCTGAGCTGGTTTCGGCTCAAAACGCTGCGGTGGCGTGATGCGCGCTTTTGACGGCAAAAAGCTCGTTCTCGCTTCCCATAACAAAGGCAAGCTTCGCGAGATCGCGGAGCTTTTGGAACCCTTCGGGATCGAGGTGATATCCGCTGGCGATCTCGGGTTCGAAGAACCGGATGAGACAGAAGACACCTTTGTCGGAAATGCCCGGATCAAAGCGCATTTTGCGGCCAAATCCAGCGGGCTCCCCGCGCTCTCCGATGACAGTGGCCTCGCAGTTGACGCTCTTGACGGCGCGCCCGGCGTCTATTCCGCCGATTGGGCAGAAACTCCCAATGGCCGCGATTTTCCGATGGCGATGCAAAAGGTCTGGAACCGCCTCGAAGAGACACATGCAACAGAACCCCGCACCGCGCGGTTCTGTTGCACGCTCTGCCTCGCCTGGCCCGATGGTCATGACGAGGTTTTCGAAGGCAAAGTCAAAGGTCACATCGTCTGGCCCGCGCGCGGAGAGCGCGGCTTTGGGTATGACCCGATGTTTGTCCCCGAAGGTGAAACACAAACCTTCGGAGAAATCGATCCTGCGCGCAAACAGGCCATGAGCCACCGAGCCGATGCGTTTCGTCAACTGGTCTCCGGACCCTTTAAGGATCTCGCTAAATGAGTACCCGCAAACTGATCTCTTCCGGCTCTGATTTCGAAAAAGTCATGGGCTATTCCCGCGCCGTCGTGCAAGGCGACTGGTGCTTTGTCTCCGGCACGACCGGCTACGATTATAGCACGATGACCATGCCGGAGAGCATCGCCGATCAAGCTCGAAACTGTTTCAAAACCATTTCCGCCGTGCTGGAAGGCGAAGGATTTTCGCTGAAAGACGCGGTGCGGGTGCAATACACGATCACCGACTCCGCTTTGGTGGACGAAGTTGTCCCGGCTTTGGGTGAATTCCTCGCCGATATTCGTCCTGCGGCCACCATGGTTGTCGCGGATCTCATCAAACCCGAGATGCTGATCGAAATCGAAATCACGGCGTTCAAGGGATAATCATGGAAGACTGGCAAAACGGAGGCTTTGGTCTCTACATCCATTGGCCGTTTTGCCAGGCGAAATGCCCCTACTGCGATTTTAACTCCCACGTGGCTGCGACGATTGATCAATCCGCATGGGAGCGCGCTTATCTATCCGAGATCGAGCGTGTTTCACGGGAAACATCCGGTCGCGTGTTGAACACCGTATTCTTTGGCGGCGGCACACCGTCTTTGATGGATCCTGAGCTCGTAAATGCCATTTTGAGCAAGGTTCGAGACTGTTGGACACTTGCGAATGATATTGAAATCACGCTTGAAGCCAACCCCACCTCTGTCGAAGCCGGGCGATTTCAGGGCTATCGCGACGCAGGCGTCAATCGTGTCTCCATGGGCATTCAATCGCTTCATGACGAGGATTTGAAACGTCTCGGGCGCCTGCATTCTGTGTCAGAGGCTCGAAAGGCTTTCGATATTGCCCGAAATACTTTTGATCGTGTGAGTTTTGACCTGATCTATGCGCGACAAGGACAAATGCCTGAGGCTTGGCGGACGGAATTACGCGAAGCTCTCTCCATGACCGTCGATCACCTGTCGCTCTATCAGCTGACCATAGAACAAGGCACCGCCTTCGGTGATCGCTATGATCGCGGACTTTTGAGTGGCCTGCCGTCTGACGATAGCGCGGCTGATATGTATTTCGTCACGCAAGAAGAGTGTGAAAAGGCTGGAATGCCTGCTTATGAAGTCTCTAATCACGCCCAAAGTGGCTCTGAGAGCCGCCATAATCTCATTTACTGGCGCTACGGTGATTATGCGGGAATTGGCCCAGGTGCACATGGACGACTTACCTTGGGTGGCCAGAAATACGCCATCGATACGCCCCTCACCCCGAGCCAATGGCTGAAATCCGTTGATCAAAACGGTCACGGCGAAAATCCACGTGAAACCGTAAGTGGATACGATCAAGCCATCGAATATCTGATGATGGGCCTCCGGATCACGGAAGGCATTGATATCACACGGATTTCAACTCTCTTGGGTCAAGGCTTTCCTGTTGAAAGTAAATACTTGATTGAAGATGAGTTCATCAAAATCGAAAATAGCCGCCTTTCTGTCACGCAGAAAGGTCGGCCAGTTCTGAACGCGATCATCCGCGATCTCATCCCGGATCTTTAAGCGCCACGGGACAGGATGCTGCAGAGAGCATCCAACTCATCCAAAGAATCGTAGGACACTGAGAGCACGCCTTTCTCAGTTCCATCCTTGTGATCAATTTTCACCTTCATCCGAATGGCTGCGGAAAGATCGGTTTCTAGCGCACGCGTATCCGCATCTTTTTCAGACGATTTATAAGATTTCTTAGTTTTAGGCTCAGTTGGTGTCTTTTCCGCCTTCGCCAAACGCTCCGTTTCCCGCACAGAAAGGCCACCCTCAATGACTTTTTTCGCCAATGCAGAGGGATCTTCAGCTGTGATCAATGCCCGCGCATGGCCGGCAGACAGCTGACCTGATACGACAAGCGCCTGAACATCGCTCGGAAGATTCAAAAGACGGATTAGGTTGGCGATGTGGCTCCGGCTTTTCCCCAAAGCATCTGATAGCTTTTCCTGCGTGTGCCCAAAGCGCTCCATCAGCTGCTGATAGCCAGCGGCCTCTTCGATTGCGTTGAGATCAGAACGTTGGATGTTCTCGATAATGGCGACTTCGAGCACTTCCGTGTCGGAATACTCGCGAACCAGAACAGGAAGCTCATGCAAACGTGCAAGCTGCGATGCACGCCAACGTCGCTCACCCGCAACGATTTCATATTCGCCAGCTTTGCGAGGACTTTCGCGTACGATCAGAGGCTGAATAACGCCTTTTTCACGAATAGAATCGGCCAGCTCATCAAGTGCTGACTGGTTGAAAGTGCGTCGAGGCTGATCAGGATTTGGTACGATTCTCTCAATCGGCACCAACATATCGGCGCGACGCGGCTCATCATTGGAAGAGTTTTGATCTGGCGCATCCTGTGTTACATCCGCCATTAAAGCGGAAAGGCCGCGCCCGAGGCCTCGGTTTTTCGGTTTGCTCGGATTTGCCATTTTATCGTCCTTCTTTCGCAATCACTTCTTTCGCCAGCGCCTGATAGGCCAAACTCCCTTTTGACATCGGATCATAATCCAAAACGGGCAAAGCGAAAGAAGGCGCCTCACTGATACGCACATTGCGCGGAATGACCGTTTCGAACACCAAATCCCCAAGATTATCACGCGCATCCTGTTCGACCTGGCGGGACAAATTGTTGCGTTGGTCATACATCGTCAAAACGACTCCTTCGATACGCAATTTGGAATTCGCTGTTTGACGAACCTCACGAACGGTCAACATGAGTTGTGAAAGCCCCTCTAAAGCAAAAAACTCACTCTGCAATGGCACCAATACGGACTCAGCCGCAACCATAGCATTTACTGTCAGCAGACTTAAAGACGGCGGACAGTCTATTAAGATGAAATCAAAGGCATAATCATCTATCGCATGTTGGCGCAAAGCGTCATGTAAGAGAAAGCTACGCTTTTCATTTGTCACCATCTCGATGTCAGCAGAGCTCAGATCGACAGTCGCCGGGGAAATCCAAAGATTTTCAAACTCGGTTGTTTGAATCACTTCATGAAGATCGGCCTCACCAAGAATAAGATCATAAGTGGTATAACCACGATTTTCCGTATCAATCCCCAGTCCAGTAGAGGCGTTTCCTTGTGGATCAAGATCAACAACTAGGACACGGCAACCGTTTTTTACCAAAGCTGCCGCAAGATTGATCGCCGTCGTTGTTTTGCCAACTCCACCTTTCTGGTTTGCAACAGCGATGATTTTCGGGCCCTTGGGACGAGAAAGGTCAGACACGTTCTATATCTCCGATCAGCAGAATCACGGATTCCGCATCCGTTGCGCTCGCATATTCTTTGTGGTTGAAACGCCAGTTTTCAAGGGATTCGACGAGTTCAGCGCGAAAAGACGTACCCTTCAAAAACAGTCCATGACCGCCCGGTGCTAAATGGCGTTTAGCGTACTCCAAAAGCTTTGGAAGGGATGCCAAAGCCCTTGCAGAAATAACATCTGCCTTCATTGGCTCAAGCATTTCAATGCGTTCTGATTTAACCGTTGCATTTAAATCCAGCTCGCGGACAACAGTTCTCAAAAAAGTGGCTTTACGTTGATCGGATTCCACCATCGTAAACGTCATTTCGGGTGAGAATTCTTTTGCCAACGTCGCGCAAACCAAACCTGGAAAACCGCCCCCGCTGCCAATGTCGCACCAATGTTCGATTTGCTTAGGCGCAATACGAAACACTTGTGCTGAATCCACAAAATGGCGATCCCACGCCATACCGACGGTAGATTTAGCCACCAGATTGATCGCGGGATTCCATTTTTGAAGCAAAGCCAGATAGGTTTCCAGCCGCTCGAATGTTTCACGTGAAACATCGAAATCGGCAAACTTCATTGAAGTCATCAGGATGCTTTCTCTCTCTGAGATTGACGAAGTCGCGCGAGGATCAAGGTGACAGCAGCAGGTGTCATACCTTCAACCCGACCAGCTTGCGAAATCGTTTGCGGACGCGCCAAGGTAAGTTTACTGCGCAGCTCATTTGAAAGTCCACTCAGCACAGAGTAATCAAAATCATCTGGGATAACTTGAAGCTCATCACGCTTCATCGCTTCGACATCTCGCTGTTGGCGTTCTATGTAATTCGCATAAAGCGCATCACGTGCGAGCTGCACTCTAATGTCAGGCGAGATCTCAGAGATTTCCTCATTTAGAGAAATGATATTTTCGAAGGTGACATTAGGGAAAGCCAAAACTTCATATGCCGTTCGTCGGGAGCCGTCTGAACTGACTGAAACACCAACAGCGCTAAGCTGCTTCGGAGTATAACTCTCTTTTTCAAGCAGATCTCTCCCCTTCGACAATTCATCCATTTTCTTGTCGAAAACTTCTGCACGAAGCTGATGAACCAATCCCAAATCTTTCCCAAGAGGCGTGAGACGTTGATCCGCATTATCGGCACGCAAAGATAGACGGAATTCAGCTCGAGACGTAAACATACGGTAGGGTTCGCTCACACCGCGTGTCACAAGATCGTCGATCATCACGCCGATATAGCTTTCAGATCGCGTAAAACTCGCACCATCTTTTCCCATAGATTTACGCGCAGCATTCATCCCTGCCACAAGACCTTGTGCTGCGGCTTCTTCATATCCTGTAGTTCCATTGATTTGACCAGCTAGGAACAAGCTTGGCACATCGCGCAATTCCAATGTCAAACGAAGTGCTCGCGGATCGACATAGTCATATTCAATCGCATAACCCGGCTGAAGAATTTCAACATTTTCAAGGCCACGAATGGAACGTACATAGGCCTCCTGCACTTCAAGTGGCAGTGAGGTCGAAATACCATTCGGATAGACTGTATCGTCATCAACACCTTCCGGTTCAAGAAAGATTTGATGCGAAGACTTATCAGCGAAACGAACAATTTTGTCTTCGATAGATGGGCAATACCGCGGCCCAACCCCCTCGATATGCCCACCATACATCGCGGAACGAGATAGGTTCTCTCGAATGATGTCGTGTGTTTTCTCGTTTGTATGTGTAATGCCGCAAGACACCTGGCGTGCAAACGGTTTGCTATTCAGGAAGGAAAACACCACAGGCTCTTCATCGCCCGGCTGTGCCTCCAAAATATCCCAAGAAATGGTTTTACCATTTAAACGTGGTGGTGTGCCTGTTTTTAGACGCCCCATAGGGAGGTTAAGCCCGTACAGTCGGTCCGCCAAAGCCACAGATGGCTTATCACCAATCCGTCCGCCCGGACGTTGTTCTTCACCGATATGGATCAAGCCATTCAAAAACGTCCCGGTTGTCAAAACAACAGCACCAGCTTTGATCTCAGATTGGTCACCTAAAACGACACCATTTACAGCATCGCCATCAAGTAAAAGATCGGCGACCTCAGCTTCGATGATCGTCAAGTTTTCGGTCGCCTCCAACTCCGCCAACATCTCTGTGCGGTAGATTTTACGATCCGCCTGTGCACGCGGACCTTGGACGGCCGGTCCTTTACGACGATTCAAAAGGCGAAATTGGATCCCGGCTTTATCCGCGATCCGCCCCATTAAACCATCAAGCGCGTCAATCTCGCGCACCAGGTGACCTTTTCCCAAGCCACCAATGGCCGGGTTACAGGACATGACGCCTATGCCACTTTTCCTCAAAGTGATCAGTGCCGTGCGAGCGCCTGCCCTTGCAGCGGCCGCCGCAGCGTCACATCCAGCATGGCCGCCACCCACGACGACAACATCGAAGTCGGTATGTTTCACGTGAAACACTCCTCGCGTTTTCATTCATTTCCCGATGCAAAAACTGGAGAAGATTTCCCCAAGAATGTTCTCGACATCAATCCGCCCGACAAGGCAGTTCAGCGCATAAACCGCGCGGCGCAACTCTTCGGCCGCGAGCTCAGCACGTTCACCGCCGAGCAATACCTCATTTCGCGCTGATTCCATAGAGACAAGCGCATCCTGAATTGCAACACGGTGACGTTCCCGAATCGCTGAAGAAGCATCAGTAGCGCGATCTGAAAGCGTCTCTGCGATATGCGCAACCATACGATCAACGCCCTGCCCGGTTTTACCGGAAACGGACTGCGGAAAAACGCCACTGTCATCCTTACCGATCAAAACAAGATCGCCGTCTTGCGGTGATATTTCAGGCTCAGCATCGGCATTTGGAAGCAAGATAACTCGCAAATCGGCATGCGCCGAGCGGCTTCTTGCCCGATCAATACCGATCGCTTCAACCGCATCACTGGTTTCCCGAAGCCCAGCGGTATCAAGAAGCGTCACAGGTAGCCCCCGCAAATCCATGCGCACTTCAATGATGTCACGTGTCGTTCCGGCAAATTCAGACGTGATCGCCGCCTCACGCCCCGCGAGCGCGTTCAACAGAGTTGATTTACCGGCATTCGGCGGGCCAACGATGGCAACTTCAAACCCATCCCGAATGCGTTCCGCCATCTTCGCGCCTTTGATTTCCTCTTCGAGCTCCATCATCGTCAGCGCGATCAATTCCAAAACCTCGGGCGAGACGTCCGTTGGAACCTCTTCATCGGCGAAATCAATCGTCGCCTCAATCAAGGCCGCAGCACGCAACAAAGCGGCTCGCCAGCGCTCTGCTTTATCACCAAGCGCACCGGAAAAGACCTTCAACGCCTGCCGACGCTGTGCCTCCGTTTCTGCCTCAATCAGATCTGCGAGTCCTTCGACCTGGGCGAGATCGAGCTGTTCATTTTCCAAAGCCCGACGCGTGAATTCACCTGCCTCAGCCAAACGCAATCCATCCAGTTCAGCGAGCGCTTGAAGCACGGCATTGATGATCGCAACGGAGCCATGAAGTTGTAGCTCGGCACTCTCTTCGCCGGTGAAAGACGCGCCCTTTTCAAAGCAGATCACCAAAGCTTCGTCGAGCATGACGCCCTCAGAATTTTTCAGAACACGCAGAGCCGTTCGACGTGGAGCGGGCACATCGCCAGTTAAGTTTTCGACAGCCCAAAACGCAAGCGGCCCGGAAATCCGGACCACTGCGACGCCTGCTTTACCGCGGGCTGTTGCCAAGGCATAAATCGTATCCATAGGTTTAACCTATTGATATCCTTACATTTAGGCGTTCATCGAGTCGAAGAATTCGCCATTTGTTTTGGTCTGCTTAAGCTTGGAAATCAAGAACTCAATCGCATCCGTCGTGCCCATCGGGTTCAGGATACGACGCAGCACATAGGTTTTTTGCAGATCTTTTGCATCGACCAAGAGCTCTTCTTTCCGTGTACCGGATTTAAGGATGTCCATTGCCGGGAAGACGCGCTTGTCAGCCACTTTGCGATCCAGAACAATCTCGGAGTTACCGGTCCCTTTGAATTCTTCAAAGATCACCTCATCCATCCGCGAGCCGGTGTCGATCAGAGCGGTTGCGATGATGGTCAGCGACCCACCCTCTTCGATGTTCCGAGCCGCACCGAAGAAGCGTTTCGGGCGTTGCAGGGCGTTGGCGTCCACACCGCCCGTGAGCACCTTACCAGAGGACGGCACAACGGTGTTGAAGGCGCGACCAAGACGCGTGATCGAGTCGAGCAAGATGACAACGTCACGCTTATGCTCAACCAGACGTTTCGCTTTCTCGATCACCATTTCGGAAACGGCGACGTGACGGGTCGCAGGCTCGTCAAAGGTCGAGGAAATCACCTCACCTTTCACAGACCGCTGCATGTCCGTCACCTCTTCGGGGCGTTCGTCGATCAACAACACGATGAGATAGCACTCAGGGTGGTTGGTTTCGATCGAATGCGCGATGTTTTGCAGCAAGACGGTTTTACCCGTGCGCGGCGGCGCCACGATCAGCGCACGTTGGCCTTTCCCGATCGGCGACACGAGGTCGATGATGCGTGCGGAACGGTCCTTGATGGTCGGATCCTCGATCTCCATCTTGAGGCGTTCGTCCGGATAGAGCGGCGTGAGGTTGTCAAAGTTGATCTTATGACGGGCCTTCTCAGGCTCCTCAAAGTTGATCATCGTGACCTTGGTGATCGCGAAATAGCGCTCGTTCTCGTTCGGCGCATGCATCACGCCTTCGACGGTGTCGCCAGTACGAAGACCATGTTGACGGATCACATCGGGCGAGACGTAAATGTCGTCAGGCCCCGGCAGATAGTTTGCTTCAGGGGATCGCAGAAAGCCAAAGCCGTCTTGAAGCACTTCAAGCACGCCATCGCCGGAGATGACCCATTCATCTTCCGCACGTTCCTTGAGAATCGAAAACATCATCTCGCCCTTACGCATGGTCGAGGCGTTTTCGATCTCCAATTCTTCGGCCATGGCCAGAAGGTCTTTGGGGCTTTGGGCTTTCAAATCAGCCAGATTGAGAGTGGTGTCGCTCATAGAAAATCCAATTGGACCGGCACGTCAGGCGGGTCTTTCAGTCATGTCTCAGTGGAGAATCCCTTACGCCGGACGGCGCGGGTTTGGCAGAGTGATAGAAACAGACAGAGGTTAAGTCAATCTTTCTCAGAATGGCTTGGCGATAATCATCACCACGATGAAGATCATGAACAGCGTCGGAAGTTCGTTCATCATCCGATAATGACGACCGCTTCGGGTGTTTGTACCCGTAATGAAATCCTTACGACGTGCCGCGCACCACATGTGAAACCACGTCATTCCCAGCACATTCACAGCCTTGATCCAGGACCAGCCAGCGGCCCAATCGACGATACCGGGGGTGAAGACGAGACAAAGGCCAAAGAGCCAGCTGGAGATCATTGCCGGGTTCATGATCATCTTCAGGAGTTTTTTTTCCATGTCCTGAAAGAGCAGATCGGTCTCAGTGCCTTGTGTTACGCTTTCGGTGTGACGGACGTAAAGCCGGGGAAGATAAAACAGACCGGCCATCCATGCGATGATGGAAATGACATGCATGGACTTTGTCCAAGGATAAATGCTTGCAAGAATATCGCCCATAAGAGGTGCCCCTTCGTTTCTCTCTAAATAAAATAATAAAAGAAAAAGAAAAGGATGATGATTTTGTAGGGCCTGTGGATAATCTGGATTATTGAGTTTTGCACAGGGTTTTCCAGTCTTTTAAAACTGTCATATTTCTTATCCACAACTTAGGATAAATTTATTTTTTTCATATAAATCAAATATTTGAAAATTGATTTCATGAGACATCAGGGGATGACATTCCGCGAATGTCGGGAAACTGTTACTTTTACGTCCAGAGGCAAAATGTCTTACCCCCAGTGATAAGGTGTGGTGAGAAAAGCGTGGAACTATCGGTTTATCCACGGCTGCGCTAAAAGACCGAAAAACACCGCTTCGATCCCCGCACTCACACAGGAGTTTTCAACAGAGCTATGAACAGCCCGGAACAGCTTATCCTCGCCTCGGGGTCCGAAATCCGGCAGACCTTGCTTCGAAATGCAGGACTCTCTTTCGATGTCACTGTCGGACGGATTGATGAAGAAACGGTAAAAGACGCACTGCTTCATGATGGCGCAACGCCTAGAGACATTGCGGATGCCCTCGCCGAAGCCAAGGCCCGAAAAGTGTCCATTAAACATCCGGGCGCTATGGTCATAGGCTGCGATCAAACGCTGTCGTTCAAAGGCAAGTTGATCTCCAAAGCGCAAAACATGGACGGGGCCCGCACACAGCTCAAAGAGATGCGTGGCGAGCGGCACAAGCTTTTGTCTGCGGCGGTGATTTATGAAAACGGTGAGCCGAAATGGCGTCATGTTGGCGAAGTGCGACTTGAGATGAACAATTTCTCGGATACCTATCTCGAAGATTACCTGGCTCGGAATTGGAATCAGGTTCAGTATTGTGTCGGCTCCTACATGCTGGAGGCCGAAGGGGTGCGTCTTTTTTCACGCATTGACGGCGATTACTTCACAGTGCTGGGTTTGCCCCTGCTGCCTCTTTTGGCATATCTTGCACAAAGGGGAGTGATCGCATCATGAGTGACAAAATTCCGGTGGCCGGCGTGATCGGCATGCCCATCTCGCATAGCCAATCGCCGAAACTTCATAACTATTGGCTGAACCGCTACAAGATTTCAGGCCATTACGTGCCGCTTCATATCGAGCAAGCGGATCTCGCAGAGGTTCTGCAGATGATGCCGAAAATGGGGTTTGTTGGAGCGAATGTCACGATCCCCCATAAAGAAGCCGTTCTCGGGTTGGCGGACATTGTCACAGATCGCGCGGCGCTGATCGGAGCGGCGAACACGTTGATTTTCCGTTCTGATGGCAAGCTTCATGCGGACAATACGGATGGTTACGGTTTTGTGGAAAACCTGCGCTGCAATGCGGATTGGGATCCGAAATCCGGTCCTGCGGTTGTTCTCGGCGCCGGTGGTGCCGCGCGTGCCGTGATTGCATCTCTTTTGGATGTTGGAGTGCCGGAAATCCGACTGGCCAACCGGACAAGAACCCGCTCCGACGCACTTCGGGCCGAATTCGGAACGAAAATCTCGGTTGTGGAATGGGTGAACGCTGGCGACATGCTCAAAGGTGCGCGCACCGTTGTGAACACCACCTCGCTTGGGATGAAGGGTCAACCCGATCTGAAAATCCCCTTCGATCATCTGAGCTCTGACGCCGTGGTCACTGACATCGTCTACACGCCGCTGCGCACCGCTTTTCTGGAACGCGCCGCTGAGAAAGGCTGTCAAACCGTCGATGGTCTCGGCATGCTTCTGTACCAAGCCGCGCCGGGGTTTGAACGTTGGTTCGGCAAACGTCCCGAAGTCGACGACGCCACACGCCAGTTCATCCTGTCCTCATGACAAAGCCCTTGATCATCGGTCTGACCGGCTCCATCGGCATGGGGAAAAGCACCACGGCGAAGCTCTTCGCCGAGGCCGGTGTGCCCATGTGGGATGCCGATGCCGCCGTGGCCCGGCTTTACGATCAGGGGGGCGCTGCGGTTGTGCCGATGGCGGAGCAATTCCCATCTGCGATTGAGAACGGCAGCGTGTCGAAGGCGCGACTCAAAGAGATCATTTCAAATGATCCCAAGGCTTTGAAAGAGATCGAAAAGATCGTGCACCCCTTGGTCGCGCAGGACCGCCAAAATTTCATCGAAAACAGCGCAGCTAAGATGGTTCTCGTCGACATCCCACTCCTATTCGAAACCGGCGGCGATCAACATGTGGACGCCGTCGTGGTTGTCTCGGTTGACCCTGAGACCCAGCGCGAGCGCGTTCTGGCCCGACCAGGCATGACCGAAGCCCATTTTGAAGCCATTCTGAACAAACAACTCTCGGATGCCGAGAAACGCGCCCGCGCGGATTTCGTGATCGAAACCACAAACCTTGAAGCCGCCAAAGCCCAGGTGCATGATGTGCTTTCCACTCTAAAGGGGCAACTTTCCGATGCGTGAAATCGTTCTCGATACCGAAACCACTGGTTTTGATCCGTTCAGCGGTGATCGTCTCGTGGAAATCGGGGCGATTGAGCTCGTGAATCACATGCCTTCTGGCAACACCTACCACCAATATATCCACCCGGATCGCCACATGCCGGACGGCGCTTTTGGTGTGCACGGTATCGGTCCCGACCTGTTGAAGCCCCCACGTCCGCCGAAAGACGGCGAAGTGATCCTCGCTGACAAACCATTTTTCAAAGCGGTGGGTCAGGCGTTTCTCGATTTTATCGGCACGGATTCAAAGCTGATCATTCACAATGCCAGCTTCGATATGAAATTCCTGAATGCCGAGCTGAGCTGGATCGGTCTGCCGGAAATCCCCTATGAGCGCGCGGTCGACACATTGGCGATGGCGCGCAAGAAATTCCCCGGCTCTCCGGCGACGCTAGATGCGCTTTGCCGTCGCTTCGGTATCGACAACTCGTCCCGGACCCTGCACGGGGCTTTGCTCGACTCTGAAATTTTGGCGGAGGTCTATCTTGAGCTGATCGGTGGGCGTCAGCCCGATCTCGTGCTTGCGCCCTCCAAATCGCAAAAGAAAGACGCTTCGTCTCAGATTGATGAAAACTGGCGTCCGACTCGGCGCCCCGCCCCTCTTCCGCCCCGGATCACAGACGAAGAAGCCGCCGCCCATGCCTCTTTCGTTGAGGGCTTGGGCGACGGCGCGATTTGGAATAAATTTAACTAAGTCAGGAACTTAGTTGACTGCTGCGGCAGATTGCTGTGCTTCTGCGCGGCGCGCCATGTCTTGGCGGTACAGCTGCACGAAGTCGATGTTGTCGAGGTTCAGCGGCGGGAAGCCACCGTCACGCGTCACGTCATGCACCACTCGGCGCAGGAACGGGAAAAGCATCCGCGGGCATTCGATCATCAGGAACGGATGCATCTGCTCATCCGGCACGTTTTCGATGTGGAACACACCGGCGTAATCCAGCTCGAGAATGAACAGCGTCTGCTCACCGCTTTCGGATTTGGATTCGACTTTGACCTTGGTCGCGACTTCGAACTGGTGATCCTCAGTGCGCTTTTTCGCGTCCAGAGCGACCTGAACGGAGATCGCCGGACGACCTTCGACCTTCAGGGCCTTTTGCGCGAGGATGTTTTCAAAAGACATGTCCCGGATGAACTGACCCAGGATTTGCATTTTGACGGGGTTGGCCTGTGCGGCCGCGTCGTTTTGTGGGGTTTCGCCGTTTTCGGCCATCGGTTCGGTCCTTGCAAAATGAAGTTCGCGGCCTTGTATCAGGTTGCCGGGCCTGCCTCAATGGCGAGTCCAGCCTGACGGGCCTTGATTGGGCTTGTTTTGATCGACCTCTTCCCATTCGCCGTCGATGATATGGGGATCACGGGGGGTGCCACGGTACGGATCATGACTTTGACGCATGTTCTGTTGCCCCATGGTAAAGCTCTGAACCTTCACCCGTTTGCGCAATTCTTTAAGCACAAACATCCGAAAGGCGGGCACCAGCAACAAAAATCCCATGGCATCGGTAAAGAACCCGGGCGTCAGCAAAAGCGCGCCAGAAAACAGGATCATCGCCCCATGCGCCAAAGGCTCAGACGGGTCATTCAACTCGGAAAAGGACTGACGCAATTGTGACATGGCCAAAGCCCCCTGTTGGCGCACCAAAGCGGTGCCCAAAATGGCGGTCACGATGACGATCAAAAGCGTCGGCCAAAGCCCGATCAGACCGCCAACCTGAATGAACAGGGCGATTTCAATGATCGGAATTGCGACAAAAAGGGCGAAAAGCCACATGAGAAGTCCTTTCTATTCTTGCCCCCACAGGTAGACTTGGCGGGGTGCGTCACCTACATAAGGTCGGAACACAGTTATTTCTACGTTTGAACGGAGATCGACCGCCGATGGGGAATTCCCTTCTTTCCATTCTTGTCCTCGCGGGCATTGCCATTTTCCTGATCCTGCGCCTGCGCAGCGTTTTGGGCACCCGCGAAGGGTTTGAAAAGCCGCGCGCAGATGTTCCGGGGGCCGAGGAGGCCACGGCCGTCAAACGCGACTTCGAGGTGATCGAGGGCGGTGTTGATCACGACATCATCGACAATGTCGAGGCCGGCACCCGTGCCGCCAACAATCTCGCCGCGATCAAACGTGTCGATCCGAGTTTCAATGTGAGTGAATTCCTCTCCGGCGCGCGGGGTGCCTATGAGATGATCCTGATGGCTTTCGAGCATGACGAGCTTGAAAGCATCCAGCCGTTCCTCTCCGAAGATGTCTATGAGGCCTTCTCTTCTGTCGTTGAGGATCGCCAATCCAAAGGTCTGACCATCGAGAGCCAATTCGTGGGGCTGCGTGAGCTTCAGATCATCGACGCCGATCTGGATCGCGCCACCGACGAGGCCGAGATCAAGATCCGCTTTGTCGGCGAAACCTCCTCCGTCGTGCGCAATGCCGAGGGCGAGATCGTTCAGGGCGACCCCAAAGCGATCAATCGTCAGAAAGACATCTGGACCTTTGCACGTCACCTGAACAGCGACGATCCCAACTGGCAGCTTGTCGCGACCGGTGCCTGATGTGGAGAAAGCTGGCGCCTGCGGCTTTTGCAGCCTTGCTGGCTTTGAACGCGCCGGCGGCATCCTCGGATGACATGATGGTGCGTGTCCTCTCTTTCGATGACCTACCCGGATGGGCCGCGGACGATCACGCCGCGGCTCTTTCCATTTTTCGCGAGACCTGTGATCTGATCGACGGCCCGGAATGGCCGCAGCTCTGTGCCTTTGCTCAGACCACAAATGAGGCACGAAGTTTCTTTGAACTTCTGTTCCGTCCGGTCCTGATCGAAGACGGCGCAGAGCCTCTGTTCACGGGCTATTTCGAACCCGAACTGCGCGGCTCCCGCTTTCAAACCGCCCGCTATCGCTATCCCGTCTACCGCATGCCGCCCGATGTCGTCTCTGGCGAGGCCTATCTGGCGCGTCAGGACATCTCCAACGGTGCGCTTGCTGGACGTGGGCTTGAGATTGCCTGGGTCGACGATCCGGTCGAGTTGTTTTTCCTACAGATCCAAGGCTCCGGTCGTATCCGTCTGGAAAACGGCTCTGTTATGCGCATCGGCTATGGGGGCCACAATGGCCGCAACTATCGCTCTATCGGACAGGAATTGATCCGGCGCGGGGTTTATGACGCGCATCAGGTCTCCGCGAAAGTGATCCAGAACTGGGTTCGGCGCAATCCGGTCGAGGGTGAGGCGCTTTTGAACTTCAACCCGTCCTATGTGTTCTTCCGCGAACTGCCGCGTCTACCCGCCGAAAAAGGCCCCATTGGCGCGATGCATCGCTCGATCACCACGATGCGCTCCATCGCGGTCGATCCGAAATTCGTCCCACTTGGGGCGCCGGTTTGGATCGAAAAAGAGGGCGCAGAGCCTCTGCACCGTCTCATGATTGCCCAAGACACTGGGTCTGCCATCAAAGGCGCCCAGCGGGCCGATATCTTTTTTGGCACGGGGGATCTTGCGGGCGATCAGGCCGGGAAAATCCGTGATCCGGGCCGGATGATCGTGCTTTTGCCGATCCAGATTGCCTATGCCTATGAGGAAAGGGCAGAAGGGTGAGCCGGCGCAAGAAATCCCTGAGTGAAGAGGATAAGGGGCTGTGGAATGCCGTGAAAAAAACGGCAAAACCTCTGCATATCTCGAAGACGCCCGCGCCTTTGGCCCGTCCTGAAAAACCGAACCTGCCGAAACCCACTGCTCCGATTGCCCGAGAGCCTTTCGATTTCGATCTGGAGATTGGCAAACAGTCTACGAGTCACGCGATGGGCCACGATCTTGCCCCATCCATTTCGGATCGGCTGGCGCAAGCCCCGCTCAGGATGGACCGCAAGAAATTCGGCAAAATGCGCAAAGGCAATCTCGCGCCCGAAGGCCGCATCGACCTTCATGGTATGACGATCGCCCAAGCGCATCCGGCGCTCACCCGGTTTATCCTGAGTTCCTGGGCGATGGACCGTCGGCTGGTCTTGGTGATCACCGGCAAGGGCAAACACCGCGACGACGACGGTCCCATCCCCGTCCGCAAAGGTGTGCTAAAACACCAGGTCCCTCATTGGCTCCACATGGCGCCGTTGCGGGACGCGGTGCTTCAGGTCTCTGAGGCCCACCTCAAACATGGTGGCACGGGCGCCTATTATGTCTACCTGCGCCGCAAGAAGTGATTTGGGTTTAAAAGATATGAGAACACAACATGAACTTATAAATACTATATGTTGTTAGATTTTTCGGTGAATCTACAAAGTTTAGATTGACATACCATATGGAATCAGCGTAAATATATGAGTCCGATTCGCAGAATGCCCTTAAAGCATAGGCGAATTAATAAGCCTCGGTGATTTGTCACCGAGGCTTTTATTTTGATTCTTTTCAAAGAATTAAGGTTCGCTCTTAACGAGTAATATGGACTAGATATTGGGTGCGGTGAGTTGGCACCTGCAAATTATAGTTGACTCAACTACCCCGATCTAGTTACCGTCTCAAAATCCGCATGTATTGCGGCTGAAGCGGGCATTCTGCGAATCGGACAAATGCATGGGTCCCGCTTCTTCATCTCAACTTGAAGAAAGGAGCCATTGTCATGGCACCCATTGGAACGATTGTGTCGACAGGTCAAACTTGCCCTGAGAGTGGTGTATGGAAAGTTGTGGGTTATCCTACAACAACTGCACCAATCGCTAAAGGAAACAGGATGCCTCCATATGGGGGTAAAGCTGTCGACTGGTCGCTTACCCAATATGCATAATGTAATGGGCGCCATTTTGGCGCCCATTACTTTTACAACATATAGCGGCTCACATCCGCCGCCTTGGCCAGTTCATCGACGTGGGCATGGACATAGGCGGCATCGACCGTGATCTTTTCGCCGGGCTTATCAGGGGCTGCGAAAGACAGCTCCTCGAACACCCGCTCCATGATCGTATAAAGCCGCCGTGCGCCGATATTTTCGACCGAGCTGTTCACATCGGCGGCCAGTTTCGCAATCGCTGCGATCCCATCCTCGGAGAAGGTCACTTCGACCTCTTCGGTCTCCATCAGCGCCTTGTATTGCAGCGTCAATGCATTGTCGGTTTCGGTCAGAATGCGGACGAAATCGCCCTCTTCCAGCGCACGCAATTCCACACGGATCGGCAAACGCCCCTGCAATTCCGGCAACAAATCCGAGGGCTTAGCGATGTGGAATGCACCGGATGCGATGAACAGGATGTGATCCGTTTTCACCGGGCCGTGTTTCGTGGACACAGTCGTGCCCTCGATCAGCGGCAACAGGTCGCGCTGTACGCCTTCACGTGAAACATCTCCGCCACGGGCTTCTTGCCGGGCGCAGACCTTGTCGATTTCATCGAGGAACACGATGCCGTTTTCCTGCACGGACTCAAGCGCCACACGGGTCACGGTTTCATCGTCCAGAAGCTTGTCGGCCTCTTCTCCGATCAGCACATCATAGCTTTCCGCAACGGTCAGTTTCTTTTTCACCGTGCGACCACCAAAGGCCTTGCCGAAAAGATCGCCAAGGTTCATCGCCCCGCCCATTTGCGGCTGGCCTGGGACTTCGAACATGCCCATCGGCATGGCGCTGTCCTGAAGATCCAACTCGATCACCGTGTTGTCCAACTCGCCGGAGCGCAGTTTCTTGCGGAACATCTCACGGGTTTGTTCGCGGGCGTCCGAGCCAGCGATGGCTTCGATCACGCGCTCTTCGGCGGCCTCTTGAGCTTTGGTTTTCACATCGTCGCGCATCTGCTCGCGGGTCTGGGAAATCGCCGCGTCGACGAGATCACGCACGATCTGTTCCACATCGCGACCGACATAGCCGACCTCGGTGAACTTCGTGGCTTCAACCTTGATGAACGGCGCTTTGGCGAGTTTGGCGAGACGACGGGAAATCTCCGTCTTGCCCACGCCGGTCGGCCCGATCATCAGAATGTTTTTCGGATACACCTCGTCACGCAGATCATCGGACAGCTGCTTGCGCCGCCAACGGTTCCGCAAAGCGACAGCGACGGCACGTTTGGCGTCATTCTGGCCGATGATAAAACGGTCCAGTTCGGAGACAATTTCGCGGGGGGTCAGGTCAGTCATTTGCTAATCTTCTCAACCGTCAGGTTGCCATTGGTATAGACACAGATATCGGAGGCGATCTTCATCGCGTCGCGTGCAATATTTTCCGCGTCCTTGTCGGTTTCCATGAGACCGCGCGCGGCCGCGAGCGCGAAATTCCCGCCCGATCCGATCGCTGCGATGTCATGCTCGGGCTCCAAAACGTCTCCTGCGCCGGTCACGACCAAAAGCGTATCGCCATCGGTGACGATCAACATGGCCTCAAGTTTCGACAGGTATTTGTCGGTCCGCCAATCTTTCGCCAACTCAACACAGGCGCGGGCCAATTGCCCCGGCGTGGCCTCCAATTTGGTTTCAAGCCGCTCCAAAAGCGTGAATGCATCTGCGGTCGATCCGGCAAAGCCGCAGACCACGTCCTGCCCGCCCGGCGACAACCGCCGCACTTTGCGCGCCGTGCCTTTGATCACCGTTTGACCCAGGCTCACCTGGCCGTCACCGGCCACAACCACTTCACCACCGCGGCGTACACCGATGATGGTCGTGCCGTGCCAGCCGGGAAATTCTTCTTTCGACATAAGAGGTCCTTTCGCTTGGCAATCTATATGAGGGCGCAATGGGTCGGGTGCAACCATAGGACCCCTGCGCGCATGAAAAAGGGCGCCACATTGGGCGCCCGAATTCCTATTTTGTGAGGCCGGATCAGGCTTCTTCGTTGATCCAGTTAGCCAGAGCGGCTTTGGGCGCCGCGCCGATTTTCGCGGAGGCCACTTCGCCGCCTTTGAACATGAAAAGCGCCGGGATCGAGCGGACACCGAATTGTGCCGGTGCGTTCGGGTTCTCATCCACGTTCACTTTGACGATTTTGACTTTGCCGTCGAGTTCCTCGGACAGTTCTTCGAGGGACGGGCCGATTTGTTTACACGGGCCGCACCATTCCGCCCAGAAATCGACAACCACGGGGATGTCGGATTCGAGAACTTCGGTGCTGAACGTGTCATCGCTGACTTTTACGGTTGCCATGTGGCTTCTCCTGAATGTGTACTTGGGCAAAAACCTATGCCTCTGCCCCTGACGGGTCAAGATGTGGCGGTGCGACCCAGTGCCCTCATCACGATATCGAGAGGCACGGGGCAAAGCGTGGCTGTCTTTGTCCAAAGAAGTGCCACTTCGATTTCTCGATCCGGGTAAATGTCCTGACAGGCTTGGGCATAGGCGCCGAGTTGGCGCAAAAGGCCCTCGGGAATATCCTCGACGCGCTCCGGGATGACCGTGTTGGATTTGTAATCCACGATCTGCACCTTTTCCGGTGTGATGATCAGCCGGTCGATGATGCCCTGAATGATCTGGTCGCCCAGTTTTGTGGTGAGCGTGGCGGTGTAAGGCACTTCGGACAGAGAATTCGGGCCGAAGACATCCCAGTCATAGGTTTGATTGAGAACGCCGAGGGCCTCGTACATCAGTTCCGGAATCTCACTTTCTAGAGCGGCTTCCTCGCCCGTGGAGAGCACAAAGCGCGCCACCTCTTCGTGACGATCTTCGCCGACTTCCGGCAAGACTTCGATCAACTTGTGAAGCTGGCTCCCGCGTCGCATCGCCGCCTCTTTGTCGAGACTGGCGTCTTCACCGGTAAGCGCCTTGGCGCCTCCGAGGTCCGAAGGCGAGATGCGCTTTGCTTTCTCAGAGGGCGCTTCGGCAGGAATTCGAGCCCAATCCGGCAAAAAATCGTCTTTTTCTTGCACAGAATCCTGCGACTCTGACGCCTCAGGCCAGTCGCCAATAGCATAGCGTGTCCCCATGAACCCAGCGAGTTCAAGGCTTTCCGTTTCCAGCTCATTCACCCCGTTTTTCACCAGATCATACCACGTTCCGGGCGTGTCCTTGCCCGCTCCGCAGACAATCAGCCATTTCTCGGCGCGAGTCATGGCCACATACAAAAGGCGTCGATCTTCCTCCAGATCACGCATTTTGAGCTGGTTTAGGGTCTCTTTTGTCAGATCGGACCTTTGACCTGATGCGCCTTTCCAAACGATCTGACCCTCTCGCGGCGTGATGAATTCATCCCGCGTTTCACGTAGCGTTTTCAACGTGTCGGGCAGGATCACGATGGGCGCTTCCAAGCCTTTCGATCCGTGCGCTGTCATCACCCGCACGAGGTTTGAGTTTTCATCGAGCACGCGTTTGAGTTGGATGGTTTGGGACTCGAGCCAGGCGATAAACCCCGTGAGGCTGGGCGTCTCAGAGGTCTCGTAATTGCGCGCCTGATGCAAAAGCGCATCGAGCCCGTCTTCGGCCTCTTTGCCAAGGCGCGCGATGAATTTACGACGCCCCTCATGACGGATCAGAACGCGTTCGATCAGGTCGTAAGGCCGCAAGAAATCAGAGGTTTGCCGCAGATCTTCGAGAACTGCGTAGGTCTCCGGCCACTCCTTGTGACGCTCATAAAGGGATCGCCAAAGTGTAATTGTCGTCCGACCATGGGCGAGTTGATAGAGGTCTCGTTCCGACCAGTTGAACAGCGGAGATTTCAGCGTTTCGGCCAGCGCAAGGTCGTCGTCCTGCAAGGACAAGAATGCGAGCAGAGACCGCAGGTCTTTGACCGCCATTTCCTCGCCCAACGTCATGCGATCCGCCCCGGCAACGGGGATCGCAGCCGGGTGGGATTTCAGCTCCTTGAGGATCAGGCGGAACAAAGGGGAGCGCCTTTGAACAAGGATCAAAATATCACCGGGTTCGATCCGCCGCCCTACCCCGTTCTTTTTAGGAATAGAGCCATGCGCGAGCTGATCAGCCACAAAATTTGCGATCCTTTTGGCCAGTCGCGGGTTTGGCTCCTCCGGGTGGATCACATCAATCGGGTCTTCCCAACGACTTTCCTCTTTTTCCCGCTCTTCCTTGTCCTCTTTCGACAGGTTTTCAGACTCTTCCAAAGACCAAAGGTCCACTCGCCCCGGAATGTCGTCAAAGAAGGCGATATGTTCAGGAATGCCACCGACGCCCTCGCCATTGATCGCCGCAAAGACCTTGTCGGTCACCGTCAAAATGGCGGGCGAAGAGCGGAAGGAATATTGCAGCGAGAGGTCTTGAAGCGGCTGACCGACGGCATTCAGGCGCTCGCCAAAATGCGCTTTCATCTCGTCAAAAGCGTCGGGTGCCGCGCCTTGAAAGGAGTAGATCGACTGTTTGTGATCGCCCACGACAAAGATCGTCCGTGTGACATCCGCCCGCGCGCCCTCGCCCGCCGTGAACTCTCCCGCCAAAAGTTGCACAACGCGCCATTGATCGGGGCTGGTGTCTTGGGCCTCATCCACAAGGATGTGGTCGATCCCGCCATCGAGGCGATACAGCACCCATTGCGACACGTTCGAGATCGACAAAAGGTCCCGCGCACGGCGGATCATGTCGTCGAAATCCAAAAGACCCAGCTGTGCCTTGCGCTCCATATAAGGCGGCAGGATTTCCTGAGCAAAGCGATGAAGCGCAAACGTTTTGCGCGCGTCTCTCAGCCCAAAGAGATGTGGGCGCACGGCCTCTACGCGCTTCATGAAAGCTTCGAGCCGATCAAAGGCGCCTGGATGTGAGTCGATCAGTTTTCGTGTCGGCAGGCTTGAGTGTTGGGCGTAAAATTTCGAGCCGAGCGGGTTTGTCTTGGCTTTTTCACCAGCCAAAAGCTTATCGCAAAACTTTTCGACCAGGTTCAAATCAGGCTCTAATCCAGCCCAATCCCGAAAAAAAACGGCGATCTTTTGATCTGCCGCGCTAGAGCTTTCCATCAAGGCAGCACAGTCGAGAAACATCTCTTTTTCGCCGCCGAGAAAGACATCTCCCAAGAGTCGTGTTTCGTCATAGCCCTCAGGCAGTGAAAACCAACGCCAAATGTCAGCCTGTTTTGGGGCGTGCAAAAACTGATCACGTTTGGCGACAACATTGAGCGCCAGATTCGTCACATCAAGATCACTCACATAGAGTGCAACGTCATCAATCACATTGCGGTGCGGCCCGAGTGCGATATTTTCAACAATTTCTGACACCATCCGTCGGGACTGGCGGTCGTCCATTTCCTTGAATTGCGGTGAGACCCCGGCCTCAAGCGGAAAGCGTCGGAGAAGTGCGCTACAAAACGAGTGAATCGTCTGAATTTTCAACCCGCCCGGGGTTTCGATCGCGCGCGCAAACAACGTGCGGGCGTGCCGCAAAATCTCGGAGTCGAGCTGTTTTTCAGGGGCAAGAGTGGTCAATTCCTTGATCAACTCCGCATCAGGCAACATTGCCCAATCGCCCAGTCGCTTGAACAACCGGTTCTGCATTTCTGCGGCGGCCGCCTTGGTGTAGGTCAAACAAAGAATGTGTTGCGGCGGTGTACCATCAAGCAAAAGCCGCGCCACGCGATCCGTCAAAACCTTGGTCTTGCCTGACCCTGCATTGGCCGACACCCAGGTCGACATATCGGGGCGCGCCGCCATGATTTGACGACGGGTGGCCTCGTTCATCACGGTCATTCCAAATCCTCAGGCACGGGCGTATCGGCATCGGACCATTCCCCGTAACGGGAGAGATGCTCGAAATCGGTCTCATACCGCACGGTTTTCATCATGCGTCTCGCCGAATAGCCAAGTTCGGGATCTTCATAAGACGTGATCAATTGCACAAGCTTTTCCTTCACTTTGGCAATTTCGGCGGGTTCAAGTGGCAGGACGGTTTCGGGAAGCCCATCTTTCAACCCGAGATACGCCACCTCGGACACACGCCCCATTGGCACGTTCTCGAATTTGCCGTCTTCCATCATCGCGGCTTCGAGGTGAAGCTGAATGTTGAAGATTTTGGTTTGCTTCTCTGTTGGCGGATCCCCCGTTTTATAGTCATAAATGACGAATGTATCGTCCTTTTTGCGGTCAATCCGGTCGGCCTTACAGGTCAGTGAAAAGTCGATCTCGGGCAAATGCATGGCGCCTTTTGCCTCAATTCCGACAGGGGTGCCTTTTGCCAATCTCTCACGTTCCCGCGTAACCAGCGCATCGGCAATGCGCCGGATACGGCCAAGCCAAACGCGACGTGCTGAGGGCCAGGAGACTTCGCGCTCCAATACATCCTCGGCAACCGTGAGAAAGCGAGACAGCGCCTCCTCATGACTTTCCTCACCGATTTGCGAAAGATAGGCCTCCATGATCGCATGAAGCGCCGTGCCTCTTTCCCGCACATCGGGTTCGCGACTTAGGGGATCGAGCTTGTTCAAGCGTAAAATCCGACTGGCATAGATGTCATAGGGATCACGGATCAGGGTTTCGACCCGTGTCACCGAAAGCTGTCGAGGCCGAGCGGCGACAGGGGGGCGCGGGCTTGGACGCTTTGCGGCGGGCAATATAACCTCAGGCCTGTCCAATTGCTCCGCCAATGCAATCCATTCGGAACCGCGCGCGCGCATCTCCCCCAAGGCTTGTCGACCCTCATCGGACATCCCGGCCAACAGATTCGTCAGACGAATGAGCCAGCACGATGCGACCGTTTCCGCCTCAGCATCGCGTTTGGCACGCGTGATGATGACTTCGGGTGCGCCGATGGCCTGTTGGAAGTCATGGGCAGAGAGGCCGATGCTTTGTTCCGGTGACAACAGCCCGGCTTGGCGTCGCATATCGCGGCTGAACCAGGGGTCTTGCCCAACACTTTGTGGCCAGACCGTCTCATTCAGACTGCCCAAAATCACCAAATCGGAACCAAGTGCACGCGCCTCAAGCGTCCCCCAAATCATGACTTGCGGATGTTTTGGGGAAGGATCGCGAACGGTTTCGCGACTCAGAATGGCCCGGAATAAATCCCCAAACTCCAAAGTGCTCACCACACCTGCATGGTCCGCTTCGCGATACAGGTTCTCGACCACGCGCCGCGCTTCACGACCGGCATGTTGTGCCCAGAGCTCGCTGTCGTCTTCAGACTTTGGACCCCTAACAAGTCTCGAACTCAGCTTAAGAAGGCGATCCAAGTGACGGCTTAAGGGGCCGTCGGCAGCCTCATGGAAGCTTTCGCTTTGGTCAGCAACCCAGCCCGCCCATGTCAGGCGCGCCTCTTTGTCATCTTTGTCCGCGCCGGAACTGATTGCCCAGTTCAAAAGCTCCTCACGGCCAGGAAAGGCGAGCGACTTGCGACGCAGATGAACCTCAAGTTCACGCGTCCACAAAAGGTGAAAGCCACGTGCATCTGGGCCAGTATTTTCTTCTGATCCCCTTGCGCAAAGCGGATGTTTCAACAGAACCAATAAATCTTCAGACGACAAAACCCGTCCGATCAATCCCACAACATGACGCAAAAGCCGCCCGGGCGGTGTTTGGTTTAGCGGAATCCCTGCGCTGTCGTCCGGGGTGATATTCCATCGCCCCAAAAGCGCCGTAACCCGTCGTGCAAGATCACGATCCGGCGTAATGAGAGCGGCGGTTTTGCCGTCATGTACAGCGCGCCGAAGGACAAGCGCGATTGCATTCGATTCAATGCGCATATCCGGCGCTTCGATGAGGGTGAGATGATCGGTTGCGCTTTCGACATCCTCAAATGCAGGGCCTTCTTTCATCCATTGATCGGTGATGGGCGCTGGGCGTAAGGCCAGTGAAACAAGCCGGTTTCGGCTCTGGTTTTCGAGCGTGTCCATGTCCCATCTTTGGATACGATCAGGCGTCATGCCTAGCCGATGCGCCATCCGCGCCATCCGTTCCTGCGGATGTTCGACTGCCCTGCGGTCTTCACTATGAATTTGGGCCCAGACCTCAGACGGCATATCAAAATCAACACCTGGAAGGATCACCGCCCCCATTGGCAGTTTTGCAACGAAGGACATGAAGCGTGCCGTCATCCCGCGTGAGCCAGTTGAGCCGACGACAAGAATTGGGTGGTCTGGTGGAGATGTTGCCCAAGTTGCTTCAAGGCGCTCGGTGACAAGGCGCAGTCGATCCTCACTGCTCAATTCGATGGACTCTTCATCGGCAAAAAGTCCGAACAGGATCGACAGGAATTGAAGCGACTTTTGCCAATGGCCTGAAGCGTCGGGCACTTTCAGGTTTTGTATATCGTCAGGGCTGACGCCCTCGTCTTTCATTTCAGCAAACAAAAGTGCGAGACTGTCAGATAGATCAAAAACAGAGGAGGAGGTCGCGAATTGGGGTTCTTGTTTCAGAAAATATGACACGAGTTGCGCCAACTCAAGCCGCCGCCTGAGCCCGCTGATCGGTACAGGCAAATCCATAAAATCATGATCCATCCCGATCTGAGACAATAGGCGCAATTTCGGCAGGAATCGGGTCGATCCGTCTTCGAAGGCTTCCTGAATTTCCTTTTTCATCCGCGAGGTGTTCACGAAAATCTCGGTCCGGGCGAGCACCTCAGGCGGCATGTCTTTAAGCCGGACGAGAAGCCCGTTCTTGATCGCGGAGGGATAATGGGCACCGCATGGAACGCCGAATAAAGCGGGGCTTCCGTCTTGGGTAAACATCAGCAGTCCTTCAACATAGCTTCAGCGATCGCAATGCCTTCAGGATGACCGACATCACACCAGTGACCGCTATACTCTACGCCATAAATGCGACCTTGCGCGAAGAGGTCTTCCCAGACGCGGTTGAGCGAAAAATGCGTTTCCTCGATGGCCGCAACAGGAGCCGTTTTGAGAATTTGCATGCCAGTATAAATGTAGTTTCGACCACGACGAATTTGTCCGCTGGGCTCGAGTTCGAAATCACCGGAACCAAGATGTGCATGCGCCCTCGATTTTGGCACGACCAAAAGAAGCGCATCCATTTTGTCAGGTTTCCAAGCATTGGACAAAATGCGCGCGGCCTGTGGCCCTTTCCAAACGGCATCTGTGTTCATCGTGAAAACCGCATCGCTGTTGAAATAGGGCAATGCATTTTTGAGACCGCCCCCGGTTTCCAACAGCGTTTCTTCAAAAACAGTGACTAATCCGGCTGAACTTAGGTGTTTTTCCAACATATCCGGCAAATAATGTAGGTTGGCGACACGCTGCGCCATATCACCGAGCTGTTCCATAGCATGATCGACCAAAGGACGACCGGCCACCTCAATCATCGGCTTGGGGCGGGTTTCGGTCAGCGCTTTCATCCGTGTGCCGCGACCGGCGCAAAATATCATTGCAGAGTTGGGATGGTACCGCATTTTTCCTTGAGTGTGTTCAGGGCTGATGTATCGGGTTCAGGTAGGTGTTTGCGCAAAAGCGTTGCAAGCTGCGTAAGGTCAGGATGATCGAGATCTCTTTGGAGATGTTCCCAAACGCGCGGGATCAGGTCGATATAGCTCGTGCGCCCGAAATGAAGGGACATCCGGGCGAAGACCATCAAAATCCGCAGATTGCGCTGGACGGAACAAATGGCGGCTTCGCGCATGAAATCGACCCGATTCAAGCCCAATTGATCGCAAAAACGCGTTACGCAACGATTGCGAATTTCCTCAGAGACATCGCGTCGCGCATCCGTGGTCAGCGAAATCAAATCATAGGCGATTGGGCCCAGCATGGCATCCTGAAAATCAAGCTGACCGACACGTGCGGCCCCGTCCCTGTCTGGGAGCCACAAAAGATTTTGGGCGTGATAGTCGCGAAGGATTGTGACGCGATGTGTGCCGAGGCTTTTAATTAAGGACTGAAGGACAGCTTGAGACGCGATTTTCTCATCTATCATATCGCGCCCAAGAATGGGTTCAACATACCAGTCATAGCTGGAAAGTGCGAGGTCGGTCATGCGAGGGACATAGTCCTCCAAACCCTGCATCAATTCCGCGGAACAGAGTGTCACAAGCGCATCTACGGCAGCGTCATAGAGATGGGGTTCAAGATCAGGTTTGCGCAAACAGACCTGATCGTACAAATCAGTGCCAAAATCCTCGAGGATCAAAAACCCAAGTTGTGCGTCAGCGGCATAAATCTCGGGTGCGGACAGGCCTATGCCGGACAAATACTTGTCCACTTTCACAAAAGGACGCACATCTTCGCCGGCTTGCGGCGGTGCGTCCATCAATATGGCTGTACGACCCGATGTTTCATCAATCAACCGATGGTAGCGACGACGCGAGGCATCCCCGGCCAAGGCCTCAGAACGAGATCCACCCCAAGGGCTATTCGTCACAAATGTATCGAGAAGCTGAGAGCGATCCGTCGTTGTGTCGCGTGCATCAGTTGGTGTGGTCACGGAGGCTGGCCTTTGTATCAGACGTGTTGCCTGACTTTAGGCTCCCTCGCAGTGGACACAAGGGCAAGAAGAAGATGTGTCTGCGTTACATCTTGATAAACTGCGTGTCTCTGGCCTGCGGGCGGAGCGTCGGACGCAACGCGCTTGGCCGCTCTTCAGGAGAAAACCCGACAAGGGTTTGCCCGGACGGCAGGGGGACGAAGCGACAATTCAGGCGACGACCGTCCCACAGGCGGGTTTGGCTGATCCATTCCGTACGCTCTCCGGCGCGGCTCACGAAATCGCGAAGATCGCCCCATATCGGAGTTGGTGCACATTTTGCATGCCAAACGCGGGTCGCGTCGGTGATGCTGGTTTCGCGAATGCCTTCCATTTGTTCGAGACGCCAGAGGCTTGTGTAGGCGGAGTTCGCCATGATCAGCATGCCCTCGCTGGAGAAAACCGCAATGGCTTCCGAGAGACTGTCCAGAACGGCCTGCCCGGTTTCGATTTCTGAGCGAAAACGACGGGTTAGGGACATTTCTGCAGAGATGTCCTCGAAGAGGAATGCAATGGCCCCATCGGGATGCGGGCGCCCGGAAATCCGATAGGTCATGCCACCTGGAAGGGTCCAAACCTCTTCATAAGTACCGTCTTCGGCGGCATTTTCCAATGCGGCCATTTCTTGACGCCAGGATTTGTAATCCTTGGGTTCCGGCATCATTTGGCTGTCGCGTAAACGATCCAGAAATGAGGTCAAAGCCGGACGCGTGATCAGGAATTCAGCAGGCAAAGAGGTCAGATCCGTCAAGGCCGGATTGAAGAGTACCAGCCGACGGTTGCGATCAAAAACAGCAAGGCCGATGGTCAGATGCGAGAAAGTTTTCGTCAGCGTTTGCGTGAATTCGCGCAGCGTTTCTTCGGCTTTCACGGTACGGTCCGCACTGCTGCCGGTATAAAGGTAATCCTCGCCAATTTTGAAACGATAGATATCATACCAATGCGTATCACCGGCTTTGTTTTTTAGGTTGAGACGACGGGATCCATGCACATCCGCATTGGCCAGCAAATGCGTCTCGAACAGCGATGCGGGCGGCCAGCTTGGCACATCATTGTCGACGGAAAGACTGTCTGCGAGAGAGATATACGCGCTGTTGGCCCAGCTGATCGTGCCATCCTCAAGCTCGCGCCAGACGAGAAAGGGTACGTTTTCAGTGGTTGCACGCAGGGTTTCCAACTCCTGTTCCATCGCCATGAGAGAATGACGATCCATGTCGATATGGCTGTGGCCCGTTTCATGATCGAATAGGGTGAGCCGGGCCAAACCGCTACGCCATTCGCAATGGAGGACGGCACTTCCATCGCGGGATTCCAAAATGATTTTGCCACGTTCAGCCAATTCGGCGATTTCGTGCTGAAGTGTCGGAAATTTCGTGATCAGAACGGACAGAAGGCGCGACCAATCAGAGCCAACATCTGCAGCAGCGGCCATGACGCTGTGCGCGGAGGGTGTGGCGTTCACGAGATTTTCGTCGTCGAACAGAAAGACGATGTCATTGTCCTGAGTGTCGAGCGCAATAGCCCTTTTGTCCTCTTTGCGACTGGCCAGCCAAGCAAGGCTATAGAGCACAAGGAAGGCGACGCCGAGACTGCCAGCGAGCAGGGTGGCTAGGGTGAACAGGAGGTCGAACGACATGTGATTCCCAACAAAAACGACACGTTTGTGATGGGGGAAGTGTGGGTAATTTTAGTTAACGCTCCGTTAAAACAGGTGAGCAAACCGTACCATTGGCGCTCGGTTTACGCCTTGAGGAGCGCGTTTTCGCCCAAGGCCTTTTTTTGTTCTCCCTCAGGGACACCAATGAGGTCCCGACGCCAGCTCAATTCAACAATTGCCCCGGAACGACGCCCGGCATGAAGATGCATATCGTGCCGATCGGAGCCATTCGCAAAACTCATCTCTGCACCCGTGCGCTCCAGAAGTGTTTTGGCAATGAAAAGACCGAGCCCCATGCCTTTGTAACCGGGCCGCTTTTCCACCTCTTTCTCAGAACGCCTGTGCCGCATGAACGGATCGCCAATCCGACCGATGACGGAGGACGGAAACCCCGCGCCGTCGTCGATAATCCGAAGGGTGATGCGCCGTTTGCTCCACAAGATGTCGACCCAGACCGTGGTCTCGCAAAAATCCACGGCGTTCTGGATGAGGTTGCGCAGCCCGTGAATGATTTCCGGCCTGCGATAGACATAGGGCTGCTCCGATCCATCTTCCGCTCCTAAGACCTCAAGGCTGACGGTTTTGCCGCGGCCGGTGTGGGGCTGCGCGGCCTCTTCGATCACGGCTTGCAGCGGGGCGAAGCGCATGTGCAAATCGTCTTTCCCCGCCTGCCCCATCGAATGAAGGATGTCGCGGCACCGATCCGCCTGTTCGTTGATGAGCTGAGCATCTTCGCGCAGAAGATCGTGGCCTTTGAGATCGTCGACCAATTCGCTTGACACGAGTTTGATGGTGGCAAGGGGTGTGCCCAATTCATGCGCCGCAGCCGCGACAACTCCACCGATGTCGGTGAGTTTCTGTTCGCGGGTCAAGGCCATCTGAGTGGCCAGAAGCGCCTGAGACATGGTGTGAATTTCGGAGGTCACACGCCAGGAAAACACCCCCAGAAACAGGATGCCGATGACGATGCCGGCCCAGTTTCCGAACAGAAAGATGTCGGGGATGATCAATTCAACCCCATCCGACATGTGCAGCGGCACATGATAAACGGTGAGAAGCGTTACAAAAGCGATGGCGAAAGCGCCATTTACAATGGAGGATTTCGGGCGCAGGGCAGATGCAGAAATCGACACGGGCGCGAGGATCAGGACGGAAAACGGGTTCGTCAGACCGCCGGAGAAATACAACAGACAGGACAGCTGGGTGATGTCGAACAACAACATCAAGGTGGCGCCGCGTTCGCTCAGTCGGGTGTTTTCCGGATAGATGAACGTTGCAACGATATTGAGGATCACCGAGGCGCCGATCACGATGGCGAAAAAGCCGATCTCCAAGTGAAGGTTGAAGAAAAATATCGCGACCAGGATGCTGGCGATCTGACCGAAAATGGCGATCCATCGCACGGCCACCAAGGTGCGAAGGCGCACCCAGTCGGAGCGCCGTTCCACGGGCATTAAATCGTCTTTGGCTTCAAACATGCGTGTAATTGACCTTCTGCGGCATTAAGACCCTTGTGCAAGCCTTTTGCAATTGATCTGAGGAGCGGAGCAAATGCAAAGCTAATCGTCGAGGTCGATCACGCTGCGTCAACGCGACCAAGGCGCTGCACTTAGGGAGGATGAACATGTCTACGAAATCCATTGCCATTGTGGCGACCGCTGTGATGGCCGCCGTTATCGGTGGAAGTCTTTGGTTTGTCACCCGGCCTGTCGGCGATGATGCCTTTGCGCAATGTCGTGCCTCTGCGGTAAGCGGTGGTGCGGGTGCGATTGGCGGGCCTTTCGAGCTTGTGCGCGAAGATGGCGTGACTGTGACCGATCAGGATGTCTTCACCAAGCCGACGATCCTCTATTTTGGCTATACCTTCTGTCCCGATGTTTGCCCGCTCGACAATATGCGCAACGCCGATGCTTTGCGGATCCTCGATGAGCGCGGTTATGATGCGCAAACGGCCTTCATCTCTATCGACCCGGAGCGCGACACGCCCGAGGTGGTCAATGAATTCACCTCTCTGTTTCATGACAACATGATCGGCCTCACCGGCTCGCCCGAACAGGTCAAAGCAGCCTCCATGGCCTACAAGACGTACTACAAGAAACAGGAAGACGGTGATCCCGAGTATTATCTCGTCGACCATTCGACCTTTACCTATCTGGTGTTCCCTGAGATCGGATTTGTGGATTTCTTCAAACGCGAAGATACGCCGGAACAAATGGCTGATCGTGTGGCCTGTTTCATTGATGCCGCTGGGTAACAGCAGGGTAAAAATTGACCCCTCCTTAGAGGCGTTCTAAAACACATCTGAATGTATCAGATTTATGCCGATGGCGGGAGATCCGGGATGGACGCGGACGAGATTGTGGAACTGGGCGAAGACAAGTCGCTTTTGTTGGTCGATGATGACGAGCCCTTCCTGCGTCGCCTTGCGCGGGCCATGGAAAAACGTGGCTTTGATGTCGAGATGGCCGGGTCCGTTGCTGCCGGAAAAGCCATTGCCACTGCCCGCCCGCCGGCCTACGCCGTTGTCGATTTGCGTCTTGAGGACGGCAATGGCCTCGATGTGGTCGAAGTGCTGCGCGAAAAACGCCCGGACAGCCGTATTGTCGTGCTGACTGGCTATGGTGCCATCGCGACCGCTGTCGCAGCCGTCAAGATCGGGGCGACGGATTATCTGTCGAAACCGGCCGATGCGAATGACATTGTCCATGCCCTCATCTCCAAGGGCGATGATCTGCCGCCGCCGCCGGAAAACCCGATGTCTGCGGATCGCGTGCGTTGGGAACATATTCAGCGGGTCTATGAGCTTTGCGATCGCAATGTCTCGGAGACCGCGCGCCGTCTCAACATGCATCGTCGCACATTGCAGCGTATCTTGGCGAAACGCTCGCCGCGCTAAAGCAGATCAGTCTCTTCACTGATCTCGGTCTCGATCTCTTCCACGGTCGTGACATCCTCGGCATTGCGCAAAAGCCAGTTGCGCAGGGTTTTCACCTGTGGCGACAGCACGCCGGGCAAGGTGACGATGTAATAGCCAATGCCTTCGGGATCGCCCTCGTACAACACTTTCATGCGACCGGAGGCGATATCGTCCTCCACCAAGACACGTGACTGGATCGACACCCCCAGACCGGAACGTACGGCAGACAGGGTGAGCGCATTGCTTGCCAACTCTTTGTAGCCCTGTTGTTTGAAATCCATGCCGATGCGATTGCCCCAGGCATATTGCTCAGATGAGAATTCAGAGAACACCCAGTAGAGCGCACTCAGGTCTTCGATCTCATTGAGACTATTGGCCTCCGTATAATCCGGGCTGCACACCACCGTGAAGGGACTCATCAACAGAGGCACCACATCCAGCCCGGGCCATTGACCCGCGCCAAAACGGATCGCCACATCAATCCCGTCCGCGCGCAAGTTGCTTAGCCCCATGTGTGGCTGCACTTGCAGATAAATATCCGGGTGCTCCGTCCAGAAGGCACCGAGTTTGGGCATGAGCCACACTTCTGCAAAAGTCGGGGACGTGGAAATATTGACGGGCCGATGCGCGCGCTCGTCGGTGATGGCGCGCACACCGCTGACGATCATGCCGAAGCCTTCGGTGAGCGTTTCAGAGAGGGCAAGCCCGGCCTGCGTCAAAACCATTCCGCGCGCGGCCCGGGTGAACAGCTTTTCGTCGAGATGAGTCTCAAGACTGCGCACATGTTGTGAGATCGCGGCATGGGTGACGTTAAGTGCACGCGCTGCCGCTGAAAAACTGCCGAGACGCGCGGCCACTTCAAAGGCGCGCAGGGCGGCGAGTGTGGGCATATCTTTCCAATCCATGACCCCATGTTAGTTCAGCTTACATGTTAAAAGCCATATAAACTTTGGAGAATCTCAGTTTGGTGCCAAAAGGGTTTCAGCAACCAAATGAGGCGCACCATGTCCAAGTTTAAATCCCTGTTTTCTGGCAAAAAGCGCTCCGCCCCGTCTTTCGTGGAGCGCGAAAAACGTCAGAGCCGCGATATGCGGTATGATCTGAACTACCAAATGAACCGTCGCGTCAGTCTCTGATCGCGCAAAAGGCCCGCTTCGGCGGGTCTTTTATTTTACGCAATGGCGCTTGCATCGGGTGCCAGCGTTTTCAGCCAATGAATGAAAAGCCGACTGGATTTGCGTTCCACTCCTTTTGGGGTGACGGCGTAATAGGTGAACTCAGCGCCCTCCAGGGCAATCGGCACATGCACCAGAGCACCCGACGCCAAATCATCGCTCACGGCAATCTCTGACACAAAAGTAAGACCCAAACCCCGCACAACGGCTTGCACGGCGTCGGATTGTCCTTCGATAAATATCGTCGGGGCTTTGGCGCCATCGACTCCAAACTGACGCATCAGGTCCAGATCGCCTTGATGTGCTTGTGATCTGATCCACGGCATCGTCTGAAGCGGCAGGCGCGAGACATCTCCACCATGTTTTTCTATCAGAATCGGGCTGGCGATCAGGACAATCCGCGTGGTCCAAAGGGGTACGATGTCCACACCGGGCCAATCGCCTTTGCCGGTACGAATGCCGAGATCGAATTTTTGATGCCGCAGATCGTCCAAGGACACGGAGGGGGTCAGCGAAACGGGAATCTCGGGATGTGCATCCCAGAATTGGCCCAGCCTCGGAATGATAAACGCGTGGGACAAGGCGGGCGTACAGGTGACGCGCAACCCGCGCGACTGAGGTCCGTTGCGCAGATTTTCGATCCCATCGGCAATAGATGTGAAACCCTCTGATAGAGCGTCGGCCAATTGGCGCCCGGCCTCTGTGAGGCCCATACCACGCCCTTCGCGTTGCAAAAGGGTAAGTCCCAAGTCTTTCTCAAGCGCCCGAACCTGTTGCGTGATTGCGGCGTGGGTCACGTTCAGCGCCACACCTGCCGCGGTGAAGCTGCCCAGACGTGCGGTGGCCTCGAAGGCTCTGAGGCTGGAAAGAGAGGGGATGCGACGCCAGTCGATTTCGCTCATATGTTAAATTTTCTTACAATTCGCAAAAATCCCTGAGTGGGATGAGTTCACCATATATAATAAATGAAAGGCATGTCGAGTTTTCGGGAGTAAACCAATGTTACACATAATGGCGACGGAACTGATGACGAAACGGGATGCAACCTCTCCCGAACTTCATCACCGCCGAGCCTATATGGCAGAGCGACGTCTTGCGAGGCGGACCGCGCGCGCAGCATGGTTTACTAGGCTGAGGGCTATGCCCGAAAAGCTCGGCCTTTACTCCGAGCAGATCAAAGTGCCGCCATCAACGCCGCATGGCGCGCGGTGAAGGCTTTGCGGGTCTCGACGGGTGGACGCAGGTGAAGTTTCAGATCACCGACCAGATCGGGATCCATCTTCCCGAAGAATTTGTTGCTTTCTTCGATAGAAAAGCCCGCAATCTGCGTTGCTTCCAGCCAAGCCGACACCTTATCCGCCTTTTTAATCTTTTTCTTGATCGTCACCGGAATTTTCGCGGGAAGGCCAAAGCGAATATGGATTGCGGCGGTCAGCCGATCATCGAGCTCACCATAATCGGGCCCAATCGCGACTTTGACAGGTGAAATCATATCGCCGATCACATATTCCGGCGCATCGTGCAAAAGTGCGGCGAGTTGCCATTTGATCGGCTCGTTTGGATAGAGCTTGCGGAAAATCTCTTCGACCAGAATGGAATGTTCCGCAACGGAATAGGCGTAATCGCCATGGGTTTGCCCATTCCAACGTGCCACAAAGGCCAGACCATGGGCAATATCCTCGATCTCGATGTCCATCGGTGTCGGGTCCAGCAGGTCGAGCCTGCGACCGGAGAGCATTCGTTGCCATGCGCGGGACTGGGTGCGGGATTGTGCCATGTTGTCCTCATGTCTGTTTGAGAACTAGGTAACCTCGCCTTAAGGCTGTTTCCATATTTTTTCCGGTCTTAATCCGAAATCAATGGCTCTGCGTTGTAAGGACAGGGTCAAGCTGATAATCAGCGCCCAAGTTAACCATGTTTATGCAGGAGCCACGATCCATGGCCACCGACTATATCGTCAAAGACATCTCTCTCGCGGATTTCGGGCGTAAGGAACTTGATATCGCGGAAACGGAAATGCCGGGGTTGATGGCGCTCCGTGAGGAATACGGCGAAAGCAAACCGCTTAAAGGCGCGCGCATCGTCGGCTCTTTGCACATGACGATCCAGACCGCCGTTCTGATCGAGACGCTGGTCGAACTGGGTGCTGATGTGCGCTGGGCGTCTTGCAACATCTTCTCGACCCAGGATCACGCCGCGGCGGCGATTGCGGCGGCGGGCATTCCGGTCTTTGCCGTCAAAGGCCAAAGCCTTGAAGAACATTGGGATTACCTCGACAAATCCTTCCAGTTCGCCGACGGCCCGAACATGATCCTCGACGATGGTGGCGATGCGACGCTCTATATTCTGCTCGGTGCCCGTGCCGAAGCCGGCGAGGATGTGATCGCCGTGCCGACGTCTGATGAAGAGGTGGTGATCAAGGCGCAGATCAAGAAACGCATGGCGGAGACCCCTGGTTGGTTCACCAAAATGCGCGACCAGATCAAAGGCGTCTCTGAGGAAACCACCACCGGCGTGCACCGCCTCTACGATCTGGTGAAAAAGGGCCAACTCCCTTTCCCCGCGATCAACGTGAATGACTCGGTGACCAAGTCGAAATTCGACAACAAATATGGCTGTAAAGAATCGCTCGTTGACGGCATCCGCCGTGCGACTGACGTGATGATGGCCGGCAAAGTGGCTGTCGTCTGCGGGTATGGCGATGTGGGCAAAGGCTCGGCGGCCTCCCTGCGTGGTGCCGGCGCGCGTGTGAAAGTGACCGAAGCCGACCCGATCTGTGCGCTTCAGGCGGCGATGGACGGGTTCGAGGTTGTGCTTCTCGAAGAGGTTGCGGGTGACGCGGATATTTTCATCACCACCACCGGCAACAAGGACGTGATCCGCATCGAGCATATGCGCGCGATGAAAGATATGGCCATCGTCGGCAACATCGGCCACTTCGACAATGAAATTCAGGTTGCGGCGCTCAAGAACCACAAATGGACCAACATCAAGGACCAAGTGGATATGATTGAAATGCCGTCTGGCAGCCGGATCATCCTCTTGTCCGAGGGGCGTCTGTTGAACCTTGGCAACGCGACGGGTCACCCGTCCTTTGTGATGTCTGCGTCGTTCACCAATCAGGTTCTGGCTCAAATGGAGCTTTGGACCAATGGCGAGAACTACCAGAACGAAGTCTACATTCTGCCGAAGCACCTCGATGAAAAAGTGGCGCGTCTGCATCTGGGCCGTATCGGCGTCAAGCTGACGACGCTGAGCAAGGAACAGGCCGATTACATCGGTGTGGCGGTCGAAGGTCCGTTCAAACCGGAACATTACCGCTACTAAGGTGATTGGCCGAAATGGGCCGCAAAAAACCATATGAAACGCCACCCGCTGCAGTATGGGTGGCGTTTTCTGTTCTTATTTTGGTTGGCCTTATCTATGTCGGATGGCAACTTCTGACACGGCCAAGCTCGCCTGTGCCACGCGGCTGGAATCCTCTTATGCCGCTTCATGTCCAAGATGACGTGACACCGCTGACGAAGATGAAGCTCGCACGCGCCGAAAGCTCTTTGGAAAGTTGTCTTGCGGCGCTGGACGGAAGCGCAGAGGTTATCGCGATGTCGCCGCTTGAGGCCACCGGAGGTTGCGGGATTGAGGATCGCGTGACGCTGTCGACCGTGGGCGAAAGCCAAATAGACCCGCTTCAAACCAGTTGCGCCATTGCACTGCGCACCGCGATGTGGGAACGCCATGGTTTGCAGCCCGCTGCCGAAGAAATTTTTGGCACGTCCATTAGCGTTCTGCGCCAGATCGGCAGTTACAATTGTCGTGTGATCCGCACCCCTAACGGCAATTCCTCGCGCCTCAGCACGCATGCGACAGGTGAGGCCATCGATATCACGGGCTTCGATTTGTCGGATGGCACGCGGATACGCTTGATGTCCGATTGGGATGGGGATGCGCAGAAAGCGGCCTTTCTGCGCGCGGCGCGGGAGAGTGCCTGCACATGGTTCGCGACAACGCTTTCGCCGGATTACAACAGCCTTCATGCGGATCATTTTCACCTGCAGTCACGCGGCTGGGGCGCCTGTCGTTAATTGCGGTGAGAATTCGTTCAAATTTGTCCTTTCTTCACCACAGATATGCCACTACCGTTCCCGCAGGCCAGAATTGGGCCTCATGATGATGTTATTAAAGGACCAGGTGGGAGACTGCGAATGGGAAAACGTGACGAGCTTATCGCGAAATATGCCGAGGATTTGAAAACCAAATGCGGCATGGAGCCGGATATGGATCTTTTGACCAAAGTGACCATCGGTTGCGGTCCGGCGATCTACAACGACGATGCCTCCACGGTGGCAGCCTCCCAAGAGAGCGAACTTGAAACCGTCAAGAACAACTTCCTCATCAAAAAACTCGGCCTTGCCGATGGTCCTGAGTTGATGGACGCAATCAAATCCGCGATCGAAACCTATGGCCAATCCGAGCGCAACAAATACCGCGCCGTGTTCTACTATCTGCTGGTTAAGCATTTCGGCAAAGAGGCCGTTTACAGCTAAGATGTTCTGAAATGTTTTGAAGTGCTAAGCCGCCTCGCGATCTCGGGGCGGCTTTTCTCTTTTAAAAATGCGATCCGTTAAGCGAAGGTTTCAAAATCACTTCCAAACCGAATTACTTCGGATTTGCAGGGAATCGAGAAAACCCCTAGGTTGAACTTACCGGCTAGGATGGCCTGGACCCTTTTAAATTCGAACACGTGTGGTGCTAGGGAGCACGTGGGGTGGTGGAGGGTTCCGGGGGGTCGGAACCCTCCTTTTATTTTAAAGACGCAAAAATCAGGACGGATCGGTGTCGCCGAGCTCGCAGATGATTTTCCATTCCTCGTCTGTGACGGGCTGAACCGACAGGCGGCTGTTGTTCACCAAAACCATATCTTTGAGGCGCGGGTCGTCCTTGCACATGGCAAGCGTCACCGGTTTCGTGAACGGGCGCACCGCCTTGATGTCCACGCATTCCCAACGCGGGTCATTGGCTTTGCTGTCGGGGTGCGCCTCGGCGCAGACCTCGACGATGCCGACGATCTCGGTTTCCTTGCGCGAATGGTAGAAAAAGCCGCGATCGCCCAGTTTCATCGCCCGCATGTTGTTGCGGGCCTGATAGTTGCGCACGCCGTCCCATTCCTCGCCCACGTCACCTTTCGCGACCTGCTGATCCCAGGACCACACTTCCGCTTCGGATTTGAAAAGCCAGTAACTCATCCGCCAATCACCTGTTTCCATGCTTCGATCCGCACATCTGCAAAAAGGCCGGCCTTCGCATAGGGATCATTTGCGGCCCAGTCTTTGGCTGCCGCCATATCGTCGACTTCAATGATCACCAAAGAGCCATACATCTCATCCGAGTCATTGAGAAACGGGCCTGCGTGAACGACAACGCCGCAGCTCTTGAGATACTCGACATGCTCGGCCCGCGTATCGAGGCGAATTTGCAGAGCGCCGGGTTTGTCAGTGCAAATGACAGCGAATTTCATAGATTATTCCCTTTTCAATGGGCGGGAGAGCAACATCTCCACCGCTTCGGATATGGATACAGCCCCGTTTATAATCTGCGTGACCGTGCTTGTAATCGGCATATCAACACTGAGCGTTTGCGACAAATGCACAACGGCTTTGGCAGTTGCGACTCCCTCGACCGTCACGTTCGGATCAATCGCTTCGCCGCGCCCGAGTTTCAGCCCATGCGAGTAGTTGCGGGACTTTTCGGAGGTGCAGGTCAGAACCAGATCGCCAAATCCCGAAAGGCCTGAGAGCGTCGTAGGATCGGCGCCAAGTTTGAAGGCCAGCCGCTGCATCTCGGCAAAGCCGCGGGTCATCAGAGCGGCGCGGGCACTTTCGCCAAACCCCGCACCTATGGCAAGGCCACATGCGATGGCAATAACGTTCTTGAGCGCGCCGCCAAACTCGACTCCCAAGGGATCGAGACTGGAATAGAGACGAATATTGTCTGTGCTCAGGCGCGATTGAAGATGTTCGACACGCTCTTTGTCTCGTGCAGCCAGCGTCAAAGCGGTGGGCAGACCGTCGGCGATATCCACCGCAAAAGACGGCCCGGACAGAATGGCGACCGTTGCGCTGGGCACAGTGTCTTCAAGCACGGCAAGCGGGCCGCGATCAGAGGAAAGATCGACCCCTTTGCAGCAGACAACAAGGGTTTTGTGCTGGAATAGGGTCTTGCTTTCCTCTGCAAAGCGCGCGAGCTGTTGCATCGGAACAGCCATCAAAAGGATCGGCGCTTCACTGGCGGCAGTGAGATCGGAGGTGGCATGTAGGCTGTCGGGAAAGCATTTGCCGGACAAACGGGGCGTATTCTCACGACGGGCCTGCATATTTGCGGCCGCCTGTTCGGAGCGCGCCCAGAGCCCGACATCGCGACCAGAGCGGGCAAGAGAGATGGCCAGAGCCGTCCCAAAAGCACCGGCGCCAAGAACCGAAATCTCACGCACGACCTGTGTCTCCCTGCGGATGGTGTGACGCCTGCCGCGGTACAACCCATGGCAAACATTGTTCAACCTGTCTTTGGGAGGTATCACCGTGAGAGGCACCAGACAATCCCGAGACCGATTTTGCCCCCGAACGTTCTGATCACACGCCCGAAAGACGATGCGAAACGCCTTGCGCAGGCGGTTGGGGCGTTTGCCCCTGACGTGCGGTGCATTCTCGCGCCTGTCATGGAGATCAAGGAGCTGCCTTTCGAATGCGAAGAGCGGAATTTCGATCATCTTCTCCTAACATCTCGACATGCTGTTTCAGCCGCAGCTGCCTTTCGGGGGGTGCCAACCTATTGTGTTGGCAAGGCGACGTGTGATGCGGCATTGGAATTGGGTCACGACGTCCACAATGTCTTTTCCAATGCAGATGAACTTGTTGCGAACCTCGCTGGACACAAGGGTGGGCACGCCCTTCACCTGCACGGGCGTCATACGCGAGGCGAGATTGCAAAACGCCTGAGTTTGGCTGGATTAGAGACGAAATCCTTTGTCGTATATGAGCAAAGCCCGAGGCCATGGAGCGTACAGGAGCGGCAGGTTATTCTTGCAGAGCCTGACCTTATCGTGCCGCTTTATTCGCCCAGATCAGCCTCACTTGCCGCGAAACACCTCGAAGATTTCAAAGGCGATCTGACCCTGATCGGCCTCTCTCGGGCTTGTCTCGACGCATGGAATGGGCCTAAGCCCGTGAAAACCGTGTACGTCGAACACCCCGACGGAGAGGCTATGAAACAGGCCATTGCGTCGCAGCTTTTAGGATCACGGCTTGAGAGGGGCGGTCGCAGGGTCTAGGCTCCAGTTGTAAATGGAAGAACAGGTTCTGGATTCGAAAGGTGAATCTCGTGTCAGGTGATAAAAAAAACCCGCAGGAGACTGTGAGTGACAAAACGGAAACCCCAGAGGATCAGGATGCCGTGACGGCAGGCGCCGCGAGCGAAGCGCCAGGCACCGACACCACGCCGGACGAAAAATCAGAAGAGCCGGTCGCCGAAGAGGCAGAAACCCCTGAGGAAACGGAAGAGACCCCGCAGGAACCTGAGGCAAGCGAAGAGGCCGAAGCGGCTGAAATCTATTCTGTCGATGAGACCTCAGAGCAAGAATTACCAGAAAAGCCCGAGGTCAGCTCCCCTGCCCCGGTCACAACGGTTGTGAAACGCGGGGGCTTTGTTCCTATGGTTTTGGGCGGCGTCGTTTGTGCAGCCCTTGGCTACGCGGGCGCGCAGTTCCTGAAACCCGAGGGCTGGCCATTCCCCGGCGCGAACACGGACGAGCTGACGCAACAGATCGCTGATCTCGAGGGGCAAATCAAAGATCTGCAATCGGCTGCGACCCAACGCGCAGAGGCGCAGCAGGCGGCGCTGGCGGATTTGCAGGCGCAAGTTTCTGCCGAAGAAGATACCACGGAAATTGATGCGCTCGCAGATCAGATTGCGACGTTCGAAGAGCGTATGACCCAAATCGAAGCCCGCCCCGTGGCGGAAGCTGTCGTCTCCCCCGAAGCCACAGCAGCTTATGAGCGGCAATTGGCGCAAATGCAGGACCTTCTCAACAGCGAGATTGCCCGATTGGAAGAGGCGAAAGAGCAATCTATCGCCGAAGAAACCGCTGCGCGCATTTCCACCGCTAAGGCCAGGCTGCAAACGCTTGTCGATGCGGGCGACCCCTTCGATCAGGTGCTGGCCGAGATAAACACCGATGTCCCCGAGGTTTTGCAACAGGCGGCGGCGGAGGGCATCCCAAGTGTGACATCGTTGCAGGAAAGCTATTCCGAGGCGGCGCGCGATGCTTTGGTGGTCTCTTCGCGTGCGGCCTATGACGCGGGTGAGCAAAGCTGGTTCCAGACTGCGCTTCAAACTCAAATCGGATTGCGATCGACCAAACCGAAAGAGGGCGACGATGCGGATGCGATCCTGTCGCGTGCCGAACAGGACGTGCGCGACGGCCTCTTTGCCAAAGCGATCACCACGCTTGAGGCCCTGCCAGAAGAAGGCAAAGCCGAGATGCAGGGTTGGATCGCACGTGCCCAGGAACGGGTGGATGTGATGACGGCCCTTGATGAATTTCTTGGTCAGTAAGAAAGGCGAAAAAATATGCTCTGGTCCCTCGTGAAAATCGTTGTTTTCGTCATTCTTGTCGCAGCGCTGGCCTATGGCGGCACGGTGCTGATGGAAACCGAAGGCGGCGCGCAGATCGCCTTTGGCAGTTATGAAATCACTCTGACCCCGCTCAAGGCGGTCTTGGCGCTGATCGCGCTGATCGTGGCGATTTATGTGGCGTTGAAGCTTTTGGGGCTTCTGGTTGCTGTGGCACGCTTTCTGCTGGGCGATGAGACCGCGATCTCCCGTTATTTCGACCGCAACCGTGAGAAAAAGGGCATCGAGGCCGTCACGGACGGCATGATGGCTTTGGCTTCTGGTGACGGACGTCTGGCGCTGGCCAAGGCCTCTAAAGCGGAGAAATACCTCCAGAAACCTGAACTGACGAACCTGTTGAAGGCTCAGGCTGCCGTGATGAATGGCGACAAGCTCACCGCTGAGCGCGCATTTAAACAATTGGTGACGGACGAGCGCACGCGGTTTGTCGGTGTTCAGGGCATCATGAAGCAAAAGCTCGACGAGGGCGATACGGACACGGCGCTTAAACTGGCGGAAAAAGCCTTTGCCCTGAAACCGAAACATGTCGAGACGCAAGATATTCTCCTCCGTCTTCAGGCCGAGAAAGGCGATTGGGCGGCGGCACGTGGCACGCTTTCTGCCAAGTTGAAACACGGCGCCATTCCGCGCGATGTGCACAAACGTCGGGACGCGGTTTTGGCGCTGTCGCAGGCGAAAGGCGTGTTCGAGGAAGGCGCCAGCATCGAGTCCAGAGAAGCGGCGATTGAAGCCAACAAAAAGTCCCCGGATTTGATCCCAGCGGCGGTGATGGCCTCTGACGCATATGTCGCGGAAGGCAAACACCGTCAGGCCGCGCGCGTGATTAAGAAGGCCTGGGAAGCCCAGCCTCACCCCGATCTCGCGGCCGCTTTCGCGCGGATCGAACCGAAAGAGACGCCGGAGCAACGTATCAAACGCTTTGCCGCTTTGACAAAGGTGCATCCTGAAAATCCGGAAAGCAAAATGCTTGCCGCCGAGCTTTATATTGCCGCAGAAGATTTCCCGGCGGCACGCAGGGCTTTGGGCGATCTGGCGGAGATGAATCCGACGGCGCGCAGCCTTACCATTCTGGCCGCGATCGAGCGTGGTGAGGGGGCCGAGGACGTCGTGGTCCGTGGCTGGCTGACACGGGCGCTGACGGCGCCGCGTGGACCGCAATGGGTCTGTGACAATTGCCAGACGATCCATGCGGAATGGGCGCCTGTCTGCGATCAATGTGGTGGCTTCGATACGCTGAGCTGGCGCAAGCCGACTCACTCCGAGGTTGCCATGCCTGCAGGCACGGAAATGTTGCCGATGATCGTTGGCGCTATGCCTGAACCTGTGTCAGAGCCTGAGGTTTCCGAGGAGGATGAGGTGGAAGAAACCGCCGCAATGGTTGATGTGACCCCTGCGGAGGAAAAGGAAACGGAAAAGGGTGCAAATTAGGGCTACACACCTTTGAAAGAGGGTGATAAAGACCCGTTCACGCCGAAAGCGCGTCTTTCGGTAAAGGTGCCGGTGTAGCTCAGCTGGTAGAGCACGTCATTCGTAATGATGGGGTCGTAGGTTCGAGTCCTATCACCGGCACCATTTTAAATTGTGTAGTTGGACCATAAGAGTGCAGATTTGGAGCATTAAGCGACCAAACCGCTGTCAATATGGGAAATCCATCACACAATCGTGTCGCGGTTAGCACAACATATGAACATTTATGCCGTTTATTCACCGATTGGTGTCTAAAATCAGCTTTATGGCCTTCTAGGTTCAGTTGGCACTCACTGGGATCATTCTTGGGAGCAGACTATGGTAATCTGGATTTGTCGCCAGATTTTGCCATACTTGTTCAACAAGAGATGATAGTAAAAATCTAGGGGCACCTCAAAGAGCCTCTTTCTCATTTAGAACCCTCTCAAAACGTGGGTTATCTTTAAGCAAAATGAGCCGTGATCAAATGGGATCGTCAATTTGTTTCCCGGGATCGAAAGTGGGGGTGTGCTACCTTCTGTCACGCGGCTATGCTTTTCGCACAGTCGTTCCAGCGCTCGAACGCGGCGGCGAGGCTCTGACGGTATCTGGAGGCAGTCATCTTGTGGTGGCGAGGGTGGAACAGGTTGGCGGTTTCATCGTGGGCGCAGAGGAACCTTTGCGCCTGCCTTGCCGATTTGAATCGGCCCTGGATTTTCTCGCGCTTTCGCGTGGGTCTGTGCGATCCCTCAATACGATTGTTCAGTCCCTTGTGCGCCCGGTGATCCACGTTCAGCCCGAGCTGCCGCAGGGCCGCGCCGTAGCTGCGCAGTTTGTCCGTCACAATGACGCGGGGCTCACCCCAGCGGGCGATCAGCCGTGAAATGAAACGCTTCGCCGCCCGCGCATTGCGGCGCGTTTGCACGCGGATGTCGAGAACTTCGCCGTTGCTGTCCACGGCGCGCCACAGCCAGTGTCGCACGCCGTTGATCATGATCACCACCTCGTCCAGGTGCCATTTGTCTGTGGGCCGCGGGCGCGTAGCGCGAACCCGTTTCGCGATCTGCGGTCCGAATTTCCCCACCCATGCCCGGATCGCCTCATAGCTCACCACGATACCGCGTTCGGCCAGCAGATCCTCGTCATCACGCAGGCTAAGCGAGAAGCGATAATACGCCCGGACCGCGTAGGAAATGATGGAGCGCGGAAAGCGGTGGCCTTTCAGGCGCGGTCCGGAAATCTGACTGATCATCGCACGGAGCTACATAACTGCCCTGCGGAGGGCAATAACTTGACGATTCCGTGACGGGACAGCCAGACCGCATGAGCGATCACGTCAGGTGGAAAACGGTGGCGACGATATAGACTCTTTGGGGTCAGGCGCTTTGATGCCAGCTTGCGCCAACCAATGCATTAACTTTACAGTTCCGCAGAGCCAGAACGTTTCAGGCTTAGTTCAACCCACCATGCGCTGAGACTATACAACTGGGGCAGACCCCATTGGTTTGCGAAATCCTGAAATTATCTCCGATATGCTTCATCCAACACAGCTCTTCGCATCTCAAAACTGCTGAAAGCCAATGGCATGGCTGTAAGGCAATCCCCCCGGCCTGTTGCCGGGAGGTTGATATCTATGCAATGCGTCAGAACTGGAGATCAAGGCGTGCGCCCAGACCGTGCGATGCGGAGCCTGATTGAAAGGCGCCCTCATAGGACAGTCCCAGAACGGAACCGGGTGACAATTGAACATCGACCCCCGCTTTCACGATTGCACTGTCACGCTCCAGAGGCGCGCCCGTCACGGTGAAGCTGTCGCTGTCGACAAAGCTATGCACAGAGGTAAAGTCGGTGTCGCCAAAGGCATGTTGCCAGCCCAGAGTGCCGGACAGCCGCGCGGATCCAACCCCGAGCGCCAGCGCGTGATCGGCACGCAGGCCCAGCGTGGTGAAGGTGGTCTTGCTGGTGTCGCCCTCGACGGTCAAAGCCGCAGCCCCGCCCGTCTCCGTGAACCCATCTGTCTCAAGCCGCATTAGCGCCAGATTGGCAAAGGGTTCAAACCGTGTGTTGCCGCGTTCAAACCCATAGCCCACTTCGCCGAAGGCCTGCAGGGTCTTGGCCTCATAAGACCCGGTCAAAGTATCAGTGTAACTGGTTCCGGAAATCTGCGCGATCTCGACACTGCGGTTGCTGCGCAGATCGTTCTGGCTCCACGAAATCCCCGAACGCAGGGTCCACGCCCCCCAGCTTTTGCCCACATAAGCACCGAGGTGATAGCTGTCGCTCGACACATCAGAGCGCTCACTGTCATAGGAGGCATAGCCAAAGCCGGCCATCAAGCCGATGTTCCAATCATCGAACCCGGTGCCATCGAGCCCCATGACGAGACCATGCGCCATGCGCTCGACGTCTTGCGCCTGACCGTCGCCGTCCAGATCGCTCCAGGCACCATAGGTGGCGGCCCAGGGCGTCAGGCGATTGGTGCGATAGGGCTCTTGGAAACCCCCGCCTTGTGAGACGAAATCGCCCTGTTCGCGCGAGGTTTCAAGCGCCAGAAGGCGTGCGCCCATGGCATCGCGCACCAAAGTCCCATCGGCAATCATCGCACTGCGGGTCGTTGCGTGAATGTCCCCGGAAAGCTGATCCAGGGCCTCGGCCGTGCCGCCGGACTGGACGAGATAGAGCGTGTTGTAGAGATCGCTGCTCTCGCTCATGGCGTTGATCGCGGTGCCGACTGCAACTTGGTTCGCGGTCTTGGCGGTGGCGGTGAAATCCGGTCCTGTGGGCGTGTCATCGTCTCCCGAGCCTGACCCGTCATCCGGGTCGTCGCCGGGATCCACGGCCTCGCCAATCGTCAGTGTCAGGTCCGTATCGCTATAGGTGGCGGTAAAGGTGGCATAGTCGCCGGTCTCACGGATGTCTTCGAACGTGCCCGCAAGGCTCTCGCCGCTCAGAACGGTATATTCCCAGCCCTCCAGATAGGAGATGCCACTTTGCACCACAGCCGCGATTTGCGCGCCTGCGTCGATGGTGATGGCGCCGTCGACCGTGACCTGATCGCTGACGCCGTTCTCTCCCATATCGACCAGGAAGGTCGAGCCGTCCTCAAACACCAGATCGCCCGCAAAATTCAGCGCGCCGATCTCATTCGTCAGCCCCGGCGCAAGTGTGCCACCCGACCCGATCGTCGCGGTGTAATACTCCTGCGTGGTCTCGGTTTCGGTAACCATTTCATAGGTGTCGAAATCGAAATATGTGGTGGTGATGATGATCTCCGTATAGCCAAGCGATCCGGTTCCACCCAATGTACCGCCATCGGAGACCGAGATCGCACCGCCAAAGCTGTCCGTGAACAGAGCCGTGCCGCCGGACACCTCGATCGCGCCGTTATATTCAAGACCATTGCCGTTAAAGATCGTCGTCCCCGCGATTTGGTTGATCGTAGCCGTTCCGGTCTCTTCGAAGGCCGTGACGAAATCGGCGTCGATCTCAAGGCCCGTATCCGTGTGGTTCAGCACGAATTGGCTGGTCCCTTCACCGAACCGAATGTTGTCGGTGCCCGCGAGCGATCCGGCTTCGATCGCCGCCTCTCCCTCGGCCGCGCCGATGTTGACAACACCTTCTCCAAATTCGTCACTGCTCAAAAGCAGATAGGCATTGTCGCCGCCGCCTGTGCCCGCCGAAACAGTACCGCCATAGGACAGGTTGAGAACGCCTTCGCCATAGGTGCCGATGCTCAAGCCGTTGACGGTTTCAAGCTTTGAGCCTTCACCCGACACGGTCAGCACGGCCCCTTCGCCCCCATAAAGGCCCGAACCGAAGGAAAAGGTGTTGGAGGAGACGGAGGCACCGTCGAGAATATCGAATGCCCCGAAACTGCCCGCAGTCAAGGTGATGCTCCCATAGGTCTCCAAGATTGACCCCGCGCCGGTCACGACCACGGACCCGGCGGAGGTGTCCGAACCCACTCTCAAAGAGCCAGCCATGGACAAGCTGCCGCCGTCGGAGAGGATCAAGGTGCCATCCGATGAGCGACCGATGTCGGCGTTATCAACATTGATCATCTGCGCGCCGCCGGAAATCGTCAGGCTGCTGCCGTCGCTGCCCGCCGCTGTCGTGACATAGAGGTCGCTCTCATTGAGATCGACCGAGGCGCCATCATCGACCAACATCGTACCCTGCCCGTTCTGACCGATATTGACCCGTCCGACTGAGACGCTTGTGCCATCGCCTGTGATGGTGACCGCACCAGAGGTGTCAGCGCCATATCCGATCTGCAACGCGCCCCCGTTGAGGACCGTTGCACCGTCGGAAATGGTCAAGGTGCCATCGCCGGTCTCCCCCACGCGAAACCCGACGCCCAGAGCGTTGAGGGCATCGACCACAGTGCCCGACCCGCTGATGGTGACGCTGCTGGTTTCGCCCGCCGTGTTGCCAATCGCAAAGCGCTCGGCCTCGAACAATGCATCGTCGTCGATGGTCAGATCGGCGGCACCCTCGGTGCCGACGTTGATATATGCGCCTGTGCCCGACCCGCCGGAGAGGCTGATGTCACCAGAGCCCAGATTGACCTCCTGAGTGCCATCAGGAAGTGTGCCATCGGCCCAGTTCCCGACCTCCTGCCAGTCGGTATCCACGGCCCCGGTCCATTCGGCGGGCGAGAGAGATTGCGCCCGGGTTGCATCGGGCAAAAACGCGATCAACAGGCTGAGCGTCAAGGTCGACACACTGGTGCGAAGGGCGAAAGAGGCCCCTCGTTGGGTGTGTGCGAGAGTGCGGATTTGTGCGCGAGTCTTGGACATGCTGTGTCCCCGTTTGATGTGTGAAGAGGGCCGACCGCCGGTGGCAGCGATCGGGAAAACCATGTGGGATGTCAGAATTTGGCGGTGATGCTGGCGCGTATCGTGCGCCCCGGCGAAGGCATGAGACCCAGTGTCAAAGCATCCATGTAGTAGACGTCGGTGAGGTTATCGACGCTGAAATCCACGCTGGTGCTGTCGTTCAGCTCATAGCTGCCGAACAGATCGACAAGGGTGTAGGGGGCCCATTCGACGATATTGGTGTAGTAGCCGGAGTCCTCGCTGCTTGTGCCTGAGGCGCGCGCGCCAACATAGGAGGTCCGCGCCCCCAGGGTCAGGGTCTCGTCAAAGAACCGCCCGCCAAGGGTCAACGTTGCGCTGGTTTCCGGTGTGACATGGAGTTGCGCATAGCCATTCGACACCCCGCCCGGACGACAGCGATCCGCCTGCGAGCCGGTTGTTTCCTTGGTGCAGAAGTTCATATGCGTGTAATGCGTCGCGGAGGCTTCTGCGAAAAACCGCCCGGTGTCATAAGCGGCGGACACTTCAAACCCTTTCCATTCCGCATAGTCGATGTTGCGCATAGCGGTGGACCCGGTGCCCGTTTCCGTATCCGAGCCGCTATAGTACACGCGCGTCAGGTAGTCGTCGGTGCGGTTGTGAAAATAGGCCGCCTTGAACCTCAGGCTGTCCCCCGCGCCCAAGACGTCATCGAGCATGATATTGGTGCCCAACTCCCAGTTCTTGGCATGTTCCGCCTTGAGCGCCAGAGAAGGCGAGCTTTCGAAGGACCAACCGCCGGACGATTCAAACAGGCTCGGTGCACGGATCGCCTCGGCATAACGCAGATAAAGCTGATAGCCGCCCACCGGCTCTACCGTGATCGCCGCAATAGGCGCGAAACCGGAGTTCTTTTCCTCGTTGTTCTCGTAGCTGTCCGTGCCGACAATCTGCGCCGGATTGTTGTCGTAGCTGTGGGTGTGCGTGTAGCGCAACGAACCGTTCAGCGTCAGCCAGTCGAGCGGACCCCATTCTGCCGCGACAAAGGCACTGGCCTCGCGCCGCCAGCCATCACGGGACTGCAAGATGTCGGAAACCTCAGAGCTCTCTGCGTCGTAGTCATCCGGTGGAGCGAGCGTTTCGTAGGTATATGACGCACCATAAGACAGCGCCACCTCTCCCATCCCAGTGCGCAGAGTGGACTCATTCGTGATGTCAAAGCCTGTGCGTTTGGAAATATCCCAATAGCCCTGATCGAATTCGCCGCCGAAAAATTCATAAGGCGTGCGGATCAAAGTGTCCGTATGGGTGTGCCAGAGATTGGCGCTCAGGTTGATGAGATCGTCCCGATCCCATTTGTAGCGCGCCGTATAGGTGTCGACGGAAACCTCGGACAAAGGGGCCTGCTCCGCGCCTTCACCACGGATGATGACAGAGGGCATTAATTCGCCAAACAGGCTTTCATACCGCATATAGCCAAGTTCGAACCTCTGCCCGTTGAAAGTCTCAAGGCTGCCCTTGAGCATGTAGGAGGTGTTGTCCTGCGAAGTGTTGAGCACCTCTTCGCCTGCCCTGTAACGGTTCAACCCCTCCAGCGTGACATAGGTGTAATCGACCCAGCGGTCGCCGGACAAATCCAGTCGAACATCGCTATACTCGATGGTGGGGGTGTCGCCATTCGTGCCGGCATAATAGTTGCCGGTCTTACGCCGCGAATAGGCCCCGACCAATTCGATTTCGCGGGCAAACTCAAGGTCTTCCCACGCCTTCGCCGCCGCCACGCTACCGTTGGTCGATGTGGGCTCAAAGGCCGATGGCCGGTCCATCCCGTCGAGCGTGCCGTAGCTGTTCACATCATCGAGGCCTTCAGGCACATCTTGCACCGCGCAATCATAGCTGCATCCCGTGCGGTAACGTTGTGTTTCAAATCCGTAGATGCCGCCTCGCGTCCCTTCGGCGGGTGGGGCCGAGGAGTTGGTGGCAAATCCACCACGCACCCGAAAGCCGTAGGTTTCCCCCTCCTTGAGGATGTCCTCTGCCCCGATGGTTTGCATCTCCACCACGCCGCCTGTGGCGCCAACGCCGTAGACGCCCGCGCTTGGTCCTTTGTCGATGGTCACGTCGCTGATCAGGTCTGGATCGACATAGTTACGGTTGGCGACCCCGGAATAACCGCGATAGACGGTGTTTTGCTGTTGAGTTCCGTCGATCACCACCGGAACGCGACCAAAGCCCTGCATGCCGCGAATGTTCACATCCACCGCCCCGCTGTTGCGGTTGTCACCAGTCATGACGCCGGGCGTACCTTTGAGAAAATCCCCGGCCGAACTGCCGCGAAACCACTGGATATCCTCTTCGGGGATGTAATCGACAGAGGCCGGGACCTGATACTTTCGATCGCTGTCGCCCAAAGCGCCCCAGCTGCCCGCATCCACCACGATGGTATCAAGCACCATGACATCCTCTCCGAGAGACAGCCCCATTTGCGCGCCGAAATCCGGCTTTTCGATCACGAAACCGGCCCCGGAATTGTGCCAAAGAATGCCCGTGCCATTGAGCAGAAGGGTCAGCGCCTGTTCCGGGGGCATCGTGCCGGACACGGCACGTGACGTCAGCCCGCTGGTCACCGAGGACGCAAAGGCCACCTGAGTGCCAGATTGACGACCGAACTGCGCCAAAGCCGACGACAAAGATTGCGCAGGTATGTCGAAACTGCGCTGGGTCTGGGATTGTGCCAAAAGCTGCGCCGGCGCAAAACTCAAAACCGTGCCCCCCACCAGCGCCTGCGTTGCCACAGTGAGCCACAAGGCAAACCTGTGTGGACCGCGACGGGCGACGCGCGCGTATCTTATGGGTTTTAATAGGTTTTGTGCGGTCATCGGCGATTTCTCCTTAGTCCCTCTCAGGCGCATCTTGAGTGCGCATTCGGTTCTAAGGACAAACGCCGCGCCGATTTTGTCAGCGCGAAGTGAGATTTTTTGTCAAAAACTGATTTTTTTTATCAGAATTAAGATCAGCCCTCCGAAATCACCCGCAAATAGGGCGTCATATGGCGCACATGCGCGCCGAATGGTGCGGCCAGAAGGTCCAGCGACGCATCGGGATCAGAGAGGTCGAAAAAGCCGCTGACCTGTTGGCGCGCGAGGGCACCCGAAGGAATGGAAACCCATGCGCTGTGCGCCCGCCCGATGATCTCGGCGGCTTCCGCGAGGGTGACGTCGCTCAGAAAAATACGACCATCTCGCCAACTGCCAATGTCCTCGGGCGCAACAGGTTCGATGCGATAGGTGCCTGTGTCCTGTGCAATCACAATCTGATGCGCCGGCGTGAGCACGGCTGGCTCCTCTGAGAGCCCGTCGATCTGTGCGGAAACCGCCCCATGCAGGAGCGCAACTGTTGTGGTCTGCGAGGTGACGCGGATATTGAACGCGGTGCCATGCACCCTGATGCGCACGCCGCTTGCGTCGACCACAAAGGGGCGTTCTTTATCCTGTGCCACATCAAAGAAGGCCTCGCCCTGCATCAGGGAAATATGCCGTTCAGCCAGGGCGTAAGACTCGTCGATAGCGGAGGCTCCGGCAAGCTCGATGGTCGACCCATCCGCCATTTCGAGAAAAGCGGTCTGGCCTTTCGAGGTGCGATGATCTGCCTGCAAAGCAATAAGCGCAAAAGGAATGTAGAGCCACGCAACCCAAAGCGCGGCGATCAGCCCGAGCGCCCGTGCCGTTCCGCGCATGACGCGCTTTGCAGGCGAGCGCCCGTGTCGCGCCGCCAAAGAGATGACCTCTGCGGTGTTATGTGCTGCGCTGACGGGATGTTGTTCAGGGGCATCCAAAACCCCCAGCGCGTCCCATGCGGTTTGCACGTCTGACCATGCCTGTTGATGGTCGGGCTGGGCCAGCCACGCATCGAATCGAGCCCGCAGTTCGGAATCCTCGGGCGACGCGTTCAGCTGCAACATCCACCCGGCGGCTTGTTCGAAAACCTCGCGGTTGCTTTTGTCATTCAGTTCCAAGACAGAGGCTTCCTTTGATTGGCGTTCGGCATCGCGCCCATCCAAACCGGGCGTCATAAAAGTCATATCCTAAGAGGTCACGTCACTCAGAGGGCGGATCTTCCTGTGTCTGCCCTCGCAGCTGTAGCGCAACGGTGGCCAAGGCAGCTTGCGCGAGCCTGTAAGCTTTGCGCTCAGAAACCCCGAGCCTGCGGGCGACCTCTTTCATCGAATGCCCCGAATAGCGATGCAACTCCAGAGCCTGGCGCTGCTCTTTGGGCAAATCCTCTACAATTTGCATCGCACCACGTACCTTTTCTGCGAATAGAAGGACATCTTCTGGCGTCAACGCCGCCGCAGGCAGGCCCCAGTCCGGCACATCTCGGCGCAGTTGATCCCTCTCGTACCGGCGGCGTTTGCTCGAATTCAGCGCCAGATTATGCACGATGCGAAACAGATAGGCCTTGAGATGGGTCGGTTCTGTGGCCCTGTCCTGTGTGGAGAAACGGATGTAAGCTTCTTGCACAACATCTTCAGCAGCTTCGCGCGATCCAAGGATGCGAAACGCATAATTGAGCAGAATTGGCCGGTTTTCCCAATATGTGGCAAACTGTAGTTTTGGAGGCTCATGCATCATACAACATCTCCGCCGTATGCACGGCAAACACATGTGCCCTGAGTTCCCCCCAAGCGTACCAATCACCTATCCCCCACTGTCAGCACAGAAATCAGTCTGTGCAATCGGACAGCTGCCGTTAAGCTGAGCAGAAGGTGGCGCCGAGTTTCGCGTCCGTCTATCAAATCGCTCAAGGATCGCCAAGCGTTGCAATTCAAGTTCTGGCGAACAGTGGCGCAGGACACCTGTCAGGCGATTTTCGAGGCGCGCCGCTATTGCCGTCAGGCGCGTGTGCTTGCGCGCGAAGCCAAGGCACGCGGCATTCCGGTGACGATCTTCACCGATCGGTTCTGTACCTGACGCGCGGATTATGCCGATGAAATCTTTATGGTCGCCACTCAGTTCAATCAACTCTGGGATTCGACCGCCCATCTCGCCCTGCTCGGCAATCTGATGATCAACGACATCGGCCCTTAGCCGTCATTCGGCGAATTGGGTCTCGCTGCGGCGCAGCTTCCCGAAACCGGCCAACGATGGCATCGTGCAGCATGTTCTCGCATGGCAGGGTCAGCTCTGCGGACGAAGCGGCCGATGACGCGAGTTGCGCCTAGGGACTGTAACTTCATAATCGGGCAGGATTTGAAAGGCTGAAAACCTGATGAATTCCACAGACCGAACCTCCTGAATAACTCCCTGTGCGAAAGCTCAGGGAAATAAGGTGCCGCCACCGGCGGTCGCGATGGGCTTGCATGTACGGACACAAGCCAACAGGTGCAGCAGTCGAACCATCAGGGCTTTATGGACACCATCACAAAGTCGAATTCGGACAGCCAGGGCGTCTCGCCGCCGTCTCTTTCGGTAAAAGGCGCGACCAGTGTTTCTTTGACGCCAAACACCGTGTCGTCACCGATATAGCTGTCGTCGCCCACGAAGGTATGTGTAACGATGGTCTGATAGCCCTCGGCGGTCACAAGGAAATGCATATGGGCCGGGCGATAAGGATGCCGCCCCAGCGCGCCCAACAGCTTGCCCACAGGACCGTCATCGGGGATGGGATAGCTCACCGGCTTGATGCCGACAAAGCTGTAGCTGCCGTCCTCACGGCTGATGAACCGACCCCGGTTGTTCCATTTCGGCTGAATATCCGGCTGTTGCACATCGTAATAGCCGTCCGAATTATCACTCCACACATCGACGCAGGCCCCCGCGATGGGCGTCCCGTCCGTGTCGAGCACCTTACCGGTGAACAGGCAGGGCTCGCCCTTGCCATCGAGCGAGATGGTTTCGCCAAACTCCCGGATCGGCGCATTTGCGACATGGAAAGGGCCGAAAACGGTGTTCTCGGTCGCGCCTTCGGGGCGGCGGTTGCTGATCGCATCGACCAGCATCGAAAACCCGAGGATGTCGGAGAGCAGGATGAACTCCTGCCGCTCCTCGGTGCAGATCTGGCCCGTCCGTGTCAGAAAATCAATCGCGATGTCCCATTCTTCTTGGGCCTGATCGACGTCCTTGGCAAAGGCGTGCAGATGGGTCACGAGGCTGGTCATCACCTCTTTCAGCCGCGGATTGATGTCGTCGCCCATGCGCGCATTTACCACTTCGGCGGAGCGCTCTTCAGAAAAATATTTGCTTATGTCGGTCTCCTTCTTTTGCGCTCAGCTGCCAATTTCCAGCGATTCGGTGCGGCGACGGCGCAACTGGGCCGAGAGAGCAATCGCAAGCACCACAGCTCCACCGTTGAACACATCGGTGATCCACGGTTGAATCCCCACAAGCGACAGGCCGCTGATCGTCGTGCCGAGAAAGAAAATCCCGATCAACGTGCCCTGTACCGTGAACTTGCCCGGCTCCCATGTGGTCGCGCCAAGAAAAGCGGCGGCCAGTGCGGGCAGGATAAAGGTGATGACGACAAGCTGCGGCCCTGCGTTGCCCTGTGCGCCGATCTGAAGCACGCCTGCGACGCCCGCAAGGCTGCCTGCGATGACAAAGCTCTGCATCACGACGCGTTTGGTGCGGATGCCCGCCAGACGCGCGGACTCGGCGTTGGAGCCCACCGCCGCGAGATTGCGGCCATAGGGCGTCTGCGTCAAAAGAAACCAGGCCGCCGCCGAGATGATCGCCATCAGGATGAACAGCACCGGAATGCCGAACAGGGACTGGATCGAGATGTTGGTCAACACGGGCGACAACCCGCTGCTGATCGGAATGCCGTTGGTGTAGCTCGTCACGATGCCGCCGAGGATCGTCGCGATCCCAAGCGTGCCGATAATCGAGTTGACGCCGAGATAGGCCACAATGGTGCCGTTAATAACGCCGATCAGGGCCCCTGTACCGATCCCGATCACAATGCTGACGACCAGCGGCAGGTCGAAATGGCTCATCGCCGAGGCGGTCGCAATCGCGGACAGGCCCAAGGTGGCGCCGTCTGAAACATCGAAACGCCCGCCGACGAGTGGCACGATCAGGGCAATCGCGGTGACCGCCATCACTGGTTGCACTGTCGCGATGCTGCGGAAATTGGCATAGGTCGCGAAGGTGTTCGGGCGCAGCCCGCTGAACACCACAACGACCAGAAGCAACAACAGGATCAGCCCCGCGCGCTCAATGAATTCGGTCCATTTGATGCCCTGTCCAGTCGATTTCTGCAAAGCCTGAGAGGGCAGTGTTTCGGTATTTTTAGCGAGTGTCATGCGGCATCCTTTCCGCTGCTGGCGAGAACCAGATGGGTCATTGTCTGTCGGGTGATGTCCTGGCCCCGAAGCTCATCGGTGATGCGACCGTCCCGCAGGACGATCACGCGGTCGCAAATCTGGGCAAGCTCGTCGAAATCGGAGCTGACGGCGATCACGGACATGCCGTCCTTGAGACTGCACCGGATCGAGGCGTAAAGATCTTCGCGGGCGCCCACGTCGACGCCTTGGGTCGGCTCATCAAGCAAGAGCAATTTGGGCTTGCGACGCAGCCAGCGCGCCATCACCACCTTTTGCTGGTTGCCACCCGACAGGGACGAAATATGCGTCGCATCATCGGCTGTCTTGATCCGGTAGTCGGTAACAGAGTGCTGCGCCTCCGTGCGCTCGGCTTTGCCATTGATCCGACCGCGCCGGGTGAACCGACCCAGATCGGCAATCGACAGATTGTGCCGCACCGACAGGCCCTGAAACAAGCCCTCGCGGTTTCGGTCCTCGGGCACAAGCGCCACACCGGCTTTCATCCCTTCGCGCACTTCCTTGAAGGAAACGGGTTGGCCGTCGAGGTTGAACCGCACCGGGTTTGCCTGAGGCTGTTTGGTTTAAGTTATGCGGCTATGCTCTTAGTTTCCGGGGCTGCGTAGAAGTTTGCCTCTGCTTCCGCTGGTGGGATGTTTCCGATCGGTTCGAGGAGGCGGCGGTTGTTGAACCAGTCGACCCATTCCAGAGTGGCGTATTCCTCGGCGTCCAGACTGCGTCACGGGCCACGGCGGTGGATGACCTCCGCCTTGAAGAGACCATTGATTGTCTCGGCCAAAGCGTTCTGCGCATTCAAATGATCCCCCAGATCATTTGATCCGCTGCGCGGCCCTGCTTGAACTCATAGCTGTCACCGACGCTGCCGACCGAGGGTTCGATCCCTGCCTCGGCCAAGCGTTCGGTGTATTTTATCGCCAGGTATTGCGATCCGCGGTCTGAGTGATGGATCAGTCCCACACCAGGCTGCCGCTGATGAACAGCCTGTTCCAAAGCGTCGAGAACGAAGCCTGTGTGAGCCGGGCGGCTGACGCGCCACCCAAAGATCCGGCGCGCAAATGTGTCGATGACGAATGCCACGTAGACAAATCCCTGCCAGGTCGCGACATAGGTGAAGTCACTGACCCAGAGCATGTTCGGTGCCGGCACCCGGAATTGCCGGTTTACCTTGTCCATCGGGCACGGCTGCTTCTTGTCAGGGATCGTCGTTTTATGCGGCTTGCCCCGAATGGCGCCCTGCAGGCCCAAATCCTTCATCAACCGGGCTATCGTGCATCGGGCCACATCAAATCCTTCCCGCCGCATCTGGCGCCAGACTTTGCGGACGCCATAGACCTTGTAGTTCTGTTCCCAGACGCGTTCGATCTCGGGCTGCAAAGCCTTGTCCCGCTTGGCACGATCCGAAAGCAGATCAGCGTTCGCCCGTTTGGCCATATGATCGTAGAATGTCGACGAGGCAATCGGCAGGTATTTGCAGATCGGCCTTCGCCAATGTCACTCGGACCATTGGCGTTCCATCGGCAAAGCCCCGATGACTTCCCGGTGCTCTTCAATGAAAGCGATCATGACTTGGACCGGCGGTCGAGCTCCGCCTGAGCAAAATACGCCGACGCCTTCCGCAGGATCTCATTCGCCTGCTTGAGTTCGCGGTTCTCGCGCTCCAGCGCCTTCATCTTCTCGGCCATCTCGGTGCTGACCCCAGCACGGTCGCCACGATCAATCTCTGCCTTTTTGACCCAGTCATTCAGCGTGTTCGTCGAACAGCCTATCTTCGCCGAGATCGATACGATCGCTTGCCAGCGGCTCTCATGCTGACCGGCGTTGTCCAAAACCATGCGAACCGCTCGCTCGCGTACTTCAGCGGTATATTGGTTCGTTGTCTTGTTCATAATGCTCCATCCTACTCAAGAGTTGGAGCCTCAGGCAAACCCGGTGCGGTTCAGGGCGGTGCCCGACCAGGGTTCACCTTGTCGAAGTTTGGCCTGTACGATGAGGGGATAGCCCCCGATCGTGGTGCGCGTCGCGCCCGAGACTTGCATGTCGTCCTTCAGATCGGCGGCGAGGTCCTCATGGTTGGCGGGTTCGAGGGTGATCGCGTCGAGCCGCTTCCGCACCAGCATAAGGTCAAGTGCAAGGTAGATTGAGACATCGACCTGATAGTAGTACCCTGCCAGCCCTGCCGGCGCGCTTGTCGTCTTTTCGTTCATTATCCGGCCCCATTGTCCCGAACCGGAATATATAAAAAACCCTCTATCAGACCAACTAGAAGTGAATGCGGTAGGAAGCTGCGTACTTAGTTCTTCCCGCAAGCCAGCTTTGTCGAGTGCCGGTCACGCTAGTTCTCACAAAAGAGGCCAAGCGGAAGAGAGAGGTGTGTATTTTCTACCAAACTCCGCTTGGAGGGGCGGCGCCCCTCACAATTTCACTTCTAGGATTGCACCGGAAAGGCCTTGGTGCGGCATTAGAATAGCCTACCGTTACATGATGGTCTCAAGACAGGTGCCGCCAAGAGGGCAAGGTCCACTTCCAGCGCTTCGCGGCCCTTCGTCTTGAATGCAGCGAAGGTCGGCTCTCCACCCACCTCTGCGAATGCCGTAAGTGCGAGGGTGCCCACCGTTCGGGTCCGCTTTCAGCTGACTGCAGTCTTGCCCGGTTCCAGGTTCGAATTACCGCAGAGGGCCAGGGGTGACGTAGAGCCCGCCCGCAGAGGGTCATGTAAAGTCTACGAATCTCTCGAAATTTCAGCGGGTACCGCCGCGCCATGAAAGCAAAAGCGCCAATCGATGTGTCGAAAGGCGCCTAACTTCTGTCAGAAACGACAAACTTACTGTCGTTCGTCAATTTTAAGAAAGTGGTGAGCCGTGCAGGATTCGAACCTGCGACCCACTGATTAAAAGTCAGTTGCTCTACCAACTGAGCTAACGGCCCACTCTCTCAGTCTCATCGACTGTGCGGCGGGGTTTAATGTCGCGGGTCAGGACCGTCAAGCGCAAAACTGAGATTTTCTTGGAAAAGGTTCCCACAAGGTTTATATGCCCGCCCATGCAACAGGATTTTGACAGCTCTCGCCGCCTCCCTTTTCTGAAAATGCATGGGCTTGGCAATGACTTCGTGATCGTCGATTCACGGGGGCGGGACGCGATTGTCACCGCTGAACTGGCGCGCGCCGTGGGCGACCGCCATCGTGGCGTCGGTTTCGATCAACTGGCCGAGATTCGGAGTTCGGATGCCGCGGACATTGATCTCGATTTCTGGAACTCCGACGGATCGCGGGCGGGCGCCTGTGGCAACGCTACGCGCTGTGTCGGGCGGTTGATGTTGGATGAGACGGGACAGGACGAGATCACGATCCGTACGGAACGTGGGGTCTTGATCGCCCGGCGTGCGGGCGATGAGGTCTCCGTCAACATGGGCCATCCGCAGCGGATGTGGGACGAGGTGCCTTTGTCGCATCCTGTGGACACCGATTTCTTGCCGCTCGAGGGCGAGCCTGTCGCGGTGGGCATGGGCAATCCTCATGCGGTGTTCTTTGTGCCGGACATCAAAGAGGTGGACGTTGCCGGTTGGGGCAAGCGCGTCGAATACGACCCGCTTTTCCCGCAGCGCACCAATGTGGAATTCGCCGAAGTGCGCGCGCGTGACGAGATCAGAATGCGCGTTTGGGAGCGCGGCACGGGGATCACGCTGGCCTGTGGCTCTGGCGCCTGTGCGACGGCTGTGGCGGCCTCTGTGCGCGGGCTGACGGACAAAAAGGTGCGGATGGAGGTCGATGGCGGCTGGCTGACGCTCGATTGGCGCGAGGATGGCGTCTGGATGACCGGTCCGACGCAGCTGGTGTTCCAGGCAGAATTCGACACGTCTTTTCTGGAGCGCGTCTGATGTCCGCCAATCCGCCAATCTTTGCGACACTCGGCTGTCGCCTCAACGCCTATGAAACCGAGGCGATGAAAGAGCTGGCCGAGGCCAATGGGGTCGAGAACGCCGTGGTCGTGAACACCTGCGCGGTGACGGCGGAGGCGGTGCGGAAAGCCCGCCAGGAGATTCGCAAACTGCGGCGCGAAAACCCGGAGGCGAAGATCATCGTCACCGGATGTGCGGCACAGACGGAGCCGGAGACTTTTGCCACCATGGGCGAGGTCGATCTGGTGATCGGCAATACGGAAAAGATGCAGCCGGAAACCTGGCAGAGCATGGGGCCGAATTTCATCGGCGACACCGAACGTGTTCAGGTCAATGACATTATGTCGGTGACGGAGACTGCCGGGCATCTCATCGACGGTTTCGGTCGGCACCGCGCCTATGTGCAGGTCCAGAACGGCTGTGATCACCGCTGTACCTTCTGCATCATTCCCTATGGCCGGGGCAATTCGCGCTCTGTGCCCGCCGGTGTCGTGGTCGATCAGATCAAGCGGCTGGTGGACAAGGGCTTCAACGAAGTGGTACTCACCGGGGTCGATCTGACCTCTTGGGGGGCGGATTTGCCGGCGACGCCGCGTCTGGGTGATCTGGTGATGCGCATTCTGAAACTGGTGCCGGATCTGCCACGCCTGCGGATTTCGTCCATCGACTCGATTGAGGCCGACGAGATGTTGATGCAGGCCATCGCCACCGAGCCGCGCTTGATGCCGCATCTTCACCTGTCCTTGCAGCATGGCGACGATCTGATCCTCAAACGCATGGCGCGGCGGCACCTGCGCGACGATGCGATCCGCTTCTGTGAAGAGGCGCGCAAATTGCGGCCCGAGATGACCTTTGGCGCGGATATTATCGCAGGATTCCCGACGGAGACCGAGGTGCAGTTTGAGAATTCGATGAAGCTGGTGACGGATTGTGACCTGACATGGTTGCACGTCTTTCCCTATTCGAAACGCGAAGGCACGCCCGCTGCGAAAATTCCGCGTCAGGTGAATGGCAAGGTGATCCGCGACCGCGCCGCGCGTCTGCGGGCGGTGGGCGACGAACAGGTGCAAAAGCATCTCAAGGCGCAGATCGGGCGCGAGCATGTCATCCTGATGGAAAACCCGCACATGGGCCGGACGGAACAATTCACGGAGGTGCGTTTCGGGACCGCGCAGGACGAGGGCGCGATCCTCAAGGCGGTGATCACCGGCGTCAATGGCACGCAGCTGACCGCATGACGCCCATCCTCTATTCCTTCCGCCGCTGTCCCTATGCGATGCGGGCACGGCTTGCGATTGCTTCGGCGGGGCGCGAGGTGGAGCTGCGTGAAGTGGTGCTCCGCGACAAGCCGCAGGAGATGCTTGCGGTCTCGCCGAAAGGTACCGTGCCCGTGTTGATCACCGAGACAGGCTTGATGACGGGCGTGATCGAAGAAAGCCGCGAGATCATGGATTGGGCGCTGGCGCAGAATGACCCGGAGGGGCTTCTGGCTATGCCGCCCGAGGGCGAAGACTGGATCGCGCAGATCGAAGGCCCGTTCAAGACCGCGTTGGACCGCTATAAATATGAGGCGCGTTATGAGGGCGTCGAGCCGCTGGCCGAGCGGGAGAAGGCCGCCGCCATTCTGAGACAGGTGGATGGCCAGCTTAGACAGCACGATTGGCTCTATGGCGACAAGCCCAGCCTTGCCGATCTGGCCACGATCACCTTCGTGCGACAATTCGCCATGGTGGACCGGGCATGGTTCGATGAGGCGGATTGGCCGGGGGTTCAGGGCTGGTTGGCGAGATTTTTGGCGTCCGGGCGGTTCGCTGAGATTATGGCGAAATATGCAAAATGGCAGCCGGGGGACAAGCCGGTGATTTTCCCGGATACCTCACGCGTCTGATATTCAACGGAAAAGATGGAATCCGCGAAACATCAACAGATGTTAGCGAATATAGGTATTTTTGAGATATATCTTACCTGTCCCCGAGAGACCACACCACAACAGATCGCATGCGTTCACAATTCATTGAATGCTAGACGTGAGCGCCTTCGCTCGCTAAAAGCGCCTGCGAAGGGCTGCGGGAAAACTGCGGCCTCTCATGCATTGGCCGGGGAGGACCGGCCGAAGAAATTGGAGAATTGCAGTGTCCCACGTAGATGAACACGAAGGCACCCGACGCGATTTCCTGTACTACGCCACTGGTGGCGCTGGTGCAGTTGCCGCTGGTGCCGTAGTCTGGCCGCTGGTCAACCAGATGAACCCCTCCGCAGACGTTCAGGCGCTCAGCTCGATCCGCGTTGATATCAGCGGTGTCGAGACGGGCACGCAGCTGACCGTCAAGTGGCGCGGCAAGCCGGTGTTCATCCGTCGTCGTACCCAAGAGGAAATCGACGCGGCGCGCGCGGTGACCATGGACGAGCTGGTCGACCCGATTGCCCGCAACGACAACAAAGACGCGACACTCGACGCCGAAGATCAGAACCGCTCCATGGACGAAGCTGGCGAATGGCTGGTGATGATGGGGGTTTGTACCCACCTCGGCTGTGTGCCGCTGGGCGATGGGGCCGGTGACTTCGGTGGCTGGTTCTGCCCGTGTCACGGTTCTCACTATGATACCTCCGGTCGTATCCGCAAAGGGCCGGCGCCCGAGAACCTCCCGGTTCCGATTGCCGCCTTCGACGGCGACACCGAGATTGTTCTGGGCTAAGGGAGGAACTTATGTCTGGTATTCCGCACGACCATTACGAGCCGAAATCGACCTTTACCAAAGGCGTCGAGAAACGGCTTCCGATCATCGGCCTGATCTACGGCACGTTGATGATCCCGACCCCGAAAAACCTGAACTGGATGTGGATCTGGGGCATTGTGCTCGCCTTCTGCCTCGCGCTTCAGATTGTCACCGGCATCGTTCTGGTGATGCATTACACGCCGCATGTCGATCTGGCATTTCGCTCCGTCGAACACATCATGCGTGACGTGAATGGCGGCCATATGCTGCGTTACCTGCACGCCAACGGCGCGTCGCTGTTCTTCTTCGCCGTGTACCTGCACATTTTCCGCGGTCTCTACTACGGCTCCTACAAGGCGCCGCGCGAGATCACCTGGATCATCGGCATGATCATCTACCTCCTGATGATGGCCACCGGTTTCATGGGCTACGTTCTGCCCTGGGGTCAGATGTCCTTCTGGGGTGCGACCGTGATCACCGGCCTCTTCGGCGCGATCCCGTTCATCGGCGAGCCGATCCAGACCTGGCTTCTGGGTGGACCGGCCGTGGACAACGCCACGCTGAACCGCTTCTTCTCGCTGCACTACCTCCTGCCCTTCGTGATCGCAGGTCTGGTGATTGTGCACATCTGGGCCTTCCACAACACCGGCAACAACAACCCCACGGGTGTTGAAGTGCGTCGTACCTCGAAAGCCGAAGCGGAAAAAGACACGCTGCCGTTCTGGCCGTATTTCGTGATCAAAGACCTCTTCGCCCTGGGCGTGGTCCTGATCGCTTTCTTCGCGGTTGTCGGCTTCATGCCGAACTACCTCGGCCACCCGGACAACTACATCGAAGCCAACCCGCTTTCGACGCCGGCTCACATCGTGCCGGAATGGTACTTCCTGCCGTTCTATGCGATCCTGCGCGCTTTCACCGCCGATGTCTGGCTGGTCCAGATCATCAGCTTCCTGACCGGTGGTATCGTTGATGCGAAGTTCTTCGGTGTGTTGGCCATGTTCGGCGCCATCATCGCCATGGCTCTGGTGCCCTGGACTGACACCTCCTCGGTGCGTTCGGGTAAATATCGCCCGATGTTCAAAAGCGCCTACTGGTTGCTGGTGTTTTTCTTCCTCGGTCTGACCTGGGCCGGTGCGCAGGGCACAGACCTGATCATGATCGGCGTACTCGACGGTCATCCGGTGTTCATGCAGGCACTTTCCGGTGCTGATTTCGACAACACGATTGGCATGTCGGCTCCGGGTTTCGCGCTGATCGGCTCCGCGTACTGGTTCGGCTATTTCTTCGTGATCCTCCCGATTCTGGGTGTGATTGAAAAGCCGCTGCCAATTCCGGCCTCGATCGAAGAAGACTTCATCGCTCACTACCCGTCTGCAGCCAAAGAGCCGGCAGAGTGAGAAAGGAAACAGGGACAATGATCAAGAACCTCACCCTCTCCGCCCTCACCGCTTTGGGTCTTTCTGCCACGGCCGCTCTGGCCGCTGGCGAAGGTGGGCATATCCATGACGTGGACTTCTCCTTCGAAGGCCCGTTTGGCAAATACGACCAGATGCAGCTTCAGCGTGGTTTGCAGATCTACACTGAGGTCTGCTCCTCCTGCCACGGCATGAAATTCGTGCCGATCCGCACCCTCGCGGATGAAGGCGGCCCGCAGCTTCCCGAAGATCAGGTGCGCGCCTACGCGTCCCAGCTTTTCGTGGCAGACGAAGCCGCCAACATGCATCTCTTCGACTACGACGAAGGCGCTGCGCGTCCGCTGACCGAGAACGATCACTTCCCGGCCAATGAATCGCAAAACGCACCGGACCTGTCGCTGATGGCGAAGGCGCGCGCGGGCTTCCACGGTCCGGCGGGCACGGGCATCAACCAGTTCCTCAAAGGCATTGGTGGCCCCGAATACATCGTCGCCATTCTCACCGGCTATACCGGCGAGGAAAAAGTCGAAGCGGGCACCACCTATTACGAGAACACCGCTTTTTCGACCGGTTGGATCGCCATGGCTCCGCCGCTCTACGGTGAGGACGTCGAATTTGCCGACGGTCACTCCAACGAGCTGCACCATGAGGCCGAAGACATCGCAGCCTTCCTGATGTGGGCGGCTGAGCCCAAAATGATGGCCCGCAAGAAGGCCGGTTTTGTCGCCGTGACCTTCCTCGTGATCCTGACCTCGCTTTTGTACCTGACGAACAAAAAGCTTTGGGCACCGCACAAAGGCAAAAAGACTACGCTCTGAGTTAGAGTTGGTTCAAATGAGAAAGCGCCCCGATTTGGGGCGCTTTTTTCATGGCCAGGTTTCAAGCTCCGATGTAGGCTTTGAGCCCTTCAGGCGGATCGGCTTTCATCTCCGCCCAGTCTCGCGGCGGCTGGCAGTGACCATCCTCGATCCAGATCACCAGATCGGCAAAGCGGTCCACATCCGCAATGTCATGGGTGACCATCAACATGGTCGCGCCGAGTTTCTCGCTCACCTCCTTGGCCAATCCGATCATCTCGCCTCGCATCGCCGGTCCCAACGCGGAAAACGGTTCGTCCAACAGGATCAGACGCTTTTCCTGAACCAACACCCGTGCGAGCGCGACACGGCTCTGTTGGCCGCCCGAAAGCTCCGCCGGGCGACGTGTCTCCATCCCGGCGAGACCAACGGCGCTGAGTGCTTCGGTCACACGCTCCTGTTCCGCTGTACTAAGGCGCAGGTTGGGCCTGACCCCAAGCCCGACATTCTGTGCCGCCGTCATATGGGCAAAGAGGTTGTTGTCCTGAAACAGATGCGAGATCGGCCGCTCATGGGGCAGGGCTTGGGTCACGTCCTTTGTGTCCCAGAGCATTCTTCCTGAATCCGGGGCCTCGAACCCGCCGATCAGCGACAACAGCGTGGATTTTCCCGCGCCGGACGGACCGATAATGGCGACACGCGCCCCATCGGGGATCGAAAAGTCGCCGGAGAGAGTGAAATCACCCTGTGTCAGGCGGATGGATCGAAGCTCAAGCACGGCGTCTCCCCCAAAGATCGAAGATGTAAAACAGAGCCAAACTCAGCCCCAAAAGCAGCAAAGCCGCGCCCATCGCCTGGTCCATGCGATAGGACCCCATGAGACGATAGATTTGCAACGGCAGCGTCGCGGCCTCCGGGCGAGCGAAGAGGGCTATCACGCCCAAATCCCCCATCGAAAGGGCCGCGGCAAGACCCGCAGAGAACCCCATAGGCACACGCAGACGCGGCAAAAGAACTATCCTAACCCGGCTCAATCCGGTCAAACCGAGACTGTCGGAGAGGCGCCCGTAGTCGCGCTCCGCCCCGGCTAAAGCCGGTCCCAAGGCGCGCAAGATGAAGGGCATCGACATGACGGCATTGACCAGCGCCGTGATCGGCAAGGCCCAATCGGCAGGGTCGGTGACGGCAAAGAGCACGATGTAAAGCCCCGTGCCCATCACCAGCGGCGAGGCGGCAATAGACGACATGCCAATGATCTCAAGGCTGCGAAACCGAAGCGTGGTGAGCGCGAGGGTCAATGACAGGAGGATTGCCAAAAATGCCGACCCGAGGGCCGTCAAAATCGAGCGCAGGGCCGCAGACCAGACCGAGGTGGGCAGGTCCAAAAGCCCCGGCGCGCCACGCAGGGCAATCGCCAGCAAGGGTGTCAGAAGAAAGAGACTGATCAGGCCAACCCAAACCACATCGAGCGCCCGCGCAGTGCCATTGCGGGCATCGAAGCGTTGCACCACGCGATGAAGCCCGCCGGACCCCATCTGTGGCACGCGAAATTTCAAAGAGGCAGCCGCCGCGACAGCGCAGATCACCACTTGGATCAGGGCCAAAAGCGAGGCTTTGCCGAGGTTGAAGTCATAGCGGAACGCCTCATAGATCGCGAGCTCGACGGTGGTCGCCTTGGGGCCGCCACCGAACGTGAGGGCGATGGCAAAAGAGGTGGTGCAGATCAGGAAAATGACGGTGAAGGCGCCGGGCACAATCTCTTTGAGCATCGGCAGTTCGAGGTGACGAAAGATGTCACGCGGGCCGAAATGGAGCGAGGAGGCAAGGCGGAATCTTTCAGCCGGAATAGCGCCCCACCCCTGAAGCAGAAGACGGGTCGCCAGGGGCAAATTGAAAAAAACATGCGCCAACACGACGCCGTGAAACCCATAGATCGAAATAGGCTCTAATCCAGCCCAACTCAGCGCAACAGAGACAAATCCCGCATTGCCGAATACAGCCGTCAAGCCGAGGATCGCGACGATGGTCGGCAAGATAAAAGGCGCGCCCAAGAGCGTGATCAACAGGCCCCGCCCGGGGAAGCTCCGTCGGGCCAAAGCGCGCGCAGCAGGAATGGCGAAGAGCACGGAGAGCCCGGCGGACAACAGCGCTTGCACCACTGTGAAGCGCACCGCCATCCAGTCAAAACGGGAGAGGGCGGAAAAGCTTTCCGCCCGTAACGCCACCGCCCCCAATGTCCCAAAGCTCAAGGCGGCGACCAAAGCCGCCGCGATGAGGCCGGGCCAGAGGGTTACTGAGAAAACGCGTCGCGCCATTCGGCAATTGCCTCATCCCGCAGGGCAGCGGCTTCGTCTTCGCTCAGGAAAATCGCCTTTTCCGGGTAGTTCAGATTCGCCATGACATCGGGCCATTGATCTTTTGGCAAGGCTGCGGGGTAGGACCAGTTGGCCGTTGGAATGATGTTTTGGAACGTCGGAGACAGGACAAAGGCCATGAACTCGTCCGCCAGTTCCGGCTGATCGGTGCCGGCCAGTTTCGCCGCAAGCTCGACCATGAAATAGTGACCTTCATCAAAGAGCGCCGCAGATTTCGTGTCGTCCTCTTCGGCCATGATATGATAGGCAGGCGAGGTCGTGTAGGACAGCACCATATCCACCTCACCGTCGGTGAAGAGGCCATAGGCTTCGGACCAGCCTTTGGTCACGGTGGTCACTTTCGGCGCGAGTTTCGCCCAGGCATCCGGGGCCTCCTCGCCGAACACCTCTTGGCCCCAAAGCACCAGAGCCAGGCCCGAGACTGACGTCCGAGGGTCCTGAATCGCGATGGTCCAATCCTCGTCGGCGTTCACCAACTCGTGGAAGGAGGTCGGCGGGTTGGTGATCTTTGTATTGTCGTAGATAAAGGCGGTATAGCTCCAGTTGAACGGCAAAAAGGTGTCGTCTTGCCAGTCGATCGGCAGGGTCAAAGGAGACAAATCCTGCCCGTGAGGTGCGAAAAGCCCCGTTTCGCGCGCTTTCTTGGTGACATCGGAATTGAACCCGATGGCAATGTCCGCCTTGGTGCGCTCACCTTCAAGCATCAGCCGAGGCAAAAGATCGCCGGTGATATATTCAATGTCACAATCGCATTCTTCCTCAAACGCCGCCTTGATCGCGGGACCGGGACCCCATTCGGAGGCGAAATAATCCGGGGCGTAAACGGTGAGGGTGTCTGCCTGCGCAGAGGTTGCAGCAAGAAGGGCCGCAAGGGTCAATCCATATTTCATGGCTCGCTCCATAGTCATATGGGCGAAGAAAAAGGTCGCGTGCGGAACATCGCTGATACCTTCCCTCCGCCGGTGTTAGCCGGTTCAGGTTCAACGGGTTCGCGTTTGCATCTCAGCCGTGTTTCGCACGGGCACCCCGAGGTAGGGATGAAGCTATGGAAGCCCGTGGCGAAGTTCAAGCGTTTTCGATGAGGTGTGAGGGTCGGCTCATAACGGCTCTTTGAAGGCTCCGAGATGGACCCGTGAGACCTAGGGGCGTAGTCTAATCTCATGATGATTGGTGAGAGGATGCCATGAGAATTTCGAGTTTTGTTTTTTGTTTGGGCGCGTTGACCGTGTCGGCGCCCGCTTTTGCGAATTCTGTGCTGGTGGGCTTTGGCACGAACGTTATCTGTGAGGGTCTGTCGGGGCGCGCAGGCTTTGCTGACGAGGCCGCTATTTTGGAGATGGGCGGGCGTGTCGTGACCCTGCCTCAAACGATCTCTGCCTCCGGCGCGCGCTATGAGAACGAGGCGGAAGATGTCCTGTTCTGGATTAAGGGCGAAGAGGCGCTTTTGGGCTGGAATGGGGTCGAAATGGACTGCTCGCTTACTGGTTCCGAGGCGCCATGGGTGGCGCGCGGGAATGAGCCGGGATGGCGGATTTCGGTGAGTGAAGGCCAGATGCAGGCGGAATTGGACTATGGCGAAACCGTTATTGAAGGTGCGTGGCCTTTGGCGCAAGTCGATGAGGAAAGCCTGACGTATCAAACGGCAGATCTTGATCTGGCGGTGTCACCTCAGCTCTGTCACGATGACATGTCTGGTCAAGCCTATCCGGAAACCGTGACCCTGACCCGAGGCGACAATAGTTTTCACGGATGTGCGGGGGAGACGATGGATCTTTTGACCGGGCCAGAATGGCAGGTCGAGGATGTCGCGGGCGCTGGCGTGATTGATGCCAGCCATATCACATTGGCATTCGACGGTGACCGCGTGGCGGGATCAACCGGTTGTAACCGCTTCACAGGTGGCTTCGAGCTGACCGGTGAGGGGCTATCTTTCAAGCCGCTGGCCCTGACCCGCATGATGTGCCCTGAGGCCCTGATGCAGCAGGAGGCGCGTGTGTTGGAGGCTCTGTCCAATGTGGATCGCTTCGACATCGACGAGACCGGCGCGCTTGTGCTCTTTGGTCAGGGTGAGCCGCTGATCACGGCACGCCGCTAATGCAAAACGCCGCCCCAAAGGAGGCGGCGTTTTATATCTTTCCAGCTGGATTAGAGCCTTATTGTGCGTCTTCCGGCAGGATGCGCACCCCGCCTTTGTCCGCCGCAGAGGCCAGCATCGCATAGGCCTTGAGCGCGGTGGAGACAGCACGCGGACGCGGGGCCGCGGGTTTCCACGGCAGCGGGCCCTTGGCTTCGCGGCGGGCCGCAAGCACGGCATCATCGACCTTGAGCTGAATGGAACGGTTCGGGATGTCGATCTCGACCGTATCGCCGGTTTCCACCAGACCGATCAAACCACCCTCGGCCGCTTCGGGGGAAACGTGACCGATGGACAGGCCCGAGGTGCCTCCGGAGAACCGCCCATCGGTCAAAAGCGCGCATTTCTTGCCCAGACCTTTGGATTTCAAGTACGACGTCGGGTAGAGCATCTCCTGCATCCCCGGACCGCCTTGCGGCCCCTCGTAGCGGATGATGACCACTTCGCCAGCCTGCACTTCGCGGGTCAAAACGCCGTTCACCGCATCGTCTTGCGATTCGTAAACGCGGGCGGTGCCGGTGAATTTCAGGATGCTTTCATCCACACCCGCCGTTTTCACGATACAGCCACGCTCGGCGATGTTACCGAACAAAACCGCCAGACCGCCGTCTTTCGAGAAGGCATGTTCCACGGACCGGATCACGCCATTTTCACGGTCGGTGTCGAGCTCCTTGTAGCGGTTCTGGGTCGAAAACGCCTGTGTCGTGCGCACGCCGCCCGGCGCCGCTTTGAAAAGGCTCTCGGCCTCGGGGTTGTTCGCGACCGTGATGTCCCATTGGGCAATCGCCGCCGCCATCGTGTCGCTGTGCACTGTGCGCACATCGCCATGCAGCAGGCCGCCACGATACATTTCGCCCAGAATGGAGAAGATGCCACCAGCGCGGTGCACGTCTTCCATATGGACGTTGTGAATGTTCGGTGCGACTTTGCAGAGGCAGGGAACCTTACGTGACAGACGGTCGATGTCTTGCATGGTGAAATCCACCTTGCCCTCATAGGCAATCGCGAGAAGGTGCAGCACGGTATTTGTGGAGCCACCCATGGCGATGTCGAGGGACATGGCGTTCTCGAACGCTTCAAAGGTCGCGATCTCACGCGGCAGGTAGCCCGGAAGCTCCTCTTCGTAATGTTTCTTCGTGATCTCGACGATCTTACGCCCGGCCTCGAGGAACAGGTTCTTACGATCCGCGTGGGTCGCCAAGGTCGAGCCGTTGCCCGGAAGCGCCAGACCCAAAGCCTCGGCCAGACAGTTCATCGAGTTGGCGGTGAACATGCCAGAACACGACCCGCAGGTCGGACAGGCATTCTGTTCGAACGCGTCGACCTGTTCATCGGTGTACTGATCGTCTGCGGCGGCAACCATGGCGTCCACGAGATCCACGGCACGCTCCAGATCGCCGACCTGCACTTTGCCGGCTTCCATTGGCCCGCCTGAGACGAAGATCACCGGGATGTTGAGGCGCATCGCGGCCATCATCATCCCGGGGGTAATTTTATCGCAGTTGGAGATACAGACCATGGCGTCCGCACAATGGGCGTTGACCATGTACTCGACAGAATCTGCGATGATTTCGCGTGAGGGCAGGGAATAGAGCATCCCGTCGTGGCCCATTGCAATGCCGTCATCGACCGCAATGGTGTTGAATTCTTTCGCCACACCGCCCGCTTTTTCAATCTCGCGGGCCACCATTTGGCCGAGGTCCTTGAGGTGGACGTGGCCGGGCACGAATTGCGTGAACGAGTTCACGACCGCGATGATCGGCTTGCCGAAATCTCCATCGGTCATGCCGGTCGCGCGCCAAAGGCCGCGGGCACCGGCCATGTTCCGGCCATGGGTCGAGCGGCGGGATCTGTAATGAGGCATGGTGTTGGCTTTCTGTAACGTCATATGAGCCGCCTATGGGGCGGGTTGACGTTGCATAAGGCTTTCGGCGCGACATTTCCAGTCACGACCGCATGTGCGCAGATGAATAATGTTGCTTGAATCGAGGCCGATCCGGTGATCCGGCGCTTAGATCAGCTTTTTCTTGCGTTTGAGCGTGTCGCCAAATTCAAGAGAGGGTTCGAGCGTGACGATCTCACCGCCTGCTGCGTTTTCATCGTCGACCCGTTTGGCGATGATCTGCGCTGCAGCGCGTCCGATCTCGGCGCGGCAGGCGTCCATCGTCGCCAATTTGCGCGGCAGACCATCAAGGAATTCGATGCCGTTGAACCCCGCAAGGCCGATATCCCCCGGCACGTCGATGCCATTGTCGAGGCAATACATCAACCCGCCAGCACCGATCATGTCATTGGAATAATAAAGGAAATCGAGCGGCTCTTCTTCGTTGCGCTTGAGAATGGTCTCGGTCATCTCACGGCCTTTTTTAAGCGCGGAGCCGCCGGAGTAGAATTCGCTGTCGGCAATTTCCAGGCCGGATTTCGCGAGAACTTCGGTGAAGCCTTCGAAGCGTTTACGGGCGCGGTGATCGAGCGGCATTTTGGTGCCGAGAAACCCGATCCGTTTGTAGCCGGCATCAATGATGGCCTGTGCCATTTTGCGACCGGCACGGCGGTGCGAGATACCAACGGCGGCGTCTATCGCTTCGCCGTCTGTGTCCATGATTTCCACGATCGGAATTCCGGCGGCGGCCATCATCGCCTTGGCGGCTTCGGTGTGCTCGAGTCCTGCGATGATTACGCCCGAAGGGCGCCAGGACAGCATCTGGTAGAGCACAGCTTCTTCACGTTCGGGTTTGTAATTGGTGATGCCGACGACGGGTTGAAGTTCAGTGTCTTCGAGCACCTCATTGATGCCGGTCATGACCTCGGGGAAGACCATGTTGGACATCGAGGGGATGATTACGGCGACAAGGTTCACGCGAGAAGATGCGAGGGCGCCTGCGATCTTGTTCGGCACATAGCCAAGCTCACGGGCAGCTTCCAAAACTTTCGTCCGCGTCGCCTCGGACACATCGCCTCGATTTCGAAGCACGCGGCTGACAGTCATTTCAGAGACGCCGGAGGCCTCAGAGACATCTCGAAGCGTGAGCGGCCGTTTCGACGGTGTGTTTCCTGAACCCTGTGACATGGCCTGACCCTCTGAACTGTTTGTAATTACTTTCAGTCTACACCATAAAATCGCCTTGTCCATCTGGCGTAGGTGAAAATTGTTAACGCTAACAATTTTGTTGTGTACAGTGATGGACATATTGCGAGCGATTGATGCGAGCTGTGCAGACTTGGTGGAGGCGAAACTGTCCTCACCAACGGGAAGAAATTTCGATATCTCACCCTTGTACCGAAGAGCACGGCAAGGCTAAGAGAAGAATGTGGCCCCGTGGCTCAACTGGATAGAGCAGCCCCCTCCTAAGGGGCAGGTTGCAGGTTCGAATCCTGCCGGGGTCGCCAAATTATTATTTAAAATCAAATGATTGTCGAATTGACCTTGGAACTTCATGCAGCAGTTTGCATGATTTCCCGGTTCATTGCGCAAGGAATCCGTGCTTCGTCTGTACAAAACCTGTACTGATAGTCGCTCATCGCCTCGCTACAACCGTGGGCAGCACAAATGAAGACCCCGGCTCGGCGGCAACCGAAACCGGGGGCAATACTCATGTGAAAGCACCCAACTTTCCCGATGCTTATAGCATCTCCGAAGAGATGCCGCCCAGAAAAGAGGTGCTGTCATGACACATCACCTCACACATGGAGGTTTGCCGGATGGCATGACGCGCTGGCAGTTTTTCGGATTGATCGAGAGCGCCCGGCGGCAGCTCGGCCTCAGCAAGGGTGCTATCGCCTATCTGAAAGTCGCGATCTCCCGTACGATGGACGAGGATTTCCTTGCTGGACGCATTTGCAGCTTCTGGACTTCAGTCACAAAAATTGCGGCTCAGGCAGGGCTGGACAGACGACAGGTCGCGCGCATCGAGGCTGATCTGATCCAGCGCGAGCTGTTGGTTAAAACGGCGTCAGACCACAGTCGCCGTAGCGGCTCACGAAGAGACGGCAAAATCGGCAACGATTTCGGGAACAACCTCGCCCCGCTGATCGCGCGCGCCACCGAAGTTCAGGCCGCTGCCCGAAAGGCGGCATTTGAAGAGGAGGAGGCTGAACGGCTGCGTGCCCGGATCAGGAAACTGTTCGGCGACATTCGTAGGCTGTGCCTCGATGATGCGGTAGAGGCTGCCGAGGAAATCTTGCCGAACCGCCGCCCTTCGACCATTCAGAGCTTTGAGCGCCTGAAGCAGGTGGCCGAAGCTCTGGAAGCAGTCTGGGAAGATTTTTCAACGGAAGTCAGTAGGGGTGAAAAGGGGATCGTCAAGTTATTGCCCTCCGCAGGGCAGTTATGTAGCTCAGTGCGATGATCAGTCAGATTTCCGCACCGCGCCTGAAAGGCCACCGCTTTCCGCGCTCCATCATTTCCTACGCGGTCTGGGCGTATTATCGCTTCTCGCTTAGCCTGCGTGATGACGAGGATCTGCTGGCCGAACGCGGTATCGTGGTGAGCTATGAGGCGATCCGGGCATGGGTGGGAAAATTCGGACCGCAGATCGCGAAACGGGTCCGCGCTACGCGCCCGCGGCCCGCCGACAAATGGCACCTGGACGAGGTGGTGATCATGATCAACGGCGTGCGACACTGGCTGTGGCGCGCCGTGGACAGCAACGGCGAAGTTCTCGACATCCGCGTGCAAACGCGCCGCAATGCGCGGGCGGCGAAGCGTTTCATTTCACGGCTGATCGCCCGCTGGGGTGAGCCCCGCGTCATCGTGACGGACAAACTGCGCAGCTACGGCGCGGCCCTGCGGCAGCTCGGGCTGAACGTGGATCACCGGGCGCACAAGGGACTGAACAATCGTATTGAGGGATCGCACAGACCCACGCGAAAGCGCGAGAATTTCAAATCGGCAAGGCAGGCGCAAAGGTTCCTCTGCGCCCACGATGAAACCGCCAACCTGTTCCGCTCTCGCCACCACAAGATGACTGCCTCCAGATACCGTCAGAGCCTCGCCGCCGCGTTCGAGCGCTGGAACGACTGTGCGAAAAGCATAGCCGCGTGACAGAAGGTAGCGCACCCCCACTTTCGATCCCGGGAAACAACTTGACGATCCCTGGAGACGATACTCTGGTGGGGGGGCAAAGCCGATGACCTTCTTTTTCTCGGACGATTTCGGACGTGACCGGATCACGGATTTCGATGGGACCAACAGCAATGAGGTGATTGATCTGAGTGGGGTTTCGGCGATTGCGAATTACGCGGACCTGATAAGTGGCAATTATCTGAGCCAGAGCGGCTCCGATGTGTTGATCACTGTGGATGCCGACAATGTTATCATCCTGGAAAACGTGTTGCTCTCCGATCTCGATGCAACGGATTTCATCCTTTAAGGCTTTGGCTCAAAGCTTTGCGATCTGACAAATAAAAAGCCCCGCCAAAAGCGGGGCTTTTCCATCTCTCGAAAGGGAGAACCGATTACTCGGCGCCTTCCTCTTTCTTGATTTCTTCGCCGGACTCTTGGTCGACCATTTTCATGCCAAGGCGCACCTTGCCACGGTCGTCGAAGCCCAGAAGTTTCACGTAGACTTCCTGACCTTCTTTGAGGACATCCGACGGATGGTTCAGGCGACGGTTCTCGATTTGAGACACGTGCACCAGGCCGTCGCGCTTGCCAAAGAAGTTCACGAAAGCGCCGAAGTCGACCAGTTTCACGACCTTGCCTTTGTAGACCATGCCTTCTTCCGGCTCGGCCACGATGGAGTAGATCATGTCATAGGCTTTCTGGATCGCTTCGCCATTGGCGGAAGCGATTTTGATGATGCCTTCGTCGTTGATGTCGACTTTCGCGCCGGAGGTTTCGACGATCTCGCGGATCACTTTACCACCGGAGCCGATCACTTCGCGGATCTTGTCGGTCGGGATCTGCATGGTCTCGATGCGCGGGGCGTGGGCGGAGAATTCGCCAGCACCCGAAAGCGCTTTGTTCATCTCGCCGAGGATGTGCATGCGGCCCTCTTTGGCCTGAGCCAGAGCTTGCTTCATGATCTCGGGCGTGATGCCTGCGACCTTGATGTCCATTTGCAGGGACGTGATGCCGTTCTCGGTGCCTGCGACTTTAAAGTCCATGTCGCCGAGGTGATCCTCGTCGCCAAGAATGTCGGTCAGGATCGCGAATTCGCCATCGTCTTCCAACACCAGACCCATGGCCACACCGGCAACCGCAGATTTGAGCGGCACACCAGCGTCCATCATCGACAGGGAGCCGCCACAGACGGACGCCATCGAGGAGGAGCCATTCGATTCGGTGATCTCGGAGACCACGCGGATCGTGTAGGGGAAGTCGGTGGCGGCGGGCAGAACGGCCTGAAGGGCGCGCCATGCCAGTTTGCCGTGACCGATTTCACGACGCCCCGGGGAGCCGACACGACCGACTTCACCGACCGAGTACGGCGGGAAGTTGTAGTGCAGCAGGAAGTTGGAGCGGAAGTTGCCATGCAGCGCGTCGATGATCTGCTCATCGTCGCCGGTGCCGAGCGTGGTGACCACGAGGCCCTGCGTTTCACCGCGGGTGAACAGAGCGGAGCCGTGGGTGCGCGGCAGAAGACCGGTTTCGCAGACGATCGGACGCACCTGATCGAGGGCGCGGCCGTCGATGCGTTTGCCTTCTTTCACGACGGTCGAGCGCAGCACGGTGGATTCGAGTTTCTTGAGAGCGGAACCGAGGTTCTCGTCTTCAAGCTGCTCTTCGGTGAGACCGGCTTTGATCGCGTCCTTGGCGGCAGCAACGGCGGCCACGCGCTCTTGCTTGTCGAGGATCGAATAGGCCTCTTTCATCGAGGCTTCGCCCGCAGCTTTCACCACGTTGTAGAGTTCGGAGTAATCCGGTGCGGCGAAGTCGAACGGCTCTTTCGCGGACTCTTCGGCCAGATCGATGATCAGGTCGATGACCGGCTGAATTTGCTCATGCGCAAAGGTCACAGCGCCGAGCATTTCATCTTCGGACAGCTCGTAAGCCTCGGATTCCACCATCATCACGGCGTCTTTGGTGCCGGCGACAACGAGGTCCAGACGCTGGTCCGGGTTGTTGCGCAGCTGGTCCATGTCGTCCACGGTCGGGTTCAGGATGTATTCGCCATCCTCGAAGCCCACGCGGGCGCCAGCGATCGGACCCATGAAGGGCGCGCCGGAAATGGTCAGAGCGGCAGAAGCCGCGATCATCGCCACGATGTCCGGGTCGTTGACCAGATCGTGCGACAGAACAGTACACATCACCAGAACTTCGTTTTTGAAGCCGGGGACGAAGAGCGGGCGGATCGGACGGTCGATCAAACGCGCGGTGAGCGTCTCTTTTTCCGTCGGACGGGCCTCGCGTTTGAAGAAGCCACCCGGAATTTTACCGGCGGCGTAGTATTTCTCTTGGTAGTGCACGGTCAGCGGGAAGAAGTCCTGCCCCGGCTTTTGTTGCTTGGCGAAGGTGACGTTGGCCATCACGGAGGTTTCACCAAGGGTGGCGATGACGGTGCCATCGGCCTGACGGGCAACCTTGCCCGTTTCCAGAGTGAGGGTTTCTTCGCCCCACTGGATTGATTTTTTCACTTCGTTGAACATTCAGCGTATCCTGTTTGGGAGCCCTCGCGAGCCCTCTCGCGTCTCCCGTTTTGCGTGGCGGCCCCATTGCCGCCGACCCCATATCTTACTTTCACAACGCCGGGGTCTTTGCGTTACGTCTCAGATGGGGGCCGCATACAGGAAAACCGGGGTTTTGTAAAAGACTTCGTGCATACGGAGAGCCGGGAATGCGATTTACACGGATGCGGTGATATTTCGTCCCTGTTTGGGGCTTTTCTGATATGCTACCCAAATCTCGAATCTGGGTTGGGGAATTTGGATTCTGGCGAGAACGGACGCGTTTGATGTCGTTTTACTCTTCTGTGCGCGCAGCTTTGCTGCTGCTTTTTTTATCCGCGACCTCTGCCTTTGCGGCGGACAGTCCCGAGACGACGATGCCTCAGGGGCCGCGCATTCTGGCGCTGGGGGATTCGATGATCGCCTGGCATTCCGTGTCGAAAAATTCCATTGCCGATGCGCTGGCCGAAACGCTTGGTGAGCCGGTTGAAAACCGTGCCATCGGTGGGGCGCGGATCATCTATGGATTGCCGATCACCGGGGCGATGGGGATGAAAATCTCCAAACAATATCGTGGTGACGATGTCGATTGGGTGGTGCTCAACGGTGGAGGCAACGACCTTTGGCTGGGCTGTGGCTGTGGCGCCTGTGATCGCAAGATGGCGCGGATGATTTCGCAAAACGGGACGCGGGGGGAGATTCCCAAGCTGGTGCGTGACATTCGCAAAACCGGCGCGCGGGTGATTTATCTCGGCTATCTGCGCTCCCCCGGCGTCGAGTCCGTGATCGACGCCTGCCGCGTATTAGGTGATGACTTCGAGGTCCGCCTGTCGCACATGGCGACGGCGCTGGACGGGGTGTATTTCCTCGATGTTTCGGACCTTGTGCCCTCTGGGGACCGGTCGTTTCACGGGGTGGATATGATCCACCCCTCTCGCAAAGCCTCTCGGATCATCGGACAGAAATTGGCGCAGATCATACAGACTTACGACTGATCTTTCGGGGTTTGGCTCAGAAACGTTTTGAACGCGCCGATGTCCTGTGGCCAGCTCAGCGTTTCATAGGGCGGTATGGCCTGTGCCGGGTTTGTGCCCCAGATCACGATGCGTGCGCCGCGTTGTTCAAGCCTGTGGCCCAATGAGCCTGCGTTGACCTCCGAGGAGGGCAGGGTAAGGAAGGCGGCGGTCACATGCGTCAGCTTGGTGAGTTCCTTGAGCGCCTCGCCGGGCGTTGTCGCCCAGAGGATCAGGGCCTCAGGCATGACACTCAGGAGCGCCAGGCGCAGGCTCTCTCCAAGATTCCATTCGTCGCAAAGGATCAAAAAAACCGCGCTTGGCGGCGTTGGTGGGGCATTTTTGCCGAACATGTCAGGAAGGTCCGTATCAGGAAATTATACGTAAGAATGAACCAAATGGCGTCTTCGCGAATTAAACTGTGACATAGTGGAGAGCGAAGAATGACGACGAGTTGTACAAATTGCCCGCTGCGCCAGAAAGAGTGCTTTATACCCTTCTCGGCGCAGGAATTGTCCTTCATGGACACGTTCAAGACCGGTGAGTTGAGTGTTGAGGCGAAAACAACGATCCAGATGGAGGGCGCAAAAACGCCACATCTGTACACAGTCTCAAGTGGTATGGGTGTGCGTTACAAGACACTCGAAAATGGTCGCAGGCAGGTGATCAATTTCATCATGCCGGGGGATTTCGTGGGGCTTCAGGCCGGGGTCATGGGCGAGGCGGGGCATTCGATTGAGTCGACGACCCCGATGGTGCTCTGCACCTTTCAGCGTCAGGACCTCTGGCGCTTGTTCCAATCGTATCCGTCGCGGGCCTATGATCTCGTGTGGCTGGCGGCCTCGGAGGAGGCGTTTCTGGGACAGAGCCTTGCCACTGTCGGCCAGCGCAGCGGGATCGAACGCGTCTCTTGGGCACTCCTAAAGCTCTATGGTCGTCTGGATCAGCTCGGTCTGACGAAAGGCAACAGCGTGTCCTTGCCGTACCGACAACAGGATCTCGCGGACGCCTTGGGGCTGTCTCTCGTGCATACGAATAAAACGCTCAGTGAGCTTCGGTCACGCAAGATGGCGGATTGGAGCAACGGGGCGCTGACGATTCTGGATCGCGAGGCCTTGCAAAGCACCGCCATGATGGAGGCTGAAGAGAGAGGACCGCGGCCGCTGATGTGAGGCGAAGCACCCAGAGAAATTATTCGGCCCAACGTGTCCAGTCGTAAGCCTTGGGGGCGCAGGCGACGCTTTCGGAGGAGGTGCCCGGCGGCAGGGTCGCGGCAAAGCTGTCGAAGGCAGCGCGCATCTCGCTCTGACGTGCGGGGTCGATCAGGTAGAAGCCGACATTCTCATAGGCGGAGGTGACGCGCGGCGTGCGAATGACGCCCATCAGGCACCATGTGCCCGGGATGTGATCGGCAAAAAGACCGGGGTAGATCATCGCATAAGTGGCGTTTTTGTCCTCCGCCATCTCTGCAATCCAGTCCGCCCGAAGACCATATGCGCTACGGTTTTTCCGTGCGATTTCAGATCCCAGCCCCCAGAGATCGAGCACGTAAGCCTCATTGCGATAGGCAACCCATCCCAGATCGTTGACGGCCACTGTCTCGGGGAAGAATTCGGTGGCAAAGCGGTGCATCTGATACTGTTGGTCATGGACATTGCGCGCGGCCATTGGTGTCGTCAGGAGCGGCGCAACATAGATGCGGGCGGCAACCAGCGCGATCCCCAGCACGACGGCTTTCTTGAGCAGAGCACGCTTTGGCGCTGACAGGATCGGGGTCCAGACATAAAGCACGGCACCCGCCATCGTGGCCATGATGTAAACTTCATACCGTCCGTACCAGCCCCACTGACCGACAAGAATATGTGCGGTCGCGGCGGCTCCGACGACAAGGGCGACGGTGACACGCCGCCGATCAAGAGGCGGGATGAAGGCAAAGCACAACATCGCCATGCCGCCGATCAGCCAGCGGGCCGACAATGTGTCGAGAGACTTGGTCAGCTTGGTGAATTGCTCGGCGATTGCGGAGGCCATGCTTTGGTCAATGGCCGCAGCGGAGGCGGAGGATTTGACCAGCACGGAAGAGGGGAGTGGCGGCAATCCGAGATGCTGCATCACTCCAATATAGCCCAAAACCACGGCCACAAGAGCCACACCCACGGCCAAGGCGCTGCGCCAATGCCCCCAGATCGCAAGCGCACCGAGGGCGGCGAGGGTCAAGGCAAAGCCCTCGAACCGCAAGAGGGGCGCCGTGAGCAATCCGAGGATCATCAAAATGTCAGGCGGGCTTTGCCGGTCCAAACGGGTGAGCCCGCGCAGGATCAGCAGGCTCGCGAGCATGTGCAACGTGTGTTCCATGCCGGTCAGCGCCAGCGCATAACCATTTGCGGCGGCGAGAAGGGCGACCATGGTCAGGACCAGCAAAGGCGACAGGCGCGTTTGATCCTTCCCGAAGGCCTCCCAGAGCAGGCCGCTCAGGATATAGGCGCTGCCAAGGGCGCCGATCAGGTTCAGCACCATCGGGGCGTAGGGCCCTGCGCCCAGCACGGCCAGTAAGATCGGATAGAGGATCGAGGATGAGGGCGATGCCACTTCGCCCGGATTGATCCCGTAATGGCCATGAAGCAGGTTCTCGGCCAGAGCCAGATGGATGTAAGGATCGTCCAGCGTATAAAACAAAGACCCTCCGGTTTCCCGGAGGATCTTTGCAATCAGTATCGTAAGGCCGCCGGCACAGATCAGAACTGCGAGCCTTTGGAATGTCTGGCTCAGCGAGGTCGGTGTCGGCGAGGTCATACGAGCTTAGCGGCGGATACCGAGACGTTTGATCAGGTCGAGGTAACGGGCTTCGTCTTTGCCTTTGAGGTAGTCGAGAAGCTTACGGCGCTGAGCCACCATCATCAAAAGGCCACGGCGACCGTGGTTGTCTTTTTTGTGGGTTTTGAAGTGCTCGGTGAGCGTAGAAATACGCGAGGTCAGAATAGCGACCTGAACTTCGGGGGAACCGGTGTCACCTTCTTTGGTGGCGAATTCCTTGATCAGGCGGCTTTTCTCTTCAGCAGTGATCGACATCGGGGTCTCCTTTCGAGAGTAATGGGTTATGGCACAAGCCGGGATGTCGTCCAGCAGGGCCCTTGGAGAGTGTCCCGCGACCTATCGGTTCGGGATGCGCGCGTTTAGCCGGATTCTCTGTGAAAAGAAAGCCTTTTCGTTTTTGGCGTCTTATTGCCCGGTCTCGACGCGCTGGGTCTCGCTCATGATCTCTCCGGCCAACTGTTTCGCCCAGTCGCCTATGATCGGCACCACTTCCATTTGATTGAGCATGAAGCCGACGATCGACACGACGATGGACGCACCGACGACCGAGCCAAAGCCGAAAGCCAGACCTCGCAGGAATTGAAACCACATCATGCGCAGGCTGGAGTTCTGGATTCGGATGAACCGATGATTGTTCAGCTGTGCGACTTCATCTCTTAAGTTTTTGATATCTTGCGATAAGTTGTTTTCTGTGTCCGGCATACCCTGTCCCCGTTTTTGGGATTCGTCTTGTCTTTGTGTATCCAAAAATCCCGCAAAAGAAAATTAACCTTTTTTAACAGGTGTTTAGATTAACTTTTCCGTATATTTTTCTTTCATTTGCACAGAGACGGCCTATGCTCAGAGCGGGGTTTTTAAAGTGTAAGGTGTGGGCAAATGTTGTGGGCTTTGGCATTGCTGGGACTGGTACCAGCTGCATTCGTTGTGACAGATCTTGAAGATCAAAGCGAGAAAGAGTCGTCTGACGACTCGGAAACCGATGGCGCAACAGTAGAAGCCGGAACGGGCGACACGCTTGAGGGCGGTGGCGATCTTTTGGATTTCTCGGATGAGGACCAACTCTCAGGCGCCACGACTGTCGAAGACGATCTCGGGGCCGAAGATGAGGCATCCACACCGGACGAAAGCAGCGATGTCTTGGGCGATGACTACACCGTGTCGCTCGGGTCCGGTGAAACACTCTTTGCGGATTTTGTGGCGGAAGAGGACCATGTGACATTGTCGCTGAACGACGGTGGCACAGGCGAATTCATTGTCGAATCCCTGCTTGATGAGAATGGCGATGAAATCGGGACAAGCCTGTCCTACGCCACGGAGGAGGACGAAACCATCCTGGCCTTCCTGGGCTACGATGAGCTGCCTGTGGATGACATTTCTGTCGATATCGTTGACCCCGAAACCGGGGAATCGACGCTCTATGCCTTGACGGAATTGGGTGATTTCGGAGCGCTTGAACCGAATGACCCGGATATCCCGGATGAAGCAGGTCCAGAGGGAAGCGATGGCGATAATGTGCTCGCCGTTAACGACCCCGAAATTCCCGATGAACCCGGCCCGGATAGCAGCGCAGATGATGAGGTCCTGAGCCCGGATGTCGATGATATCGAGTCGACCGGGACTTTGACCGGTGAGACAGTGGAATATAACCTGTCCGATGAAGGCGTGACATTTGTCCTTTCTGACGACCCGATGCAGGGCGGCACGGATGCGGTGCTTACGCTGGATGGAAATGGCCAGCCGACGATTGAGACCGAGGGCACGCTGAATGTTGTCACGGGCGGCGCGGGGGATGACGCGATTGCCACGGGCGATGATGCCGCGATTGTCAATGCGGGCGCTGGCGACGACACGATTTACGGGGGCGATGGCACCGCGATCCTGTCGGGCGGCGAGGGCAATGATACGATCTATGCGGGCAATGACACCGGGTCGTCTTACGTGCTGTCCGGCGATGAGGGCGCCGATACGCTTTATGGTGGCGATGGCGACGACTCGCTCCTGATGGATGCTGAAGATACGGCAACGGGCGGCGCAGGTGCGGATGAATTCTGGCTCTACTACGACGCCAACGCCGATGTCGGCCATGCGGAGATCTCCGATTTTGCCGAGGGCGAGGACATGCTGCGTGTGACCCTCGATCCGAGCGACAGCTTTGACGGCACGCTCGATGTCGAGGTCAGCCAAACCGACGATGGTCTGTCGAGCCAGGTGATTGTCAACGGCGACATCGTGGCGGTGCTCTACGGCTCGCCGGATGTCACGCTGGCTGACATCGTGGTCGAGGTTAGCCCCACTGCACTCTCTGCATGATTGCGGTTTCGCCTGATCAGACCCAAAGCTCCGGCTGTTGGGTATAGGCGATGTAAAGCGGGTGTTTGGGATGCCCGGCCTTTGACAGGCCAAGGTGATACAGATCCCGCCCCGTGGCCCGCAAAAGCCGTTCCACCTGCGCGCCGCGATCCAGATGCGCACCATGGGTGCCCCAGGCACAGATGATCTGATCCGCCCATTGGGCCCAGTCGCCAATGGCCTGATCGTTTTCCGGTCCGACCGGATCGGCGGCGGCCCGCATTTTCTTCGGGTCTGTGTCGCGCCAGGCGAAAATATTCGTCACGCAAAACGACCCGAACCCAAGCGCGCGGGCGCGCCGTTCACAGCGTTCCACCGTGGGATCGTTTTGCACTTCGGTGGCGGTCGACGGGTTCAGCATTACGAAAAACGCCTTGCGCCCTTCCGGGTCCCAAGTCCGCACCAAGGAATAACGGTAGCGTTCGCAATCGGAATAAACGGCGGTCGAGGGCGCGTCGCCTTTGGTGTGCGTGCGTGTGATCATGCGCTCTGAATGGCGATTTGATGCAGACAAATCAAGCGATCAAAGATTGAACACCCGAGAGGGGTGCAATTCGCCGCCTTTATATTGACCCACGGCCACAGGTTTGCCCTCGAAAGAGGCCCAGACCTCATCGCCATATTCCACGCCATCTGTCGGATAGACCATGCCCGGATTGCCGTTCCTGAGCCGTGTCGCGCCTTCGGGTGTGCACACAACCTCATCGAGATCGGCCAGCCCCTCTTCGACAGGGCGCAGGAATTGGTCGATCTCTTCGCTCTTGGCAAACTCTTCGATCTTGGCCAGCGACACGCCTTCTTCGACATCCCACGGCCCGGACCATTCCCGTCGTAGCCACTCGACATGGCCGTAGCATCCAAGTGCAGCGCCCAGATCGCGGGCGATCGAGCGCACATAGCCACCCTTGCCGCAGACCATTTCCAAAATCGCGTGATCCTCATCAACGCGCTCATGGAATTTCAATTCGTCCACATAAAGCGGACGTGCGGCGATCTCGAACTCTTCGTCGTCGCGGGCGAGTTTATAAGCGCGCTGCCCGTCAATTTTTACGGCGGAAAACTTTGGCGGCACCTGCATGATGTCGCCTTCGAATTGCGCCAGAGTGTCGAGGATTTGCGCATCCGTCGGGCGCGCATCACTTTCGGCGATCACTTCGCCCTCGGCGTCATCGGTGTTCGTCGCCTGCCCAAAACGGACGGAAAAACGGTAGCATTTCAGCGCTTCGGTGATGAAAGGCACGGTCTTCGTCGCCTCACCCAAAGCCACGGCCAATACGCCCGTCGCATCGGGATCAAGCGTGCCCGCGTGTCCGGCCTTTTGCGCGTCAAACGCCCAGCGCACCTTGTTGACGACTGAGGTCGAGGTCATGCCAGCGGGCTTGTCCACAACCAACCAGCCGTGAACCGCGCGCCCCTTCTTGCGTCGGGCCATTACTCTTCCTCGTCGCTGTCTGTGTCGTCTTTGTGCAGATCGCGTTGCACGCGTTCGTCGGCAAACATGCGTCGCGTCGCGTCCATCCGGTCAAAGGTGTCATCCAGCGCGAACCGCATTTCAGGCGTGTGCTTGATGCCAAGCGCCTTGCCCATCTGATGCCGGATCTCGCCTTTGTTGCGTCGGAGCGCCTCAAGCGCCTCCTCGGCCCCCTTGCCGCCCAGCGGCAGGATGAACGCCGTCGCCACTCGCAAATCCGGGCTCACGCGGACCTCGCCCACCGTGATCGACATCGCGGTGAGATCGGGGTCGTGAATTTCGCCACGGGTGAGAATCTCCGACAGACGACGCCGAATGGCCTCGCCGACGCGAAGGGTGCGATGGGACCCGCCGGGGCCGCTGGAATGAGATCGTTTTGCCATAAAGGCCAGATAAGCCCGAACCGCGCGCCATGCAAGCGGGCTTTGCCAAAACCGCTGCGACACGCTAAAGCTCGCGCGAGAAAATTTCAGGAGACGAAAACCATGAGCGAGCTTCCCGGCATTGTCATCACCGGCGCCTCTGGCCGGATGGGCCAGATGTTGATCAAAACCGTTGTGGCCTCCGACACATGCAAACTCGTGGGCGCCGTCGAGCGTATAGGCAGCGATTGGATCGGCCGCGATGTGGGCGAGGCCATGGGCGGGACGGCTCTGGGCATTACGGTCACTGATGACGCACTTGAGGCCTTTTCCCATGCGCAGGCGGTGATCGACTTTACCGCGCCGGACGCGACCGTCGCATTTGCGGCGCTGGCCGCGCAAGCGCGCTGCGTCCATGTCATCGGCACCACTGGCATGTGCGCTGAAGAGCTCAAAAAGATCGAAGCCGCCTCCCGCCACGCCACGATCATTCGTGCGGGCAACATGTCCCTTGGCGTCAACCTTTTGACCAAGCTCACAAAAATGGTCGCCGCCGCTCTGGATGCCGATTACGACATCGAGATTATCGAGGCGCATCACAACCGCAAGGTCGACGCGCCGTCGGGCACCGCGCTCATGTTGGGCGAAGCGGCCGCCGAGGGCCGTGGTGTCAAACTCGACGAGGTCCGCGACTCGGGTCGCGATGGCATCACTGGCGCGCGCAACAAGGGCGACATCGGCTTTTCCGCTATCCGTGGCGGTGACATCATCGGCGAGCATGACGTGATGTTCGCGGGCGAGGGAGAGCGCATCATTCTGCGTCACGTGGCCTCAGATCGCTCGCTTTTCGCGAAAGGTGCCGTGAAGGCCGCGCTTTGGGGGCAAGGCCAGAAACCGGGCGAATACGATATGCTCGATGTGCTCGGTCTCTGATTTTTTCTTGGCAAAAATACTCAAAACAAAACCCGCAGGTGACTGCGGGTTTTTCTTTTAGAAATCGATGGCGAGGCCTTTTTTCTCCCAATCGCCGTAGCGCACGGGTTCCGGCCCATCGCGTCCGCCCAATTCGGTGGGCATGGCGTTTACCGCCGCATCACGGGCTTTGCGACGCTCTTCCGCTTCGGCCAGCGCGCGCTGGGCGGCGGGGGGGAGGCGCGACATATCGTGTTGTTCGGGTTGCTCACTCATGAGGAGCTCCTTTCGGATGATCTTGTCCGGCTTGCCCTTGTGATATACGGGGTTGGACCATGAAAACAAGATCAACAGATGTCGCCGGGCTCGCCGCCCGCCGGGCCGCTCTGGCCCTTCTGGATGCCGTGCTCATTGAGAAGCGGCTCCTGTCCGAAGTGCTGTTGCAGCGCACCAAAGATTTGTCACCCGAAGATCGCGCTCGCGCGCAGCGTCTGGTGACCGAGGCTTTGCGAGTCACAGATCGCTGCGACCGCATGCTTGGGCCGCATCTCTCAAAACGCCCCGCGCCGCATGTGATGAACGCGCTGCGCCTCGGGGTGTTCGAAATTTGCGCGATGAATGAGGCCGCGCATGGCGTGGTGAACGCCTATGTGACGCTGATGCAGGAGCGCCCGAAATCCAGCCATTTCAAAGGGCTGGTCAATGCGGTGCTGCGCAAGATCGACGGCGAGAAGTCGAAATGGGACACACTGCCCGCGCCGATGCTGCCGAAATGGCTGCGCAAGCCTCTGGTGGCGGATTTCGGCAAACCTGCCGTCAGCGCGATGGAGGCGGCACAGGCCAAGGGCGCACCGCTCGATCTGACGGTGAAAAGCCATGCCGCAGGATGGGCTGAAAAGCTTGGCGGTGAGGTTCTTCCGACAGGTTCCGTGCGGTTGGATGGTTCCGTGCAGGTCACAAAACTCGATGGTTTCAAAGAGGGTGAGTGGTGGGTGCAGGACGTTGCCGCCGGCCTGCCGGCACGCATTCTCGCGCCGGAAAAAGGTGCCCGCGTGCTCGACATGTGCGCCGCTCCCGGCGGCAAAACGATGCAGCTCGCCGCGATGGGTGCCGAGGTCACCGCGCTCGACATTTCCGAATCGCGCATGGCCCGCGTGCAGGAAAACCTGTCCCGCTGTGGGCTCTCGGCGGAAATTTGCGTCGGCGATGCGCTGGAATATGAGGGGGGGCCGTTCGATGCGATCCTGCTCGACGCGCCCTGTACCGCGACGGGCACGATCCGGCGGCACCCCGACTTGCCGCATGTGAAAGACGGCTCGGATTTTCCGGGTCTGTTCGAGTTGCAGGAACATCTGATCGACCGGGCTTTGGGCATGCTCAAACCGGGCGGAAAACTGGTCTATTGCACCTGTTCGCTCTTGATCGACGAAGGCGAAGAACAGGTGCGCGACGCCATGGCTCGCCACCCTGAGCTGCGCGTCGATTTGGACGCGCTGAACATCCCCGGCATTGAACCCGAGTGGATCGGAGAGGAAGGTCTGCGCACGCGTCCCGACTATTGGGCAGAGCGTGGCGGGATGGATGGTTTCTTTATCACGGTCCTGCGACGGGGATAACGGATCGGCATTTCCCGATGACATCCGGGGGCGCGCCCGCTATCTTCAGCCCAATTGAGAATGACTTAACAGGGTGGGGCAGGCCCGAAATGTCGCAAAGCGAGGATTGGCGCGCGAAGAACGTCCGCCGCATGAACAAGTATCATGCGTGGCGCGCCGCGCGTGCGACGCCCGCTCTGGGATTCGTGTCACAGCCTGAACCCAAATCCATCGGGTCTTTCGCGCGTGGGCGCCAGTTGATCGGCGGCAATTTCCTCTTTGCGGGCTATCTGGTCGAGGCACCAAATGCCTCAATCTGGGACATCGAGGCCCCTGCGCCGGGTTTTGTCGAAGAAATTCATGGCTTTGCCTGGCTCGATGATTTGGCCGCCGTGGGCGATTACAACGCACGCCACCGGGCGCAGGATTGGATCAAGGATTGGGTCGAGCGCTTTGGCGGTGGCAAGGGGCCGGGCTGGACGCCGGATCTCACGGGGCGTCGGCTGATCCGCTGGATTCACCACGCGCTGTTTTTCCTCTCCGGGCAAGAGGCGGACGTCTCGAACGCTTTTTACAAAACGCTGGGCCAACAGACGATTTTCCTGTCGCGGCGCTGGCGCACGGCGAGTCCGGGCTTGCCCCGGTTCGAGGCGCTGACGGGGCTTATTTACGCCGGTCTGTCTCTGGTCGGGATGGAAGAACATGTCGCCCCCGCTGTCAAAGCGCTGGCGCAGGAATGCGAGGCGGAGATTGACGCAGAAGGCGGCTTGCCGACCCGCAACCCGGAAGAGTTGTTGGAGGTCTTCACGCTGTTGACCTGGGCCGCAGCGGCTCTGTCGGAAGCGGGCAAAATCGCCGAAGAATCACATCTTGCCGCGATTGAGCGGATCGCGCCGACGCTGCGCGCGCTGCGCCATTCCGACGGTGGGTTGGCGCGGTTTCATGGCGGCGGGCGGGGGATTGAGGGGCGTTTGGACCATGCCTTGGCCAGTTCTGGCAACAAAGTGCCACCGGGGCAGGGGCTTCACATGGGGTTCCTGCGGCTGGCTACGGGGCGGACCTCGATCATCATCGACGCCGCCACTCCCCCCAAATTGGAAGCCTCCTTCAATGCGCATGCCTCGACCTTGGCGTTCGAACTGACCTCGGGGCGCAGGCCTTTGATCGTGAATTGCGGGGCAGGCAGCAGTTTCGGACCGGATTGGCGCCGTGCCGGGCGGGCGACGCCGTCGCATTCCACGCTTGGGATCGAAGGGTTCTCGTCCTCACGTCTGGGCGCGAAGCGGATGATCGGCGGGCATCTGCGCGAATTTTTGGCCGATATTCCGACCGAAGTGCGCCTTGAGCTGCGCAGCAATGACGATGGTGGTGGTTTCGTCGCGGGGCACGATGGCTATGTCAGAACCCATGGTCTGACCCATATCCGCCAAATCGAGCTTTCGAAAGATGGACGCGGCATCGCGGGCGAGGACACTTTGGCGACGATCACCGGCGAGAACGAACGGCAATTCGACCGGATGATGGACAGGCTCAAACTGCAAGGCATCCCGTTTCAGGTCCGGTTTCACCTCCACCCGGATGTGGATGCGGAACTCGATATGGGCGGTGCGGCGGTCTCTCTGGCGCTCAAATCCGGTGAGATTTGGGTGTTCCGCCATGACGGTCGCGCAAAATTGAGCCTTGAGAGGTCGGTTTATCTCGAAAAAAACCGTTTAAAGCCGCGTGCGAGCAAACAAGTGGTTCTATCTGCGGCGGCAATGGATTATGCGACGCGTGTCCGTTGGACATTGGCCAAGGCGCAGGAGACGCCGACGACGCTCCGCGACCTTGAGATGGACGACGCGACCCTAAGCTGATCTGCTCTTGTTCTGGGGACTGCCAAAATGACCGACCTTACTCCCGTGAAGCGCGCGCTTCTTTCCGTATCCGACAAAACCGGCCTTGTTGATCTGGGCAAGGCGCTGGCTGCCAAGGGGGTTGAACTGCTCTCCACCGGCGGGTCGGCGAAGACGCTGCGCGACGCGGGGCTTGAGGTCAAAGACGTCTCCGAAGTCACCGGCTTCCCGGAAATGATGGACGGTCGTGTGAAGACCCTGCACCCGCGTGTGCATGGCGGTCTTCTGGCGCTGCGTGACAATGCCGAGCATGTTTCCGCGATGGACGAGCACGGCATCGGCGGCATTGACCTGTTGATCGTGAACCTCTACCCCTTCGAGGCCGCTTTGGCCCGTGGCGCGGAGTATGACGAGATGATCGAGAACATCGACATCGGTGGCCCGGCGATGATCCGTGCGGCGGCGAAGAACCACGGGTTCGTGACCACCGTTGTGGACGTCGAAGATTACGACGCGCTGATCGCCGAGCTTGACGCCAACGACGGCCAGACCTCCTACGCGTTCCGCCAGAAAATGGCTCAGATCGCCTATGCCCGCACCGGCGCCTATGACGCCGCCGTGTCGAACTGGATGGCCTCCGCGATTGGCGAAGAGGCCCCGCGTCGTCGCGTGGTTGCAGGTCAAATCAAACAGACGCTTCGCTATGGCGAAAACCCGCACCAGTCTGCGGCCTTCTATGTCGATGGCTCCGAGCGTCCGGGTGTGGCGACTGCTGTGCAGCATCAGGGCAAGGAACTGTCCTACAACAACATCAACGATACCGATGCGGCGTTTGAGCTTGTCGCCGAGTTCGATCCGGCGGAGACCCCCGCTGTGGCGATCATCAAACATGCCAATCCCTGTGGTGTGGCCAAGGGCGCGACGCTTTTGGAGGCCTATAACAATGCTTTCGACTGTGACCGCACCTCTGCGTTCGGGGGCATTGTCGCGCTGAACCAGGTGCTCGATGCGGAAACCGCGAAAGCCATCGTCGAGATTTTCACCGAGGTCGTCATTGCCCCCGGTGCCACCGACGATGCGAAAGAGATTTTCGCCGCGAAAAAGAACCTGCGCCTGCTGACCACCGAAGGTCTGCCGAATGTCATGGAGAAACCGAACACGATCCGTCAGGTCGCGGGCGGCTATCTGTTCCAAGACAAAGACGCGGGCTTTGTCGGCATGGATGACCTGAAGGTCGTGACCGAGAAAGCGCCGACGCCTGAGCAGATGAAAGACCTGTTGTTCGCGTGGAAAGTCGCGAAACACGTCAAGTCGAACGCCATTGTTTACGTCAAAGACCAGGCCACGGTTGGCGTGGGTGCCGGTCAGATGTCGCGTCTCGATTCCGCGTTGATCGCCGCGAAGAAAGCCGAACGTATGGCCGAAGCCATGGGCCTGCCGGAGCCGCTGACCAAAGGCTCTGCTGTGGCTTCTGACGCCTTCTTCCCCTTTGCCGACGGTCTTCTCGAAGCCGCCGCTGCGGGGGCGTCTTGTGTGATCCAACCGGGTGGTTCGATGCGTGACCAGGAGGTGATTGATGCCGCCAATGAGGCCGGTCTCGCCATGGTCCTCACCGGCATGCGCCACTTCCGTCATTAAGGACACATCATGCGGATCACGGCTCTGACAGCGCTGATCACCTTTGTGATCGACCAGCTCTCGAAATGGGCCGTGGTCCAAGTCCTGAATCTCAAAGAGGTGGGGCAGATCGACGTTCTGCCCCCCTATCTCGTGTTCCACATGGCGTGGAACCGGGGTGCCAATTTCGGGCTTTTGTCCGGTCATGGCGATCTGTTGCGCTGGGGCTGGGTGGCGCTGGCGGTGGTGATTTCGATTTGGGTTCTGCTCTGGGTCCGTCGCGAACAGTTTTCTGCGCTGGGCCAAATCAGTGCCGGGCTTTTGATCGGCGGCGCGCTGGGCAATGCCATCGACCGGATCGTCTACGGGGCAGTGGCGGATTTTCTCAACATGTCCTGTTGCGGCTTTTCCAACCCCTATTCCTTCAACGTCGCCGACATCACGATTTTCGCGGGCGCCTTTGGTCTCATCCTTTTCACGGGTGACAAGAAAAACCGGACGTGACCTCCGGCTCAGTCTGGTCTACATATTCTCAGACGCGATTTGCGGAGGAAGGTTTTCATGGTCTCGAATGTGTTCAAAACGGCGCTGTGCCTTGTGGCTTTGACCGCGCTTGTGGCCTGTGGTCAGAACAAAGAACGCGTTCCGAACCGGATCAAAACCGGCCCGGATGAGTTTTCGATCCTGCCCTCCAAGCCGCTGCAAGCCCCGGAAAGCTATAGCGCGCTGCCGGCCCCGACGCCGGGCGGGACGAACCGCACCGATCCGACGCCCAAGGCCGATGCGATCGCCGCATTGGGCGGACGTGTGCCGACGGGCGGTGTTGATGGCGGGATCGTGTCCTATGCCTCGCGCTATGGTGTCGATCCCGAAATTCGTGCGGAGCTTTATGAGGCCGACGAGGGCCGTCGCAAAGGCCGTGGCAGCTATGAGCGCGCCTATAAACGCCTTGCCCTCGATCCCTATGCCGAATGGGAACGCCTGCGCGCCCTCGGCATTGATGTGCCGACAGCCCCCGAACAATAAGCGGATCGCGGCGCTTCACGTCCGCGTCAACCCGGTTGTGCTGGCCCCGGCTTTTGCGCACACTCGCGGCGTAATTGATCAGACGCACAAAGGTGCTTTCATGAAATATGGTTTGGCGGCCCTTGTGGCGTTCGCTTTCCCCGTAATGACCCCGGCTCATGCGGCCGAAGTGAGCCATTATACCCTGGACAATGGCATGGAGGTCGTCGTGTTGGAGGACCACCGCGCCCCCGTGGTGGCCCATACCGTGTGGTATAAAATCGGCGCGGCGGACGAGCCCGCGGGCAAAAGCGGCATCGCGCATTTTCTCGAACACCTGATGTTCAAGGGCACGGACGATCTCTCCTCTGGCGAGTTGTCGGAAACGGTGACTCGCAATGGCGGATCGGACAATGCCTTCACCTCTTGGGACTATACCGCCTATTATCAAAGGATTGCGGCGGATCGCCTGCCTTTGATGATGGAGATGGAAGCAGATCGGATGCGCGATCTGCAAATGACCGAAGACGATGTAAAAACCGAACGTCAGGTCATTCTGGAAGAGCGCAACCAGCGGATCGACAATGATCCGGGTGCCTTGTTCCGCGAACAGACCCGCGCGGCGCAGTATCTCAATCACCCTTACGGCGTGCCGATCATCGGCTGGCGTCAGGAAATGGAGCAGCTCTCGCGCGACGATGCGTTCAATTTCTACCACCGCTATTATGCGCCGAATAATGCCATTCTCGTGGTCGCGGGCGATGTCGACCCCGAAGAAGTCCTGGGTCTCGCCAAGACCTATTACGGCCCCGTCGCGCCCTCTTCCGATCTCGCGCCCCGCTTGCGCCCGCAGGAGCCGCCGCAACTGGCGGAGCGTCGCATGACCATGAGCGATCCGCGCGTGGCGCAGCCCTCGATCAGCCGCACCTATCTGGCCCCGGAACGCGATCCGGGCGATCAGGAAAAAGCGGCCGCGCTGCAAATTCTGGCCGAGCTTTTGGGCGGCAATTCCACGACCTCCTATCTGGCACGCAACCTGACCTTTACCGATCCGAAAGCGATCTATGTCGGGGCCTATTATGATGGCACGTCGATTGATGACGCCACTTTTGGTCTGATCATGGTGCCAAGCCCGGATGTGTCGATGAAAGACGCCGAAGCCGCGCTCGACGCGACGCTCGCGCAATTTCTGAAAGATGGCGTCGATCTCGATGAATTCGAACGGCTGAAGACTCAACTGCGCGCCAGCCGGATTTATGCCGAGGACAATATCGAAGGTCTCGCCCGTCAATACGGTCGGGAATTGGCCATTGGCCTGTCGCTCGATGACATCGAAGCCTGGCCGGATGTTTTGCAGGCGGTGACGCCAGAGGATGTCATGGCCGCGGCCCATGATGTGTTCGACCGCCGCCACGCCGTCACCGGCTGGCTCATGCCCGCGACCCTTGAAGGAGCCGAAGGATGAAACATCTTCTGAGTGCAATGATTGCGGTGCTCTGGCTGAGCCTGCCCGCGCAGGCCGCCGTCGAGGTGCAGACCGTGGAAACGCCGGACGGCATCAACGCTTGGCTGGTCGAAGAGCATTCCATCCCCTTCACCGCGCTGGAGATTCGCTTTCGCGGCGGTACGGCGCTGGATCGTCCGGGCAAACGCGGCGAGACGAATTTGATGATGGCGACGCTTGAAGAGGGCGCGGGGGAGTTGGACGCCCAAGGCTTTGCCGAGGCGCGTGACGCGCTGGCCGCAAGTTTCAAATTCGACGCCTATATGGATTCGGTAACCATCTCGGCGCGCTTTCTGACAGAGAACCGCGACGAGGCCATGGCGCTGTTGCGCACCGCCTTGATGGAGCCGCGCTTCGATCAGGAGGCCGTCGACCGGGTGCGCGGTCAGGTCCAGTCGATCCTGCGCAGTTCAGAGACCGATCCGGGCGATATCGCCTCGAAAATGTTCTACAAACAGGCCTTTGGCGATCACCCCTATGGCAGTGACGACAATGGCACGGCTGAGAGTGTGGCCGGTCTGACCCGTGACGATATGTTCCTCGCGAAAGACCGCGTGATGACCCGTGATCGCCTCTATGTCGGGGCCGTCGGGGATATTTCCGCCGAAGAACTTGCGACGCTTTTGGACGATCTCTTGGGTGATTTGCCGGAAAGCGGCCCGAAGTTGCCGGAACGTGTCGAGCCTGCGCTGGCGGGTGGCGTCACAGTCGTGCCTTTTGATACGCCGCAATCGGTGGTGATGTTCGGGCAAAAGGGCATCACGCGCGATGATCCGGATTTCATCCCGGCTTACATGGCGAATGAGGTGCTGGGCGGTCATGGCGAATCGCGGCTCATGGATGAGGTGCGTGAAAAGCGCGGCCTGACCTATGGCATTGGCTCCTATCTTGTGCCGTTCGATCACTCCGAATTGGTCATGGGGCAGTTTTCCTCTGGTAATGCCGTGGTGGCCGAGGCGATTGATGTGGTGAAAGACGAATGGGCGAAGTTTGTCGAAACGGGGCTCACCGCCGAGGAATTGGAGATGGTGAAAACCTATCTCACCGGTGCCTATGCCTTGCGGTTTGACGGCAACGGTCCGATCGCGCGCATTCTGGTCGGCATGCAGATGGACGGGCTGTCGCCGGATTACATCACCACGCGCAACGAGATGATCGAGGCGGTGACGCTCGATGAAATCAACGCGGTGATCCAGCAGCTTTATGACCCGGAAAGCCTGTCTTTTGTGGTGGTCGGTAGCCCCGAAGGCCTTGTGACCAACTAAAGCGTTTCTCAAAAACTTGAGGCACTCAATTTTTGAGAAGCGCAGCAACATTAGTGCAGTGTGGCGGCGCTTTTCGCTCAATCTGATTCAGATTAAACGAAAAACGCTTTGAACGCGAGGCGCTCTGAAACCGCTCGATTTGCCCGGATTTCGCCATGGTCGAATCGGGCGGTGTCATGCTACGCCTAGTGGTATGAATTCTCCGACACGCAACATAAGCCAAGAGGCCCCGCGCCCCGTCATTCGTCAGCTCGACGAGGGGGCGATCAACCGTATTGCGGCGGGCGAGGTGGTTGAACGGCCCGCCTCTGCCGTCAAAGAACTGGCGGAAAACGCCATCGACGCCGGTGCGCGCCGGATCGAAGTGGACTATGCGGATGGCGGCAAGACGCTCATTCGTGTCACCGATGACGGCTGCGGGATGACGGCGGATGACCTGCCTCTCGCGCTGTCGCGCCATGCGACATCGAAGATCGACGGCTCCGATTTGCTCGACATCCACACCTTTGGCTTTCGTGGTGAGGCACTGCCGTCGCTGGGCGCTGTCGGTCGGTTGAAAATCACCTCGCGCGCCGAGGGGGCCGAGGGCGTGACGCTTTCGGTGTCCGGCGGCAAGATGGAGCCGGTGAAACCCGCAGCACTCAGTCGCGGCACGGTCGTGGAGCTGCGCGATCTGTTTTACGCCACGCCTGCGCGTCTCAAATTCCTGCGCACCGATCGGGCGGAGGCACAGGCGATTTCCGATGTGATCAAGCGTCTCGCCATGGCTGAACCTTACGTCGGCTTCACTCTGCGCGATGTGTCGGGCGGCGGCGAAGGGCGTGTGACCTTCCGCGCCGATCCGCAATCGGGCGATATGTTCGACGCGTTGCATGGACGTTTGGCGACTGTCTTGGGCAAGGAGTTCGCCGAGAACGCTTTGGCGATTGATGCCGAACGCGAGGGGCTGACGCTCACCGGCTACGCGGCGCTGCCGACCTATTCGCGGGGCTCTGCGGTGGCGCAGTATCTGTTCGTCAACGGGCGACCTGTGCGGGACAAATTGCTCGTTGGCGCGTTGCGCGGCGCCTATTTCGATTTCCTCTCCCGCGACCGTCACCCTGCGGCGTGCCTGTTCATCGACTGCGATCCGCATCTGGTGGACGTCAACGTGCACCCGGCAAAATCCGAAGTGCGGTTTCGGGAACCGGGCCTTGCGCGCGGGCTGATTGTTTCGGCCTTGCGCCATGCTTTGGCCGAAGCCGGCCACCGTGCCTCGACCACGGTGGCCAATGCGACGCTTGGCGCGATGCGGCCAGAAGTGACCGAGCCGCGTGTCTATCAAATGGACCGCCCGTCGCAGAATTATTCCGCGCCCTATCGTCCCTCCTCCGAGGGGATTGAGCAAAGTTACACTTGGCAAGCGGCGGAACGTCCCGAGCCGATGATCACCCCCGGATTTGCCGAAATGTCTGTGCCCTCGGCACGCATGGAAGAGGTCGAGGCGGCGCCTGTGACAGAGGCTTTGCCCTTGGGGGCCGCCCGCGCACAGGTGCATGAAAATTACATCATCGCCCAGACCGAACGCGGCATTGTCATCGTCGATCAACATGCCGCACATGAGCGGTTGGTCTATGAAAAGCTCAAACATCAGATGGCCGAACATGGGGTCAAGGCGCAGGCGCTTTTGATCCCGGAGATTGTCGAACTCTCTGCCAACGATGCGCAGATGCTTTTGGATCTGGCCGACGATCTCGCGAAGCTGGGTCTTGGCATCGAACCCTTTGGCGGCGGTGCGATTGCCGTGCGCGAAACGCCCGCGATTTTGGGCCGCGTCGACGCGAAGGCGATGATCGAGGACATTCTCGATGAGCTCTCCGATCTGGGCGACAGTTTCACGGTGCAGGCCAAAATCGAGGCTGTTCTGTCGCGGGTGGCCTGTCATGGCTCGATCCGCTCTGGCCGCCGGATGCACGCCGAAGAGATGAATGCGCTTCTGCGCGAGATGGAGGCCACACCGCACTCCGGGCAATGCAACCACGGTCGGCCCACCTATGTGGAGCTGAAACTTTCCGACATCGAACGGCTCTTTGGGCGCACATGACACTCGATTTTTCCGATCCCCTGACACTGGCCGCCGTGATTGGCGTGGCGGTGTTTCTAGTCTTTTTCATCCTTCTGATCGTGGTGCTGAAACGCTCCGGTGAAGCGGCGAAGATGGCATTGCCGATTGCGCAACAGATGAACCAGCTGGGCCAGCGGGTGCAAATGCTCTCGGACGGGCAGCAACAGCTCGCCGGTGGTCTGACACATGTGTCAGAGGCGCAGGTGGCGTCGCAGTCGAAGATGCTGGAGCTTATGGAAAAGCGGCTGTCCCTCGTGACCGAAACGATGAACGTGAACCTGCAAGGCTCGGCACAGCGGACGGCGAAATCCTTGGGCGCGTTGCAGGAGCGGCTGGAGACCATCGACAAGGCGCAGGCCAATATCGAAAAACTTTCGGGCAATGTGTTGTCGCTACAAGACATCCTGTCGAACAAGCAAACGCGCGGGGCGTTTGGGGAAATTCAACTGAACGACATCGTGGGCAAGGCCCTGCCGCGTGACAGCTATACGCTTCAGGCGACGCTCTCGAACGGGCGGCGGGCGGACTGTTTGATCCACCTGCCGAACCCGCCGGGACCGATTGCCATCGACAGTAAATTCCCCTTGGAAGCCTATGAGGCGCTCAGACGTGCGGAGACGCAATGGGAGTTGAACGAGGCCGCGAAACTGATGCGGCAGGCGGTGAAAAAACACATCGCCGATATTTCCGAGAAATACATCCTTGAGGGTGAAACGGCGGACGGGGCCTTGATGTTCCTGCCCTCCGAGGCGGTTTACGCAGAGCTTCACGCCAATTTCCCGGAACTGGTGCGTGAGGGATTCGACAAACGTGTCTGGATCGTGTCGCCGACGACTTGCATGGCGACGCTCAACACGATGCGCGCGATTCTGAAAGATGCGCGGATGCGGGAACAGGCGGGGGCCATTCGCAAGGAATTGTCGCTTTTGCACGCCGATGTCGAACGTCTCGGCACCCGTGTTGGCAATCTCGACCGGCATTTCGGACAGGCGGCGAAAGATCTCGAAGACATCAAAATCTCCGCCGAGAAAGCTGGTAAACGTGCCCATCGGCTTGACAATTTCGATTTCGAGGAACTGGCAAGCGATGCGGCGCCGGTTCCCCCTGCGACGCTTGTGCAAAAATCGTAAAGCGCTCTTCTCAAAGCGGACCCTTTGACTTAGGTCATGTGCCGAAACAGATGTAAGATGCACACTCAGTCAGACGAATGGAGGACCCCTGTTATGGATATCAGCCCGCACAAAGTTGCTTTTGTCATCGTGCGCGCGCGCGAGCTTGGGGCAAAAGTCGGTCGTTGGGATACGCCATCGGATGACGCCGATGGGGATACGATCTTGGAATCCCGCCCCTCGGATGGGACCGGGCGCGAGCTGCAAAGCTTCATCCGCGGTTTGAACGAGGATGAGAAAGCCGCGCTTGTGGCGATCATGTGGATCGGCCGCGAAACCTTCGACGACTACGCCGAAGCGTTCGAGACCGCAAAGCAAGAGGCCATCGGGCCGACCGACAAATACCTCTTGGGCATTCCGCTTTTGTCGGATTACCTCGAGGACGGTCTGGAAAGCCTCGGTGTGGACACCTCCGAGATCGAAGACGAAATTTACCGCAAGGTGTGATGATCTCGCGAGAGAGATAAAGAAGGCGTCGCACGATTGTGCGGCGCCTTTTTGTGTCGGATGGGGCAGGGGGCCGGATTACACAGAATTGTGTGCAACAGTACACATTTCCTTTTGAATAAAAGAGCTTAAGTGTGGGGTGAGGCCGGCGCGACAGATGCCATGGCCCATGCCCTTTGGGGCAAACTGTGATTTAATAAGGAGACCTCCCCATGAAAGCTCTTAGGTTCTACGCCGCGAAAGACCTTCGCATCGAAGAGATTGACGATATTCCCCAACCGGGGCCCGGGCAGGTGGCCATCAAGAACAAATATGTCGGCATTTGCGGCACGGATTTGCATGAATATGTCGCCGGGCCGATTTTCGTGCCGGTCGAGCCGCACCCGTTCACCAAAGCGCAGGCCCCGCAGGTTCTGGGCCATGAGTTCAGCGGCGAAGTGACCGCCGTGGGCGAAGGTGTGACCCATGTGAAACCGGGTGACCGCGTGTCGGTGCAGCCGCTGGTGATGCCGCGCTCGGGCGATTATTTCGCTGATCGTGGTCTGTTTCATCTGAGCGAGGATCTGGCACTTGTCGGCCTGAGCTGGATGTCCGGCGGCATGGCCGAGGCGGCCATCGTCAACGATTACAACGCGGTGAAAATCCCGGATACCATGAGCTGGGAAGAGGGCGCGCTGGTCGAACCGACCGCTGTAGCCGTCTATGCCTGTGAGCGCGGTGAAGTGACGGCGGGCGATAGTGTCCTCGTGACCGGCGCTGGCCCGATTGGCATGCTGGCGATGCTGTCCGCCAAAGCCTTTGGTGCGACGAAAATCTTCCTCTCGGATGTGAATGAAACCCGTCTGAAACTGGCGAAAGAGATTCTGCCGGAAGTCATCACTTTCAACCCGACGAAGGACGATGTGGTGGCCGAGATCCGCGCCCAGACCGAGGGTGGCGTGGGCTGTGACAAGGTGATCGAGGCCTCCGGTAATGAAGCCGCGCTCAACACCGGGCTTCAGGCTGTGCGCAAACAGGGCACGATTGTTCAGGTCGGTCTGCACACCAAGGACAGCAAGCTGCATTGGCATGACGTGACCTTCAAAGACGTCGACGTGCGCGGTGCCTGGGCCTATCCGACGCATTACTGGCCGAAAGTGGTCGATCTGATCGCGTCGGGCGCGATCCCGGCGGAGAAAGTCGTGACCAAGAAAATCGTGCTGGACGAGGCTGTGACCGAAGGTTTCGACGCGCTGCTCGATGCCTCCGGTGAGCACGTCAAAATCCTGATCGACGTGACGAAGTAAGCCATCGTGAAATTACTGGTGGCGCGTCCGATATCGGGCGCGCCATTTTTATGCGACCCTCTCCTCCGCCCGCCTGTGCGGAAATGGCGCTTGAGAGGATGGTTTGAAATCAGTCATGGCTTTCGCATGACGCAAACCGACGGGCGCGCACGCCTGACCATCTTTTTCCTCTGGATCACCGGGATTTTCGCCGCCGGGCAATTTGCCAAGGTCGCGGTTGTCTTCCCGCTGTTTCGGGCGCTCTATCCGGGGCTGGGTCCCAAACTCGGGTTTCTGATTTCGGCGCTGAGTGTGATGGGCCTCGTGTTCGGGTTGTTCGCAGGGATGATTCTGTCGCGCTACGGGTTTCGCAAATTGCTGATGCTGGCGCTGGGGCTTGGCGGGGCCTTGTCGCTGTTTCAGGCCAGCCAGCCCGCTTTCGGTCTGATGCTGGCCAGTCGTGTGCTTGAGGGCGCATCGCATCTCATGATCGTCGTCGCCGCGCCGACCCTGATCGGGCAGATCGCGCCGCCCGCATTTCGCAACACTGCCATGGCGCTTTGGAGCACGGTGTTTGCCGTGGCTTTCGCGGTGTTCTCATGGCTCGGGCTGCCTCTGGCGGAGCGTTTTGGCCTGCCGGTTCTGTTGATTGTGCATGGGGGGCTGCTTTGGACCATGGCTCTGATTCTGTCGCGGCGTTTGCCGCCTGTGGTGCGACGAGAACCTGTGGCCGCATTGCGTCTGCGCGAGATCATGGCCAAACATGTCACGGCCTATTCCTCGCCCGCGATTGCCGCCCCTGCGGCGGGGTGGCTGTTCTATGCCATGGCCTTCGTGGCTCTCGTGACGGTGTTCCCGGACTTCGTCTCTATGGACCAGCGCGGGGTGATTTCCGGCGTGATGCCTCTGGCCGCTTTGAGCGTGTCGATGACGCTGGGCATCACCTTGCTGCGTTTTGTTTCTCCGATTGCGGTGCTGGTGAGCGGTTTTTCCATCGCGGCGATCTTGGCGCTCTGCCTGGGCCTTGGTGGCGGGCAGGCGTGGATTGCCGTGGCGATGATCGCCTCTCTGGGGTTTGTCCAGGCGGGGAGTTTTGCGTCGATCCCGGTTCTGAACGCCACGCATGAGGATCAGTCGCTGGCCAATGGCGCCTTGGCCCAGACCGGAAATTTCGGCAACCTGATTGGCACGCCTCTGTTGCTGTGGTTGGTGGAGCGGTTTGGTTTGTCGGGTCTGGTCGGCTTTGCTTGTGTCGTCTTTTGTTTCGGCGCGCTCGTGCATCTTTGGCTGGCGCGGCTCAGAGGGAGACTCTGAATGGCGAAGGTTCAGACACAAAAAAACCGCCCGAAAATCGAGCGGCTTTTTTTAGATGATCGCTGCTGATCTTAGCCCTGACGGGCTTTGAAACGGCGCTGCGTCTTGTTGATCACGTACACGCGGCCTTTACGGCGCACGACGCGGCAGTCGCGGTGCCGGTTCTTCAGCGAACGAAGCGAGTTACGAACTTTCATGTCCAGTCTCCTTGTCGCGGCGCCTGCGTGCGCCAGTTAAAACCAATCTGACCGGTCGGATGGTGGGCGTAACAAGGTTCGAACTTGTGACCCCTTCGATGTCAACGAAGTGCTCTACCACTGAGCTATACGCCCGTCCGTCCGTGGGAAACTGCGTCTTATTCGATGTTTTGCAAGCTGTTAGGCGAGCGGCGTAACGAACAAGACGCGGGCATTTCCCGCGTCAGTCCGTGGGCGTATAAAAGGAGTCGGATGATTGTTCAAGAGCTTTTGACAGAGATTTTCGATCCGCCCGCGTGTTTCTCAGGCGGGCTTAGCGTTTTTGCAAGAGAAAAGGGCGACGATGAGGGCGAATGAGCATAGGGTTTTCGTGAAATGAAGGTCTTCGGATTTTGAGAAAACGCACTATAGTTGTTTTGTGAAAGGACTTTAGATGATCCCAGCCCCCTATCTTTTGCAGCGCCCAGAGCAGAGAACCTCCTCTGTGGTTTTTGCGTCGCCGCACAGCGGGCGGGCCTATCCGAAAGAGATGTTGGCGCATGGGCTGTTGGATGCTTTGCAGCTGCGCTCATCCGAGGACGCTCATGTGGATCGGATCTTTTCGCGGGTGCCGGAGTTCGGCGCGGTGCTGTTGTCCGCGACCTATCCACGGGCTTGGGTCGATCTCAACCGCCGCTCCGACGAATTGGACCCCGCATTGATCGAAGGCGTGCCGCGTGTCGGGATGAACCCCCGGATCGCCTCGGGGCTTGGGGTGATTCCGCGTGTGGTGTCGGGTGGACGGGCGATTTATCGTGGGAAAATGAGCCGCGCCGCCGCGCAGGATCGGTTGGATCAGGTCTGGACACCCTATCATCGGCTTTTGCAATCCGTGCTCGAAGAATCGCATGCGCTGTTCGGTCAGGCGATTCTGATCGATTGCCATTCGATGCCGCGAGAGGCCTTGTCGACGGTGCGGACCGGGCAAAAGAAACGCCCGGAGATCATCATCGGTGATCGCTATGGAGCGTCCGCGAACCTTGAGATCGTGAAAGCGGTCGAAGCTGCATTTCGGGCGCAGGGCTTTATCGTTTCGCGCAATGTGCCCTTCGCAGGCGCCTATGTGACGCAGCATTACGGGCGTCCCTCGCGCCAGTTTCACGCCATTCAGGTCGAGATTGATCGCTCGCTCTATATGAATGAGGCGACGCTTGAGCCGCGCCGCGATTTTCCGGCGTTTCGCGAGCGGATCACGGCGGCGGTTCGGATCATCGCGGAGATCGGGGCGGAACGCCTGCCGCTGGCGGCTGAATAATCTCGCTCAACGCAGCGCGCGGCCTTTCACAATCGCATCTGTGCCAAACCGTTTTCTAATCTCGTCGCTGGCCCGTTCGGCTTTGGCGCGTTTGATGGCGTCCGGGTCGAGAAGATCGGGGGAGAGATCGGCCTGAGAGGCGGGCACGAGATCGGAAATGCCGATGCCGATCAAACGAAACGGACCCTGATCCAAAGCCGGGACCAGCAGATCGCGTGCTGTACGGAACATCCTGTCCGCGATATTCGTCGGTTCATGCAGCGTCACACGCCGCGTCAGGCTGGCGTGATTGGCGCGTTTGAGTTTCAGCGTCACGACCCGGCCTGCGATCTCCTTGGCCTTGCTGCGGTCGGAGACCTTTTGCGCCAGCCGCCAAAGGTGGCCGTCGAGCAGATCGAGCGTGGCGATGTCCTCGGAAAAGGTGGTCTCATTCGAGATGGATTTGACCGGGCGATGGGCCGAAATGCGGCGTTTGTCCTCGCCACGGGCCAGATGCCAGAGCCGATCGCCCATGGCGCCAAAACGATGATGCAGGTCGTCTTTCTCCCAACGCCTCAGATCGGTGAAGCTCCGAATGCCGGCTTTCTCCAGCGCCCCTCGCGTCGCCTGCCCGACCCCCCAGATGAGGCTCACCGGCTTGTCGGCGAGAAAGTTCATCGTCTCCGCCTGGCCGATCACCGAAAAGCCGCGCGGTTTGTCGAGATCGGAGGCGATCTTGGCGAGGAATTTGTTGTGCGACAGCCCGATGGAGCCGGTCAGCTGCAACTCGTCACGCATGCGTTTCACCAAACGTGCGAGCATCACGGCGGGCGGGTGGCCGTGGAGTTTCGTGGTGCCGGTGAGGTCCATGAAGGCCTCGTCCAAAGACAAAGGTTCCACATCGGGGGTCAGCTCATTCATCATGTCGCGAATTTCGCGCGAGGCGCTCACATAGGCCTCCATCCGGGGCTTCACGATCACGGCTTCGGGGCAAAGCGCCAGCGCCTTGAACATCGGCATGGCGGAGCGCACGCCTTTGATCCGCGCGATGTAACAGGCGGTGGTCACCACGCCGCGCTTGCCGCCTCCGACGATCACCGGCCTGTCGCGCAGTTCCGGGTTGTCGCGCTTTTCGACCGAGGCGTAAAACGCATCGCAATCCATATGCGCAATCGACAAGGTCAAGAGTTCAGGATGCGACAAGACACGCGGCCGCCCACAGGCCGGGCAACGCGGGCCGGTCTCAAATGTGGTCAGACAATCGCGGCAAATGGCGGGCATGTTTTGCTTCCTTCACGGGCAGGCATCCTATACCTCTCACATCGAAGGCGCCATGCGCCTCATGATATCAGTTTGAGGGAAGGTTTCTCATGAATTCCATTGATCCGTTTCAGTTTTTGACCGGGGGCAATATCGTCACCCTGGCTCTGGCTGGTTTTATCATCCTGCTCGTTCTCAAAGGGGTGCGGATCGTGCCGCAATCGGAAAAATATGTGGTCGAACGGTTTGGTCGTCTGCGCACCGTGTTGGGACCGGGGATCAACTTTATCGTGCCGCTGATTGACGTGGTGGCGCATAAAATTTCCATCCTCGAGCGCCAGTTGCCGAATGCGATGCAGGACGCGATCACCTCGGACAACGTGTTGGTCAAGGTCGAAACATCGGTGTTTTACCGCATCATCGAGCCAGAAAAGACCGTGTACCGTATCCGCGACGTCGATGCCGCGATTGCGACGACGGTGGCCGGGATCGTGCGCGCCGAAATCGGTAAGATGGAACTCGACGAGGTGCAATCGAACCGGGATCAATTGATCGCGACGATCAAGCTGGCGGTCGAAGAACAGGTGGACAACTGGGGCATAGAGGTGACGCGCGCCGAGGTGCTCGATGTGAACCTTGATGAGGCGACCCGCGCCGCGATGTTGCAACAGCTCAACGCAGAACGTGCCCGCCGTGCCGCCGTGACCGAGGCCGAGGGTGAAAAACGCTCTGTCGAGCTGAACGCCGACGCCCAGCTTTACGCCGCCGAACAAGCCGCCAAAGCGCGCCGTGTTCAGGCCGAGGCGGAAGCCTATGCGACCGCTGTCGTGGCCGAGGCGATCACCGATCACGGCATCGAATCCGCGCAATATCAGGTCGCGTTGAAACAGGTTGAGGCCTTGATCGCGCTTGGCGCAGGGCAGGGGCAGCAGACCGTTGTCGTACCCGCCGCAGCGCTTGAGGCCTTTGGCAACGCCTTCAAACTCTTTGGCGGCAAATCCTAATGGAGACACCTGCGATGGAAAACGTCATGCTGTTGCAGCAATGGTGGGTCTGGGCGGTGGCGGCCATCGCTCTCATGGGGCTCGAAGTGCTGGCGCCCGGGTTCATTTTCCTTGGCTTCGGCGTGGGGGCCGGGATTGTGGCGCTTTTGCTGGCTCTGGGTCTTTTCGGCAGCAACATCGCCGTGATTCTCCTGATCTTCGCTGTGCTGTCTTTGATGGCATGGCTCGCCATGCGCCGAGTGTTCGGCTTGCGCAAAGGTCAGGTGAAAGTCTGGGACAAGGACATCAATGACGATGTCTGAGGATTTTGGCCCCTTCGATGGGGCCAAGATCGCCATTTTGCGGGGCGATGATGTTCTGACGCTGTTGCGCGACGACCGCCCCGACATTCCCTATCCCAATCACTGGGACCTGCCCGGAGGAGGGCGTGAAGGGGATGAGACGCCTTTCGAGACCGTGGCTCGCGAAGTGTTCGAAGAGCTGTCCGTCGAGATCGACCCCGCGCATGTGATCTATCATGTCGAGGAGCGGGGCCATTCCAATCCCAGTGTGAAGGTGCATTTCTTCGTCGCCCGCTGGGAGGCGCTTGCGGATGAGGCCATCCGTTTGGGGGATGAAGGGCAGGCCTGGGGCTGGATGCCTTTGCTGGCGTTTGTGCGCCGGGAAGATGCGGTGATTTCTCTGCGCGAGCGGCTTGAGCGCTACCTGCTTTGGCAGGAGCGGAACTGATCCGGGAACTTTTGGCCAAGGCGTTGCGTTGTTTTCGCGACTGGAAATGAAACGCAAAGGAAAAGCTCATGGCACAAAATGAGTCGTACAACCAAAGCTCTGGCAACGGTGGCCTGTACTTTATTCTTGGCGCAGTGGTCGTTGTCCTGGGCGTGATCCTCTATGTGGTCATGGGCGGTGATGCGACGCCGATGACAACTGATACGGGTGAAGGCGCCTCCGTGACGATCAACAACGATGCGCCGGACAACGGTGGCTCTGCCTCCGTGACGACCGAAGAGCCCGCCGCTGAGGCTCCGGCTTCGGAGTAACAGCACATATATACAGCACATATATAGAGAAACGGCGCCCTCTTGAGGCGCCGTTTTTGTATCAGGCTTTGGCAATTTCGTCCTGAATGTCCAGCGCGGCCTTGCGCGGGTCCTTGGCCTGCCAGATCGGGCGACCGACGACGATGTGATCGACCCCGTCCTGAATCGCCTGCGCTGGCGTGGCGACGCGTTTTTGATCGCCGAGCGCAGTCCCCGCCGGACGCACGCCGGGGGTGACGATCAACTTGCCTGCCGCTTCGGGTAGAGCGCGGATCAAGGCGGCCTCTTGCGGCGAGGCGATGATGCCATCGGCGCCGGCCGCAAAAGCATTGCCAGCCCGTTCCTGCACCAGATCGCGAATTTCACCGTCTTTGATCAGCGCGCCATCAAGATCGGCGCGGTCCAGAGAGGTCAGGATGGTGACGGCGAGGATTTTCGTTTGCGACCCGGAGGCGCCTTCCTTGGCGGCTTTGACCACATAGGGGTCGCCATGCACGGTCAGGAAATCCATGTCATATTGCGCCACGCCGCGCACGGCGTTTTCGACCGTTGCACCGATGTCGAAGAATTTCATATCGAGGAAAATCTTTTTCCCCTGTTCCTGTTTGAGTTCGTTGGCCAGCGCAAAACCACCGCCCGTCAGCATGCCAAGCCCGATCTTATAGAAAGACACGGCGTCACCAATGCGGTTGGCCAGTTCCAGCCCCTGCATCACGTTGGGAACGTCGAGGGCAACAATCAGTCGGTCGTCTGCGATCATGTCTGCGGTCATGGGGGCATATCCTTTAAAAGACAGGTTGCCCCTCCATCCGCATTTATCCCTGTGGGGTCAAGCCCCCGGTCCTGCGCGCGGTATCGTTTGCTTATGCCGTCAATCGCCCGCTGTCGGCGGCGGTGTCCGCCACGCGTTTGAGATGCGCGACATTGGCGCCACGACCACGCGCCCGTAACGCTCGCGCCCGCAGGACAAGCCCGCGCGAGATGGTTTTGAAATCGGCGGTGATCGGCGCTTGGAGTGCGACCGGGTAGGTGACTTTCTCAAAGGCCTCGTGAAAAACGACCTTGGCCTCGTAGCTCTGGTCGGCGGCATTATAGGTAAGACCCTGAACTTCTGCTCCATAGCTCTGCATGGTCTGAACTCCTTGCGTGCTCTGCGTGCTGTTTTATCTCCAACACGGCAGGTTTAAATTTGTTCCAATTTTGCAACAGGTCCTCTTGCGGGGGGCGGATGCGATCCCCATTTAGATCGGGAAGGCCCCGACCCTCATGCGTGCCGCAAAGCGGGCGCGGAAATTTACACGGGGCGCTTGGAAGAGGAGAGACGGTATGAACATGGAAAAGTTCACCGAACGGTCGCGTGGTTTCCTTCAGGCTGCGCAAACGATCGCGATGCGGGAGAGCCATCAGGCTTTGAAACCCGAACATCTTTTGAAGGCTTTGCTTGACGATGAAGAGGGCTTTGCCGCCAACCTGATTTCGAATGCAGGGGGCGATGCGAAAGCTGTGCTGGCCGCCAATGAGGCTGCCGTGAATAAAATCCCGAAGGTCTCCGGCGATAGTGGCCAGACCTATCTGGACCAACAGACCGCGAAAGTGCTCGATGAGGCCGAAAAGCTTGCCAAGAAGGCAGGCGACAGTTTCGTGCCGGTCGAGCGGGTGTTGACCGCCTTGGCGATCACCAAATCGGGCGCGAAAGATGCGCTGGATGCCGGTGGGATCACGGCGCAGAAACTCAACGCCGCGATCAATGACATTCGCAAAGGCCGCACCGCCGACAGTGCCTCCGCCGAAGACGGCTATGAGGCGCTGAAGAAATACGCGCGCGACCTGACCGAGGCCGCCGAAGAAGGCAAGATTGACCCGATCATTGGTCGCGACGAAGAAATTCGCCGCTCGATGCAGGTGTTGTCGCGCCGGACCAAGAACAACCCTGTTCTCATTGGGGAACCGGGCGTGGGTAAAACTGCGATTGCCGAAGGTCTTGCTTTGCGGATCGTCAACGGCGACGTGCCCGAAAGCCTCAAGAACAAGCGTCTTCTGGCGCTCGATATGGGGGCGCTGATTGCCGGTGCGAAATATCGCGGGGAATTCGAGGAACGTCTGAAATCCATCCTCAAAGAGATTGAGGCCGCCGCGGGCGAAATCATTCTCTTTATCGACGAGATGCACACGCTTGTCGGCGCGGGCAAATCGGACGGGGCGATGGATGCCGCCAACCTGATCAAACCGGCGCTGGCGCGCGGCGAGCTTCACTGTGTGGGCGCGACCACTTTGGACGAATACCGCAAATATGTGGAAAAAGACGCGGCTCTGGCCCGGCGCTTCCAGCCTGTGATGGTTGAGGAGCCGACGGTTGAGGACACGGTCTCCATTCTGCGCGGTATCAAAGAGAAGTACGAGCTTCACCACGGGGTGCGGATTTCCGACAGTGCCTTGGTTGCGGCGGCGACGCTCAGCCATCGCTACATCACGGACCGGTTCCTGCCGGACAAGGCCATCGACCTTGTCGACGAGGCGGCGTCGCGTCTGCGGATGGAAGTGGACAGCAAACCCGAAGAACTCGATGCGCTCGATCGTCAGATCCTTCAGCTTCAGATCGAAGCCGAAGCCCTCAAGAAAGAGGATGACGACGCGTCCAAACACCGTCTGGCCAAACTCGAACAGGAGCTGGCCGATCTCATGGAGAAATCCGATGCGATGACGGCGAAATGGGAAGCGGAGCGTCAGAAGCTTGAAGGCACACGTGATCTGAAAGAGCGGCTCGATCAGGCCCGCGCGGCATTGGAAATCGCCAAACGCGAAGGCAATCTGGCGAAAGCCGGGGAGTTGTCCTACGGCGTGATCCCGCAGCTCGAAAAACAGATCGCAGAAGCCGGGGACACCGAAGCCGAAGGCGATCTGATGGTCGAGGAAGCCGTGCGTCCTGAGCAGATCGCCGAGGTGGTCGAACGCTGGACGGGCATTCCGACGTCGAAAATGCTCGAAGGCGAGCGGGAGAAACTTTTGCGGATGGAAGATGGCCTGCACAAACGGGTCATCGGTCAGGAAGCCGCCGTGCACGCCCTCGCCAATGCGGTGCGTCGGGCGCGGGCGGGTCTCAATGACGAAAACCGTCCGTTGGGTTCCTTCCTCTTCCTCGGGCCGACGGGTGTCGGGAAAACCGAGCTGACGAAAGCCGTGGCCGAGTTCCTGTTTGACGACGACAATGCGATGGTCCGCATCGACATGTCCGAGTTCATGGAGAAACACGCGGTGGCCCGTCTGATCGGCGCGCCTCCGGGCTACGTCGGTTATGACGAAGGCGGGGTTCTGACCGAAGCCGTGCGGCGCCGGCCCTATCAGGTCGTGCTGTTCGATGAGGTCGAAAAGGCTCACCCGGATGTGTTCAACGTGCTGTTGCAGGTCCTCGACGATGGTGTGCTGACCGATGGTCAGGGCCGCACCGTGGACTTTAAACAGACGCTGATCATCCTGACCTCGAACCTCGGGTCGCAGGCGCTGAGCCAACTGCCGGAAGGCACGGACTCGTCCGTGGCGAAACGCGACGTGATGGACGCGGTGCGGGCGCATTTCCGCCCCGAGTTCCTGAACCGTCTCGATGAGACGATCATCTTTGATCGCCTTGGCCGTCAGGATATGGGCGGGATCGTCGAGATCCAGCTGGCGCGGCTCGAAAAACGTCTGGCGAAACGCAATATTTCGCTGGCGATTGACGAGGGGGCCAAGGTCTGGCTCGCCGACGAAGGCTATGATCCGGTGTTCGGTGCACGTCCGTTGAAACGCGTGATCCAACGCGCGTTGCAGGATCCGCTGGCCGAGTTGCTCTTGGCGGGTGACGTCAAGGATGGCGATGCGATCCCGGTCTCTGCCGGAGCGGAGGGGCTGATCCTGGGTGAACGCTCGGGGGCCTCGCACAAACCCAAGCCGGAGGATGCCGTCGTGCACTGACCGTCCCGACATTGATCAGAAAGGAAAGCGGCCCTTCGGGGCCGTTTTTCGTATGCGAAAGAATACCGATTTTTAACGCTAACAAGGCTACCTTTGCAGTTGTCTTCTGCCGCCTATCTGTCAGGTTCAGGCAAGAGATACCTGTAAGAAAGAGGCATTCTATGACGTTCTGGCACTGGGCAATGATGGCGCTACAGGTTTTGGCTTTGTTGTTCGTGGTCGCCATAGGTGTGGTCGCGCTTATGGCCTTGGCATTTTATGTTCTGGACAAACGCCAGACTCGCGATGCGATCCTGCGGAACTATCCGGTGATCGGTCATTTTCGACATTGGTTTTCCACGCTGGGCGAATTCTTCCGCCAGTATTTCTTTGCCATGGACCGCGAGGAGATGCCGTTCAACCGCGCGCAAAGAGATTGGATTTACCGGGCGTCTGATGGCAAGGGCAACACCGTGGCTTTCGGCTCAACCCGCTCTTTGTCGATCCCCGGCACGCCTATTTTCATGAACGCGGCCTTTCCGCCGCTTGATGACCAATTCGCAACCACCGATCCGATGACCATCGGTCAGCATTGCCGCGTGCCTTATAATGCCACGTCGATTTTCAACATTTCCGGCATGTCCTATGGCGCGATTTCCAAGCCCGCGGTTCTGGCCCTCTCGAAAGGCGCGAAAGAGGCGGGGATTTGGCTGAACACGGGCGAAGGCGGGTTGTCGCCTTTCCACCTCGAGGGCGGTGCCGATCTTGTCTATCAGATCGGCACAGCGAAATACGGTATTCGCGACGAGGCGGGCAACCTCGATGACGACAAGCTGCGCGCCATGGCGGCGCATGAGCAGGTCAAGATGTTCGAGATCAAGCTGTCCCAAGGTGCCAAACCCGGCAAGGGCGGCATCCTGCCCGCCGCCAAGATCACGCCAGAGATCGCCGCAATTCGCGGTTTGCGTCCGGGGGAGGACGGGATTTCCCCGAACCGGCACCGCGAGGTGGACGATTTTGGCGACCTTTTGGATTTCATCAACCACATCCGCGACGTGACCGGCAAACCGGTCGGCTTCAAATTTGTGGTTGGCTCTTCGCGGCCCTGGGCCAAGTTCTTTGAACTGATCAAGGAGCGCGGCGAAGAATCTGCGCCGGACTTCATCACCATCGACGGCGGCGAGGGCGGCACGGGGGCGGCGCCGATGCCGCTCATCGACCTTGTGGGCATGCCCATCAAGGAAGCGCTCATTCGCATTGTGGATTTGCGCGACAAATACGGTCTGCACGATCGCATTCGGATTGTGGCCGCTGGCAAACTGGTGAACCCGGCCGATGTGGCCTGGGCGATCTGTGCGGGCGCGGATTTCGTGACCTCCGCGCGCGGCTTCATGTTCTCTTTGGGCTGTATTCAGGCGCTCAAGTGTAACAAGAACACCTGTCCCACCGGCATCACCACCCATGACCCGCATTTGCAGGGCGGTCTCGTGGTGCAGGACAAATACAAGAAAGTGGCGGCCTATGCGAAAGCCACCACCAAAGAGCTTGAGATGATCGCGCATTCCGTCGGTGTGTTGGAACCGCGTCAGATGCGGCGGCGGCATGTGCGGATCGTGCAGGCGGATGGCACCTCTGTGCCGTTGGATCGGATCGTGCCGAGTTTCCATCGCGAAGAATACGAGAATGGGGCGGAAAGTTACAAAATCCCAACGTAGTTGTGAGATGAGTTTGGTTTGTGACGTGGGGCGTCTGGGGTAGCGTTTTCTCAAAGCCTCAGGAGGACCCCATGTCGGCCAAGTACAATCTGTCCTATTCACACGTGACGCCGGAGACGGCCTATCTCAACCGTCGTGCCGTGATGGCCGGGTTCGCCGGAGCGGGCCTATTGGCGGCCACGGGCGCCCATGCGCAGGACATGCCCGATTTCGAGATCAAAGGGTTCGACACCACGGAAAAGCCCAACACCTTTGAAGAGATCACCAGCTACAACAATTTCTATGAGTTTGGCACAGGCAAAGAAGACCCGGCCCGCAATGCGCATACATTGACCACCGATCCCTGGTCCGTCGAGATCGACGGGATGGTCGAGCGGCCCGGCTCTTATGGCTTGGGCGATATTCTTGCGAAGGTCGACATCGACGAGCGCATCTATCGTTTCCGCTGTGTCGAGGCCTGGTCGATGGTCATTCCGTGGAACGGATTCGAGCTGAACCAGTTGCTCAATCTCGCGGGTGTTCAGCCCTCTGCCAAATATGTCCGCTTCGAAACGCTCTATCGCCCCGAAGAAATGCCGGGGCAGCGACGGGCGATTTTGGACTGGCCCTATGTCGAGGGATTGCGGCTCGATGAGGCGATGCATCCGCTGACGATCATGGCGACCGGGCTTTATGGCAAAGAGCTTCCCAATCAAAACGGCGCGCCGCTTCGGCTGGTGGTGCCATGGAAATACGGGTTCAAGTCGATCAAGTCGGTGGTGAAGATCACGCTGCAAGAAGAGCAGCCGGTGAACACCTGGAAAGCGACCAACCACCGCGAGTATGGTTTCTATTCCAATGTGAACCCGGAGGTCAGCCATCCGCGTTGGTCGCAGGCCTCTGAGCGGCGCATCGGCGGCGGGCTCTTTGCCTCGCGCATCGCAACGGTGAAGTTTAACGGTTATGAAGAGCAGGTCGGCGATCTCTATCGCGGTCTGGATCTGACGAAGAACTACTGATGATCGACCGTCTGAACCGCCTCGCCCGCAAAGTCCCGACCTGGCCGCTCTATCTCGGCGCGCTGATCCCGCCCGCGTGGTATTTCTATGCGGGCCTCACCGGACAGTTGGGCGTCGATCCCGTCAAGGCGATGGAGCACAAGATCGGGCTCTTGGGGCTTCAGGTTCTGATCGCTTCTCTATGTGTGACGCCGCTGCGCCGTCACCTCGGGCTGAACCTCATCAAGTTCCGTCGCGCGCTGGGCTTGATCGCCTTCTTCTATATCGTGCTGCATCTCACGGTTTGGATCGTGCTCGATGTGCAGATCATGTCCCAGATCATCGCGGACATTTACAAGCGCCCCTATATCACCATCGGCATGGCGGGGTTTGTGCTGATGATCCCCTTGGCCGCGACCTCCTATAATGCCGCGATCCGCAAACTCGGCCGCAATTGGCGTCAGCTTCATAAGCTGGTCTATCCGGCTGTGCTCCTAGGCGGTGTGCATTTCGTGATGCTGCGCAAAGGCTGGCAACTTGAGCCGCTTCTCTATGTGGCGGTGATTGTCGTGCTTTTGCTTCTGCGTGTGCCGATGCGGCGCAAAGTGATGCGTCCGAGTTGAATGATTCCGACCGATTCACCCGAGTCACCCGCGAGTCGGGTCACGAGTCGGACGATTCACTTCTGATTCACCCCCGATTCATCTCCTGAATCGGAGGTGAATCGGCAGATTGAATGAGGCGGATACCAAATGTTGCGTGGCCTCATGTGGATAACCGCAATTCGTTTCGTTAGCGCCTGATGTCATCTGCCGCACTGGCGCCCGAAAACACCATTCTGCCAAAAAAATCATACAAAATTCATTATATAAATCAGTTAGTTAATATGTTTTTTGAGGAAATCGTCATTTTTCTTTCAAAAAGCGCTTGCGGGTTTGGTCTACTCGCCTTAGAACCCCCTTCACCGGCGGCGCAGACAGCGCAGCACGGGACGCCAGACGGAACGGACGGGACGCCAACGAGGGGTTCAAGAAGGGAAGCGAGGCAAACATTTTGAGGCAGATCTGGGCGGGCGCGCCGTTAAGTTTAGGGCGCACTGGTCTGGTTTTTGTCTCTGGCTCTTTGAAATTGATAGATGAACGAAGAGATATGTGGGCGGTTTGGTCTTAACGACAAGAACGTCTGTATATCGCGCTCTTAGGAACTTAGGTTCTGATGATAGAGTGTCAGCTTCACTGTTTGGACGGCTTTTGTTTCTTCGGAAACTAAGCACAACAAACAGTTAACACCAGTCTTTCGAGATTGGTGTGCATATTGTCCTTATTGGACGATGTGTGATGTGCAGAGGTTCGACGTCAAGGTTATGATGGTAACATCATTTCAACTTGAGAGTTTGATCCTGGCTCAGAACGAACGCTGGCGGCACGCCTAACACATGCAAGTCGAACGAGATCTTCGGATCTAGTGGCGGACGGGTTAGTAACGCGTGGGAACGTACCCTTCACTACGGAATAGTCCTGGGAAACTGGGTTTAATACCGTATACGCCCTTCGGGGGAAAGAATTTCGGTGAGGGATCGGCCCGCGTTAGATTAGTTAGTTGGTGGGGTAATGGCCTACCAAGACTACGATCTATAGCTGGTTTGAGAGGATGATCAGCAACACTGGGACTGAGACACGGCCCAGACTCCTACGGGAGGCAGCAGTGGGGAATCTTAGACAATGGGGGCAACCCTGATCTAGCGATGCCGCGTGAGTGATGAAGGCCTTAGGGTCGTAAAGCTCTTTCGCCTGTGATGATAATGACAGTAGCAGGTAAAGAAACCCCGGCTAACTCCGTGCCAGCAGCCGCGGTAATACGGAGGGGGTTAGCGTTGTTCGGAATTACTGGGCGTAAAGCGCACGTAGGCGGATTAGTCAGTCAGAGGTGAAATCCCAGGGCTCAACCCTGGAACTGCCTTTGATACTGCTAGTCTTGAGTTCGAGAGAGGTAAGTGGAATTCCGAGTGTAGAGGTGAAATTCGTAGATATTCGGAGGAACACCAGTGGCGAAGGCGGCTTACTGGCTCGATACTGACGCTGAGGTGCGAAAGTGTGGGGAGCAAACAGGATTAGATACCCTGGTAGTCCACACCGTAAACGATGAATGCCAGTCGTCGGCAAGTATACTTGTCGGTGACACACCTAACGGATTAAGCATTCCGCCTGGGGAGTACGGTCGCAAGATTAAAACTCAAAGGAATTGACGGGGGCCCGCACAAGCGGTGGAGCATGTGGTTTAATTCGAAGCAACGCGCAGAACCTTACCAACCCTTGACATCCTGATCGCGGATCGTAGAGATACTTTCCTTCAGTTCGGCTGGATCAGTGACAGGTGCTGCATGGCTGTCGTCAGCTCGTGTCGTGAGATGTTCGGTTAAGTCCGGCAACGAGCGCAACCCACATCCTTAGTTACCAGCGGTTTGGCCGGGGACTCTAGGGAAACTGCCCGTGATAAGCGGGAGGAAGGTGTGGATGACGTCAAGTCCTCATGGCCCTTACGGGTTGGGCTACACACGTGCTACAATGGCAACTACAGTGGGTTAATCCCCAAAAGTTGTCTCAGTTCGGATTGGGGTCTGCAACTCGGCCCCATGAAGTCGGAATCGCTAGTAATCGCGTAACAGCATGACGCGGTGAATACGTTCCCGGGCCTTGTACACACCGCCCGTCACACCATGGGAGTTGGGTCTACCCGACGGCCGTGCGCCAACCTTTTGGAGGCAGCGGACCACGGTAGGCTCAGCGACTGGGGTGAAGTCGTAACAAGGTAGCCGTAGGGGAACCTGCGGCTGGATCACCTCCTTTCTAAGGATGATCCTAGCAGATTGGCTTGCCAATCTCGTGGATCACTTAGCAGCTACTTAGTAGCATAGATCAACAATAGTTGGTCAAACTCGGCCAGGCCGTCCTCATATCTCTTCGTAAGTATCACAGACCTACCGGTCTGTTTGGGTCGGTAGCTCAGGTGGTTAGAGCGCACGCCTGATAAGCGTGAGGTCGGAGGTTCAAGTCCTCCTCGACCCACCACTAATTCGCCTTTGGTGAATATGGGGCCTTAGCTCAGCTGGGAGAGCATCTGCTTTGCAAGCAGAGGGTCATCGGTTCGATCCCGATAGGCTCCACCATTACCTACAAGATTACATCAGCAAGCACTGATCCAGTGTTTGCTCGTCTAATCTTAGACGACGTCCTCAAATCGCCGAATAGGCGGTAGGACAACTATCTGACATCGTATAGAGAGATAAAATTGCAACATCGTTGGTTGCCCAAGTGTGGGTTAAACCTCCGTCGCTTCTGAAAAGAAGGCAATCTCAACCCCCTTTCCTCGGGGTTTTGACTGTATCGCGGCGTGAAAAGATGATGTTGCCCAAGTCAAGTAAACTAACCAAGTTGCAGTTCTACGGAATTGCAGCGCGTTTTCGATCCCATACAAGATCGGAAGCGGGAAAGTATGCTTTTGGTTCAGGAAGCACAGCCTACATCTTACCAGCTTGTAGGCTCGCAAACGAAGTCTTCGGACTGAGTTTTGCTCTTTCTGGATCAAATCAAGCGCGAGAAGGGCGTTTGGTGGATGCCTTGGCAGTAAGAGGCGATGAAGGACGTGATACTCTGCGATAAGTCATGGGGAGCTGAGAATAGGCTTTGATCCATGAATTTCCGAATGGGGGAACCCACCTGACAGTTTGATATTGTTGCTTCGGCACTCAATATCTTGCTGAAACAGGTACTTTTAACCTGAATACATAGGGTTTTAAGAGCAAACCCGGGGAACTGAAACATCTAAGTACCCGGAGGAAAGGACATCAATAGAGACTTCCCTAGTAGCGGCGAGCGAACGGGAACCAGCCGAGCATGAGAAGTGACTAGAACAGATTGGAAAGTCTGGCCATAGCGGGTGACAGCCCCGTATAGGAAGCTTTGATTGACGTATTAAGTAGGGCGGAACACGTGAAATTCTGTCTGAAGATCGGGGGACCACCCCCGAAGGCTAAGTACTCCTTACTGACCGATAGCGAACCAGTACCGTGAGGGAAAGGTGAAAAGCACCCCGACGAGGGGAGTGAAACAGTTTCTGAAACCGGACGCCTACAAGCAGTCGGAGGGACCTCGAGTCCTGACGGCGTACCTTTTGTATAATGGGTCATCGACTTGGTCTTACGAGCAAGCTTAAGCCGTTAGGTGTAGGCGTAGCGAAAGCGAGTCTTAATAGGGCGAATGAGTTCGTGGGATCAGACCCGAAACCGAGTGATCTAGGCATGACCAGGATGAAGGTAAGGTAACACTTACTGGAGGTCCGAACCCACACCTGTTGAAAAAGGTCGGGATGAGTTGTGCCTAGGGGTGAAAGGCCAATCAAACTCGGAGATAGCTGGTTCTCTGCGAAATCTATTTAGGTAGAGCGTCATCCGAATACCCCGGGGGGTAGAGCACTGGATGGGTAATGGGGCCCCACAGGCTTACTGATCCTAACCAAACTCCGAATACCCGGGAGTACTAGATGGCAGACACACTGCGGGTGCTAACGCCCGTAGTGGAGAGGGAAACAACCCTGACCTCCGGCTAAGGCCCCTAATTCATGGCTAAGTGGGAAAGCAGGTGGGACGACCAAAACAACCAGGAGGTTGGCTTAGAAGCAGCCATCCTTTAAAGATAGCGTAACAGCTCACTGGTCTAGATAAGTTGTCCTGCGGCGAAGATGTAACGGGGCTCAAGCCATGAGCCGAAGCCGAGGATGCCGTAAGGCATGGTAGCAGAGCGTGGTGTGATATAGCTTCATGCCTCTTTCGATCCCTCCGGGGATCATTAGAGGCTCGAAGCTTTCTGTGAAGCGGGCGTGTGAACGATCCCGTGGAGAGATCACCAGTGAGAATGATGACATGAGTAGCGACAAACAGGGTGAGAGACCCTGTCGCCGAAAGTCCAAGGGTTCCTGCTTAAAGCTAATCTGAGCAGGGTAAGCCGACCCCTAAGGCGAGGCCGAAAGGCGTAGTCGATGGGAACCAGGTTAATATTCCTGGGCCAGAGAGAAGTGACGGATCGCAAAGGTCGTTCATCCTTATCGGATTGAATGGGCGGCTCAGCGGTCCCTGGAAATAGCCTCTCGTTAGATCGTACCCTAAACCGACACAGGTGGACTGGTAGAGAATACCAAGGCGCTTGAGAGAACTATGTTGAAGGAACTCGGCAAAATACCTCCGTAAGTTCGCGAGAAGGAGGCCCAGTTTCTACGCAAGTATTGGCTGGGGGCACAAACCAGGGGGTGGCGACTGTTTACTAAAAACACAGGGCTCTGCGAAGTCGCAAGACGACGTATAGGGTCTGACGCCTGCCCGGTGCCTGAAGGTTAAAAGGAGAGGTGCAAGCCTTGAATTGAAGCCCAGGTAAACGGCGGCCGTAACTATAACGGTCCTAAGGTAGCGAAATTCCTTGTCGGGTAAGTTCCGACCTGCACGAATGGCGTAACGACTTCCCCGCTGTCTCCAACATAGACTCAGCGAAATTGAATTGCCTGTCAAGATGCAGGCTTCCCGCGGTTAGACGGAAAGACCCCGTGCACCTTTACTACAGCTTCACACTGGCATCAGGCACAACATGTGCAGGATAGGTGGTAGGCTTTGAAGCAGGGACGCTAGTCCCTGTGGAGCCATCCTTGAGATACCACCCTTGTTCTGCTTGATGTCTAACCGCGGTCCGTTATCCGGATCCGGGACCCTGTGTGGCGGGTAGTTTGACTGGGGCGGTCGCCTCCCAAAGAGTAACGGAGGCGCGCGAAGGTTGGCTCAGAGCGGTCGGAAATCGCTCGTTGAGTGCAATGGCAGAAGCCAGCCTGACTGCAAGACTGACAAGTCGAGCAGAGTCGAAAGACGGCCATAGTGATCCGGTGGTCCCGAGTGGAAGGGCCATCGCTCAACGGATAAAAGGTACGCCGGGGATAACAGGCTGATACTGCCCAAGAGTCCATATCGACGGCAGTGTTTGGCACCTCGATGTCGGCTCATCTCATCCTGGGGCTGGAGCAGGTCCCAAGGGTACGGCTGTTCGCCGTTTAAAGAGGTACGTGAGCTGGGTTTAGAACGTCGTGAGACAGTTCGGTCCCTATCTGCCGTGGGTGTAGGATACTTGAGAGGAGTTGCCCCTAGTACGAGAGGACCGGGGTGAACGATCCACTGGTGGACCAGTTGTTATGCCAATAGCAGTGCTGGGTAGCTATGATCGGAAAGGATAACCGCTGAAGGCATCTAAGCGGGAAGCCCCCCTCAAAACAAGGTATCCCTGAGGGCCGAGGTAGACCACCTCGTCGATAGGCTGGAGATGTAAGTGCAGTAATGCATTCAGTTGACCAGTACTAATTGCCCGATAGGCTTGATTTGATCCAGTAAAAGCAAAACTTTTACAAAATCAAAATCAAAATCAAAAGCATACACAAACACTTACTTGACTTGGCTCTTTATTCGGTTTGGTGGTCACAGCACCAGTGAAACACCCGATCCCATCCCGAACTCGGCCGTTAAGCACGGTTGCGCCAATGGTACTGCGACTTAAGTCGTGGGAGAGTAGGTCACCGCCAAACCTAATAAAGAGCCAATTATCTCTCTAAACGATACATCACGATATTCGACACTGACGCGGGATGGAGCAGCCCGGTAGCTCGTCAGGCTCATAACCTGAAGGTCGTAGGTTCAAATCCTACTCCCGCAACCAGGTCGAATAACAATAAAATCAATCGCTTAGCGCCCCATGGGGCGATTTTTGTGCTTCTGGTCCCGCGAACCGGTGCTACGTTTCGATCGCCACGCTCCTAAGCGTAAGCGCGACGGAAGCACCCTCAGTGCTCACTCCAAGGTAAGCGTTGCATCTGGCCCCCAGATTACCCCCTGAAACCTGACGTCACATCCTGATAGCCTTCTTCCAACCCAGAGGACGGCCATATGTCAGAGCAACCGAGCATTCGAAACCACTACGGCTTTTCCATTGAGGTCCATACTGGTGGCCGCCGTGTTTGGCCGCCCAGCTTCAAGCGGTTTATCCGGACAAAGATTGAGAGCGGAGAACTGACGGCCGAACAAGTCACGAAAGAATGTCGCGTCTCATAAAGAGTACCGAGCTCAATCTATGATGTTGGCGCTTGGCTCGGTCAAATGATCTGGGCAAATTGAAAGCGGTATGGGGGCAAACCGAACAGCTGATCTCGGGTCAATCAGTGGTTAAACTTTTTGTGCCACAGTAGGGCCATGAAAATGGAATCCGTCCATATGAATGACCGCGCGGGATTGGCGTGGATCAATTGGTTTCCCCCACTCGCCGTTTGCGGCGTGGGGCTGTTTTCGACGGCCTGGATGACGTTCTTTGCAGGTGTCGGCGTGGCCGGAGAGCCCGTCGCCCTTGTGTTTCCGCCTAATTGGGACAGGTCGAATGTGTTCTTGGGCGCGGCTTCGCTGAATGTTCACATCGTGGATGTCGATTCTAACGGAACTTTCGCCGTCGTTATCCCTCGAACCGACGACGCCTTGGACAGATTTCGAACCAGTGGCGCTCTCCTCGCCCTGAACTCTGTGGCGCGCACGCTGTGCCGATAACACGTTGATTGGTAATCACAAAGTAGGATCATCTCAAATGTCACTTTTCTCAAATGTACTCGGCGCATTCAACGACGCGCGTTTGGCACAATCAGATGATCTCGACAAACTGCGAAGAATGGCCTCGCGTTGGTATCTGATCTACCTTTGGGGGATGACGGCATGTGTGACGGCGATTGCTGCGGGCTGGTCTGACTACTGGGTTCACATTCTGGTCATTAACAGCTCTTTGGCGGCGATCTCGACCTACGCGCACAAAAAGGCGCCCGATGCGGTGCATACCCGCGTCACAATCGCGGGCAGCATGCTCGCCAACTGGATGAACCTGATCTACGCGGCGTCCCACTACGCCTCGGGCGAGTTCATCCTCGATGCCCACATGATCTACTTCGTCCTTAATTCAATTTTGCTGGCCTATTTCTGCTGGCGGACATTGTTCGTCATCAACGCCGTAACGGTCGTTCATCACCTCGGTCTGAACGTTTTGGCGCCGTTGTTGATTTGGCCGTCGGCGGAGTTTTCATGGTTACATCTTGCCACGCACGTAGCAATGGCCACGATTGTGACTGTATCCGGGTTGGCCATTTCGGTCACCGTGGCGCGTCTGTTCGCGAAGTCCTCAAGCATGGTCGTCAAACTCCGCAATGAAATGGCGTCACGCGAGGCTCTTGAGCAAGAGGAGAAGCGCCTACGTGACGAAGCCACGAAGCGCGAACAGCTCGAGTTGGAGCAAAAAGAGGCGATTCGTCTTGAAAGGGAAAAAGCCGCAGAGGAGAAACGAGCGCGCGATCAAGAGCAGATGCGTGCACGCGAGGCGGAGCATGAGCGGGAAGAAGCGCTCCGACGCAGTCAGATTGAAGAGCAGAAAACGGTCGTAGACGCCCTCGCAACCGGGATGAAACGGCTCTCCCAAGGTGATTTGACAACCTCTTTGGATCAAGCATTCCCCACGGCCTACGAGTCTTTGCGCATGGATTTCAATGCGACCGTGGCAAGTCTCTCCGATCTCATTCTGGACATCGCCACGAGCGTTGAGACGATCAACAGCAGCTCACGCGAAGTGGTGGCGGCATCAGATGACCTGGCGCGCCGTACGGAGAAATCCGCGGCAACCTTGGAAGAAACCTCGTCGGCCGCCGATCAATTGGCCGAGTCCGTGCGCGGCGCCGCGGATCGTGCGAAACAAGCCAACCAGGTAGCAACTGTGGCGAACTCAAAAGCAAACGAAAGTACCAATGTCGTTACCGAGGCCACCAACGCGATGACCGAGATTGAGGAGGCATCGGGACAGATCACCAAGATCATCAGCGTCATCAACGACATCGCATTCCAGACAAACCTGTTGGCACTGAACGCCGGCGTCGAAGCGGCCCGAGCAGGTGAGTCAGGACGTGGGTTTGCCGTTGTGGCCTCCGAGGTGCGCGCCCTCGCGCAACGGTCCGCTGATGCGTCCCGTGAGATTGACACGCTCATCTCAAACTCGAACAGCCAAGTCGAAAAAGGCGTCCGATTGGTCGGAACCGCGGGCACCGCTTTGGCCGACATTATCTCGGCGGTCACCGACATTGCGGGCCACGTCGATGCCATCGCAACGTCGACGCATGAGCAGGCAACCGGCATTCGCGAAGTGAACTCCTCAGTCTCGGACCTTGACCGGACAATGCAACAGAACGCCGCGATGACGGAAGAAACGACCGCAGCGCTGCAAATTTTGCAAAACGAAGCAGATCGGCTGAAATCGCTAATTACCAAGTTTTCTTTGGGGGCTGCTGCGGATGCGGGAGGGCATCAGGCCAAAGTTGCTTAGGGGATGTTGACGGCGTTCAGGCGGTTTGAGTTGCCTCAAGTTTCCTAGAGACCTGCCTTGTTCAGATTGAGCTGTCTTTCTTCGAAGTCAACGGGCGACAGCAGGCCGTTGTTCGTGTGCTTCCGTTTTGGATTGTAGAACATCTCGATGTCCTCGAACACGTCGTGCCTTGCGGCTTCGCGGGTCGGGTAGGTTTTTCGCCTGATCCGTTCCCGTTTCAGCAGTTGGAAGAAGCTCTCCGCGACGGCGTTGTCATGGCAGTTTCCGCGTCGGCTCATGCTGGGTTCCAGGTTGTGCTGTGTCAGGAAAGACAGCCATTCCCGGCTGGTGAACTGGGAGCCCTGATCGGAATGCACCGTGGCACGGCCAGCGGGCTTTCGCCGCCACACAGCCATCAGCAAGGCCTGCAGGGCGAGGTCTGTCGTCATGCGGGACTGGGCCGACCAGACAACGGTGAGCCATTGATGCGCCATTGGTTCAAGCGCAATGGCGAACGCGCAACAACAGGTCGGTGACGACACACAGGGACAGCCAGCCCTCGTGGGTCTTGATGTAGGTGATGTCGGTGACCCAGACCTGATCGGGGACGGATGCCTCGAACTTCTGTTCCAGCCTGTTCTCAGCCACGATGGCAGGCTTGCCACGATAGCGGCCGGGACGGCGTCTGTAGCCGATCTGTGCCGCTATCCCGGCCAGGGATGCCAGACGGGCCACCCGGTTCTCGGAAACCCGTTCGCCCTGGTCGCGCAGGTCATCGGCCAGCTTGCGATAGCCATAGACCTTGCCGCTGTCGGACCAGGCCTGCCGGATCACCCCGGTTTGGCGCACATCTTCCAGCGCACGCCGGCTTAACGGTTCCTTAAGCCATGCATAGAGCCCGCTGAAATGGACCTCCAGCATCCGGCACATAGCCCGAACACGAAACTGATCACGATGCGCGCTGATAAACGCGTACTTCACTTTGCATTCTGCGCGAAGTACGCGCTCGGCATTGCCCTCGGACCAATGGCGGACAAGCCTCGCCCTTTTTTAGAATATCGCGCTCCTCGGTCATCCTGGCCAACTCGCGCTTCAGCCGACGGTTCTCGGCTTCATGATCCACACCGGGCTTGGGCGCGGGGTCCCCGAACAGCTTCATACATTTGTACAGAGAATGCCTGCGCACGCCCAGTCGCCGGGAAACCTCCCGAACCGGATAGCACCGCACCGTGATCTGATGCACCGCATCGCGCTTCAAATCGTCGCTGTAGTTGCTTCTCCCCATGTCGGCCTCATTGCCTCAAAGTTAGGGAGAAAAGCGTCTACAAATCTAGGGGAAACTCAGTTCAATAGAAAAGCCGTAGTGATTTCGAATGCTCGGTTGCTCTGACATGCTGCAATCCTCTGGTTTGGAGGAAGGCTATCAGGATGTGATGGCAGGTTTCAGAGGGTAATCTGGGGGGCAGATGCAACGCTTACGAAGCGCTGGAAATCGCGGGGATTGAAACCCTTGGAAAAACAGAAGCGTCTCAAACCCTGTCTCAATCTCGATGGCACGAAAACGATCGGCAAAATCACCCTAAGCCCCAGAAAAAACATAACGCCGATCAAGCTGAAACTTAACGACATAGCCGATACATAAACCAACAACAGCACCGAATTCTCGCGCTGTCGTGGTGCGCCAGATCGCCCATGCGCAAGATTCCATGCCCCAAAAAATCAACGTCGTGATAAGCCCCATCCCGGTATAAAGACTGAATTTGCGACCATGCGAACCAATTCCAGACGTGCTGTCATAAAATATCCAGCGCTTGTCGAGCAGGTATTTGACGATCAAACCAAGCCCGGTTCCAACCAGCATGGCTAAAACCAAACCCCGCGGGAAAAGATCAAGCACAAGACGTTGAACCCCGAGATTGACTACGGTCGCGATAACAGCAAATCCTGCATAGCGCAGCACGAGTGTGCCGAGAGGGAGGGTGTGTTTGGAGCCGCTCACAAAAGCGCCCCAGCTACACCAAGGCCGAAAATGGACAGGAAGCAGATCAAGCCGACTTTGTCCTTGGCGGCATAAAGGACTGGATCGTCATCCATTTGGCCACGATGTGTGGTCATCACCATGCGGCTGATCCAGAAAAGCAACACGAGGCAGGCCCCCCAAAGATAGCCTGGCTGTGGGTACAGATCCAAAACGTTTGACGAACTGATGTAAAGTGTCATGACCAGAACTGAAACGTACCCGGAAGCCAGCGCCATCATCGTGACAACGGGGACATCGTCGACGTGATAGCCGCGACCATGTGCTTTGAGTTTGCCGGATTTGAGGTTGTCGACAAGCTCAGCCTGACGCTTGACCGCGGCCAGAGAGAAGAAGAAGAAGATGGAAAATGCCAGAAGCCAGACCGACATCGGGATCGCTGAGCTGGTACCGCCGGCAATGATGCGTATGGTGTAGAGACCTGCCAAGGCAAAAATGTCGATGACCAACTGCCGCTTGAGATAGAGCGAATAGGCCATGGTCAGAACATAATAGACCAGCATGATTTTGAGAAACGCCGCACCGAGCCAGATTGCCGGGATGAGGCCCGTCAAAAACAGCGAGATCGCCATGACAGTACCGCGCGCAATCGGGATCGTGCCGGCGGCAAAGGGACGCAGGCGTTTTCGCGGATGCGCCCTGTCGCCTTTGAGGTCCAGCAAGTCATTGAGAACATAGACAGAAGAGGCAATCAGGCTAAACGTGACAAACGCAATGAAAGCTCTGAAAAAGATCACGAAGCTAAGATCATGTGCCGCCAGCATCGGAAAGAAGATGAGGATATTCTTGAGCCATTGATGCGGACGAATAGCCTTGAAATAGGGTTTCAGATCACGCGCCGGGCGTTCGATATGCTCAACAGGGCCGTCACAGGCCACACGCTCTTTCAAATCGGGTTTGGCATGAACGGTGATCGCACCGCCTGCCACGGACCAAACCGCCAAATCGGCGGCGTGATCGCCCATATAGGTAAAGCCCCCCTGACCATAGCGCGCCACAAGAGTCTCGGCTTTGGTCGCACCTTTTAGATTGGAGGCCCCGTCCGAGCCGATCACATCATCGAACAGGCCGAGATGGGCAGCGATTTGATCGGCCAGGCCCTGATCTGTTGCGGTCACAAGCGCCGTGCGCCCACCTTCCGCGCGCCACGCGCGGATGCGATGAAGCACCTCATCGTTATAGGGCAGGGTCGTGACATCAATGTTGGAATTTTCGGCCAGAACACGTTTCAGCGCGGCCTTGCCCCTTGGCAGAGTCGCCAAGGCACGAAAAGGCATCCGCCAGTTTTGGGCGAAGGCTGACCAAAAGGTCTCGTAAAGCATATCGGAGCGGAGCAACGTGCCATCCAGATCGACCACGAGGGTCTGAGTGTCCTGTTTCAAAACAATTTTCCGATTGATCACAAGATTTGGCGAGAGACTGAAGGCCCCCTCTTATGCTGTCAATGGCGAACTGTCGACAGGGCGCTGCGATACTCCATGGTGTCAGTGATCTGTTTGACGCGATGAAAACAGATCACTGAGAGTGTCGTCACTTGGACATTCTGTCCAAAGCTTCCAAAAAGAATGGACGGAAGCCCTCTGGATGCTCGCTCATCGGAAAGTGCCCCAGTTCTTCCATCACGGTACAACTCGCGCCAGAGATGGCATCGGCGGTGCGCTGAGCGTCCTCGGGTGTACAGGTCAAATCATACGCGCCGACCAGAATATGGACCGGCGTCTTCTTTGTGTCGATCTGTGGCAGGCGCGGGATCAGGCTGTCGTCTTTGGTGTAAAAGCTCAGATCCCCCCGAAACACGCCGGGCCCGGATTGCATGAACATCCAAAGCGTGTTCCAGCGTTCGGCATTCGGCGCATAGGGTGAGATATTCGCAGAGACCAACGCAGCCCCCATCTCGCCCCCGTGGGCGTCCGGGCGGTGGAACCAGTCGATGTCGTACCAGGCGGGTTGAAAATCAGACGCTTCGATGGCGATGAAGCCGGAAAACGCATCTGCATGTGCCGCGGCAATTTGAAGCGCGATGCGCCCGCCCATGGAGCAACCCGCAAGGATCGGCTGGTCCAGACCGAGCGCTTCGGTGACGGCAAGGACCGTTTCGATATAGGCCTCGGTCGTCAAAAGATACTCTTCGGTCTCAAAGCCTTCCGGTGGCAGAGATTTGCCATGCCACGGCAAGTCGAAGGCGATCATGCGGTGACTGCTGGTGACGGTCTCGTCGTTCATCAGGTGCCGCCATTGGCGCGTGTCGGCACCGGCGGTGTGAAGACAAAGAACCGGACGCCCTTGGCCCGCTTCTTCGAAATAGATGCGATGAGGGCGGCCACTCAATGTGACGGTGACATAGCGACCGATGATGGGTTCGATGTGCGCGCTCATGCCGAGACCTCCAGACCCAGGGTGGTGCCACGGCCAAGGGCCAGGAACTCTTTGAAAAAGCGAAGATTCTTTACGAGGACAAGAATGTCTCCATCGACACGGGCCCGCCCGATCTTGACCAGTCCGAAAACGTCGTGAAACCCTGCGGCGGGGATGTCCTGCCAAAAGGCATTCATCGCATCCGCATCGGTGCGCAGGGCGAAACGCCATGGTGTTTTACGGCTGGGACCGGGGACGACAGAGGCCAGATGGCCCTTGTCGAAGGTGAGGTAATATTCGTCCTCGCCCAGTTGAATCAGGACCGTTTCCGAAAACAGGCATCCCAGTCTCAAGAGATGCGGGTGTCGCTCGAGAGCCTCCCCCATCGCGATCCATTTTTGCAGCATGTGCGGGTCTTTCTTTGACGTGATCTTCGGTGCGAACATGGGCGTTGTGGGGCGGACCATCAATGTCGGCGAGGGTATCTTGCGATACCCGATCGGGCGGAACAGTGGCAGAACAGGGGGTGAAGCCCGGTCAGGTATCGACCGATACCGGAACGCGTATTGGAAGGTGGCGAGGGCTCTGAAATCATCGCGCAATCAGTTTAGGCAGACGCGATGTGACATCGCTCAAAATATGCATCAGGCTTTGAGGAGGACCTACATGCGCAATGTAACCATCGACAACGTGACGGATATCGTGATCAAATCCCTCGGGGATAGTGGCGAGATCACACCCCGCAATCGCGAAATCCTGACCTCGCTGATCCGACACCTCCATGATTTCTGCCGTGAAGCGAAAATCCAGCATGACGAATTCCTTTTCGCCTGCGATTACCTCGCGCGGGCGGGCAAGATTTGCGATGACAAACGTCAGGAATTCATCCTTCTGGGAGACATTCTCGGCGTCGAAGTGCTGGTCGATATGCTGACCCACCCGGCCGAAGGCACGGAAAGCGAATCCACCGTGCTCGGCCCCTTCTACCGTGAAAACCCGCCGGTTCTGCCGAAAGGCGCCTCCACCGTGCAAAAGCATTTCGATGACGAAGAAAGCGTTTATTTCGAAGGTTATGTACGGGATGCCGATGGCAATGGCGTGGCGGGTGTGACCCTCGATGTCTGGGAAGATGCGCCCAATGGTCTCTATGAGAACCACGATCCGAACCAGCCGGATTTCAACCTGCGTGGGCGTTTCGTGACGGATGAAGCAGGGCATTACGCATTCCGTGCCATTCGCCCGGTGCCCTACCCGATCCCCGACAATGAGACAGCGGGTGAGCTTTTGAGAGCGATGGGTCATCACCCGAACCGCCCGGGCCATATGCATTTCATCCTGGCCAAGGACGGGTATCGCACCCTCGTGAGCCAAGTGTACGACAGCGATAGCGCGTGGCTCGACAATGACAGCGTGTTTGCGGTGAAGGAAAGTCTGGTCGGTCAGTTCAAACCGGCGGGCGACGATCTCGACACCGATCTGCACATTCAGTTCGATTTCGTGATGAAAGCCGAAGCGGCCGCGATGGCCGCAGAATAAGCCGCGCCGCACAGACGTGACATTTTGCCAAGCCCCCGCCTCGTGCGGGGGCTTTCGCATGTGGTCGAAACGTCATTATATACGCGAGAAGGGGAGGAGCGGATATGGATATCCGGCAGATGAAATATTTCGTGGCCGTGGCGGAGGAGCTGCATTTCGGACGTGCGGCGGAGCGGCTCGACATGGCGCAACCCCCGCTCAGCCGTCAGATCAAACAGATCGAAACGGACATCGGAGTGCTTCTGTTCAATCGGGGCCGCAATGCGATCACCCTGACACAGGCGGGCGAGACGCTTTATAAACGCGTCATCTCTATTTTGGCGCAACGCGATGAGGCGATACTGGAGGCGCGCCGCATTGGTCAGGGCGCAGAAGGGCGGCTTCGGATCGGTTTTGTCGGCTCGTCGACCTATGGGCTATTGCCCAACATCGTCAAATCCTACCGTGCGCATTACCCGGATGTGAGCCTTGGCCTGTTTCCAATGAACAACGCGCGTTTGCAACGCTCTCTTGTGCGGCGCGAAATTGATGTCGCCTTCGCCCGGCCCGCGTTGAAAGATACGGAGTTTCACACCCGTTTTCTGGCCGAGGAGGCCTTGGTCGCCGCTGTGCCGGACATGTTTCAGCCGGGGCCCTCTGATCGGTTTACGCCCGCGTCTGCCAGCGGGCAGAATATCATTCTCTACCCCGAAGTTCCGCGTCCGAGCTACGCGGATTTCGTCATCTCAAACCTTGAGGAAAAAGGTTTTTCCGATCTGAAGCGTGTCTTCACGATGGATTTGCAAACCGCGCTGAGCCTTGTTGCCATCGGCGAAGGTATTTGTATCGTGCCCGCCTCTGTCGCAACCGCGCAGCGCAACGGCATCCGGTTTCTGACAATTGATCCCGGGCTGGACAACACATCGCTTTCGGTCAGCCATCGTCTCGATGAACAGGGCGTGCATGTGAAGAATTTTCTGACGATCGCACAGTCGGTGGCGCGCAAGACGTTGTGACTGTGATCGCTGTGAGTTTTATGCGCTCACAGCACGCAACCCACCTTTCACCCCGTCGCGTTCAAACCGCGCAAGCTTGTCTTCGTCGAGGGACACGCCGATGCCGGTGCCTTCGGGCAGGTGAATCTCGAAATCGCGATAGCTGAGCGGTGTCTCCAGGATTTCCTCAGCAAAAAGCAAGGGGCCGAACAATTCGCACCCAAAGGTCATGTGGTCTACCGTGGCAAAGAGATGCAGCGCTGCCGCGGTGCCCACACCGCTCTCCAGCATGGTGCCGCCATAGAGCCCAATGCCTGCCGCTTCGCCCATGGCACACACTTCGCTGGCGCGTTTAATCCCGCCCGATTGTGCCACCTTGACGGCAAACACATCGGCGGCGCGGTCACAGGCATAGGCCATGGCAGAGACAGGCCCGCTCAGACCCTCGTCCGCCATCACGGCGATCCGGTGCGCGGCAGTGAGTTCCGCCATGCCTGCTCGATCCGATCCCACGATGGGTTGTTCGGCAAGCGTACAGCCGATGTCCTCAAGCCCGGAAAGACCCCAGCGCGCATCGTGCAGAGACCACGCTTGATTTACATCGACCCGGATCTGGCCGCGATCTCCGACGGCTTTGGCGATGGCGGCGACATGGGCGATGTCTTCGCGCACGGGGCGTTTGCCGATCTTCAGCTTGAAGATGTTGTGACGCTTGGTGTCGAGCATCTCGTGCGCTTCGTCGATGTCCTTTTCGGACACCCCGCTCGCCAGCGTCCAGGCGCAGGGCACAGAAGTTCGCACAGCGCCACCGAACAGATCGGCCAACGCCATCCCCTGGCGGCGCGCCAGCCCGTCCCAAAGCGCCATCTCCACGGCGGCCTTGGCGATGTTATTGCCCTTCACGGCCATATCCATACGCTGGATTGCGGCATTCACATTATCTGCCGGCTGATCCATGAGCATCGGCGCGATATAGGTCAGAATTGCGGAGCGAATGCTTTCCGGGCTTTCGGCCCCATAGCTCAGCCCCCCAATGGAAGTACCTTCACCAATGCCTTCTGAGCCATCGGAAAACTTGACACGGACAAGCACAAAGGACTGCGCCAACATTGTGGTCATGGCAAGGACATGCCCGCGAATGGTGGGCACGTCGATGATTTTTGCTTCAATATGTTCGATGCGAGTCAAGGTCTTGGTCCGTTGCTGATTTGCTGCCAGAATGAAGCAGCCAGCGCAGAGGGTCCATTACCTGTGCGGTCTCGTGTGATACTTATGACAGACAGGGCGACTGAACTGTCGTCGCACAGATCACGCCCAGAAGATGCAGGCGCTTGTCATCTATCCCCGCAGCGCAATAGAGGAAATAGAGCGCAAAGCGGTCCTCACCTCTCCGAACGTGGCGCGCGCATCAGGGATCTCCGCCGGTGCGATGTCATTTGGTCAGGATGAGCTTGCCGGCGCGGGTGATGCGCAGGGTGTAAAGCTGACCGTCCAGATTGATCTGTCGGGTGGTGCCATCGGCAATCAGGCTGCGGGCATCGACGGGGGGAAGCTGATCGGCGTCTGCGGTCATGGTGGTTACATATGCGTTCATGTCAGGGGCCTTTATGGTCTTGTCGTTTTCATCAGTCATGTTGATCCGCCTTGTGATGGGCGGTGCGTTTCTCTCGAGTTTTAAGATCACCAAGACTGGCTGGACGTGTGTCGCCTCTGCTTGCCAAGGATGCCGCGCAGGTTACGCGACTCACCGAAGTGCTTCGGTCCTATTTCGTGGATATTAAACCTTAGTTTTTTTGTCAACTTTGTCTGTGCATGAATTTTTAAAAGATGTCGCCGAAAGTCAGGGTCACAAAAAGAAGCATGGAAAAATTTTAATATTGACGAAGTTGTCATTTCTAATGTTTGAAGAGAACAAAGCTTGATGTCTGCCAATGTGGTGACCTCTTGTAGGTTCGGAAATATGTCAGGAGACAGACCGTGAGGACCCTGCGAAAAACTGTCGGATGGATCGCGATGGCGATGCTTCCTGTCTGCGCCGGGGCAGAGACCCCAGTGACCGTCGAAGTGATCAAAGCCCAATCGCATCCCATAGAACAGGAGTTGCGTCTGGTCGGATCGGTCGAGGCCTCCGACAGTTTTCCGGCATCGTTTCGGCGCGGTGGCCAGATCGACGTGTTCAACGCCGAGATCGGCATGCATTTCAAAGCGGGCGAGGTGATCGCGCGGATCGACCAGACCAATATTGTCGCCGAGTTGGACGCAGCGAAGGCCAATCTTGATGCGGCAGAGGCCGCGCTTGTTCAGGCAGATCAGGCCCGCAGCCGTGCCCAGAGCCTTTTGGATCGCGGCGTCGGCACACAGGCGCAATATGACGAGGCGCAGCAAAGCTATCTGGCCGCAAAGGCCACACGGGATCAGGCCGCAGCCCTTTTGGAAACGGCGGAACAGGCCAATGACGATACGATTCTACGTGCCGCACGCGACGTGATCGTTACGGACCGTTTTGTGGACCTTGGCGAGGTGGTCTCAGCCGGCAAAGCCGTGGTGCAGCTTGCCCCCGAAGGCGACTTGCAGGCCGTCTTTCTCGCCCCTGACGCGGCGGGCCTGTCGCGGATGCGTGGGCGCGAGGTCGAGTTGGACCCGAACGGCGCCTTGCCGCCGTTTCTGGCGTCGGTGACAGAGGTGCTGCCGGTTTTGACCAATACCGGCACGGTCGAAATTCGGGCTGATATTCCCGGAGAGCGTGCGGATGACATTCCCATCGGCACGTCGATTTCCGGTCGCGCCGCCGTCATGACCGATACGCGGATCGTTCTGCCCTGGACTGCTCTGAGCGCCAACGCCGAGGGGCCAGCGGTCTGGCGGGTCGACCCCGAAAGTTTCACCGTGTCCCTGACGCCGGTGACGATTGCGGGCTATGACGATACACAAATCGAATTGTCTGATGGGCTGAACGATGGCGATCTTGTCGTCGGCGCCGGATCGCATCTTTTGTATGACGGGCGTGCCGTCCAGACCATGGAGGCGACACAATGAAAAGGATCGCTTTGAGCCTTTGTCTCTGTCTGGCCTCTCCATTGTTTGCCGCAGGTCCGGTCCAAACCTCCGAGGTTGTGGTCGATGGGGTGCGCCCCGTCGTCACGGAATTCATCTCTGCAAATCCAGTTGAAGAGCGTCAGTTCTCCGGTGTGATCCGGGGCGAAGATGTCGCCGCTCTGGCGTTTCAGACCAGCGGGCGTTTGGCCGCGATGAATGTCGAGGCGGGGGACCGGATCAAGGCAGGGCAAGGACTTGCGACGCTCGATCAGATCACGCTGGCGCAGGATGTCACAGTCGCCGAGGCAGCCTTGTCCTCGGCCGAGGCGCAGGCAGAATTCGCGCAGACGCAATATGATCGTGTCGCAGCGCTTTTGGCCCGCAATGTCGCCACCACGGCGCAGATCGAAGCGGCGCGCGCCGCACGTGATGCTGCGCTGGCTCAGGCGGAAAGTGCGCGCGCCGATCTGGTGCGTGCGCGCGAGGCGGCGGGCTATGGTCAGTTGATCGCGCCACGTGATGGCATTGTTCTGAACACCAATGTCGAGCCTGGCACGATGATCAGCCCCGGCGTGAGCGTGATGGAAATCGCCGATCCGACGGGGCGCGAGGCGATCATCGACGTGGCTGAAAGCTTTGCCATGATCATCCCGGCGCATGGGCGTTTCACGGTCTATCACCGCGCCGAAGGGGTTGCGCCTGTCGAGGCTGAGTTGAATGTGATCGAACCTGTCGCGGAGACCAGTCTGGACACCCGGCGGCTTCGCCTGATCCTCATCGACCCGCCTAAGGACTACCGCATCGGGACGCTGATTACGGCCAGCTACAATAGCGACGCAGCACCCGTCATGACCCTGCCGCAAAGCGCGATCCTGACGCAAAAGAGGCCCGGCGTCTGGCGTATCACGACAGAGGGAGAAAAACGGATCGCGCATTTCACGCCTGTCACGCTGGGCGCCGAGGTCGGGGGTCGCATCGTGATCACCGAGGGCCTCGCAGAAGGCGACGAGATCATCACCCATGGGGTTCACGGATTGGAAGACGGCCAAGAGGTCGGGGAGCGTTTGCAATGAAGGGGTTCAACCTGTCCGATTGGGCGCTGGGGCATCGCTCCTTTATCTGGTTCATGATGCTTGTCGCGGTGGTGGCCGGCGCCCTGAGCTATATGCGTTTGGGGCGCGAAGAGGACCCGTCCTTCACCATCCGCACCATGATTGTCTCCGCCAGCCTACCGGGGGCGACCGCTGAAGAAACTGTGACGCAGGTCACGGACCGGATCGAGCGGAAGTTGCAGGAATTGCCGACCCTTGATGGCACGCGTTCGGTGACCTATCCCGGCATCGCCATGGTCTATGTCGATCTGCGCGACGATGTGCCGAACCGCGAGGTCTCGCCCTCCTGGACGCGTGTGCGTCAGATGATGTCCGACATTCGCGGTGAGTTTCCCTCGGAATTTCAAGGCTTTTCCTTCAATGACGATTTTGGCGATGTGTTCGGCACGATCTATGCCTTCACCTCCGACGGGTTCCGGCCCGAAGAGGTGAAAGACTATGTCGAGGACATCCGCGATGTGGTGCAAAGCCTTGATGATGCGGGCAAGGTGGAACTGTTCGGCACCCGCGATCAGGTTGTCCACCTCGAATTCTCCGCGCGTCGTCTGGCGGCCTTTGGCCTCGACGCCGGTGCGGTTCTGTCGTCCTTGTCGGCGCAAAACGCGATTGTGCCTTCGGGGATGATTTCCACGCAAGACGAGAACATCCTGCTGCGTGTCTCAGGCCAGTTCGACACGGTCGAAGCTCTGGCCCAGGCGCCTTTGCGCTCGGGCGATATTTTCTTCACGCTTTCGGATGTCGGCGAGATTTCCGAGGGCTATGACGATCCGCCGAGTGAGCTGTTCCGCTTTAACGGCGAGCCCGCCATAGGGCTCAAGATCGGCATGCTGGAAGGCGGCAATATCCTCGATTTCGGCGAGGAGCTTGACCGCACGATGATGGAGCAGGCCGCGCTTTTGCCGATGGGGATCGAGATGCATCACGTCGCCGATCAGCCGAAGGTGGTGGACGATTCTGTGGGCCATTTCGTCAAGGCATTGATCGAAGCGGTGGTGATCGTTTTGGCGGTGAGTTTCGTATCTTTGGGCATGCGCGCGGGCTTTGTCGTCAGCCTGACAATCCCGCTCGTTCTGGCACTGACCTTTGTGTTCATGGAAATGCTGGGCATCACGTTGCAGCGGATTTCCCTGGGCGCCTTGATCATCGCGCTGGGCCTTTTGGTCGATGACGCGATGATCGCGATTGAGACGATGATCTCGCGGCTGGAGCTTGGCGAGGGGCGGCGCAAGGCGGCGTCCTATGCCTGGACCTCGATTGCCTGGCCGATGCTGACCGGCACGCTGATCACCACGGCGGGGTTCATTCCCATCGGTCTGAACAGCTCGCAGGCGGGCGAATACACCCGCACGCTGTTCTACGTGATCGCAATCTCTCTGGTGCTGAGCTGGATCGTCGCGGTGCTTTTTGCCCCCGTTTTGGGCGCCACCTTCCTGCCGAAAAACTGGAAACATCATGACGGCGAGCCAGGCTGGCTGCGGCGTCGGTTCCACGTCATGTTGCGGCTGGCGATGCGCTATAAAGTCCTCACCGTGCTTTTGACATTCGTCGTGTTCGGCCTCTCTGTCGTGGGGATGACGAAGGTCGAACAACAGTTCTTCCCAAGCTCGGATCGCCCCGAAGTCGTGGTCGATGTCACCCTGCGCCAGAATGCGAGCATCTATGCGACCGACAGCACCATCGCCACTTTTGAGACGTGGCTGAAGGATCAGGATGAGGTGAGCTTTTGGACGTCTTACGCCGGAACGGGCGCGCCGCGTGTCGTCTTGACGCTCGAATCTCTCACGCCCGGTCCCAACATCGGCCAGCTTTTGATCATGACCCCGGATCTGGAGGCGCGGGATCGATTGATCGCGAAAATCCGTGACTATTCCGAGGCGCTGCCCTCGGCGGAATTCTATCCGAAAACCTTCGAGTTGGGGCCGCCGGTCGGCAAGCCGGTGCAATATCGCGTCTCCGGGCCGGATTATGCCGAGTTGCGCGATCATGCCCGCGCCTTTGCGGCGGCGATTGCGGCGGATGATCGGCTGACGGCGATTGCCCTCGATTGGAATGAACCGACGCGGGTGGTGCGGGTCGATCTCGATCAGGCGCGTTTGCGGCAATTAGGTCTGACGCAGTCCGATGTGGCGGGCGTTCTGTCGTCGCTCTTCGAGGGCTCGACCGTGACCCAGATCCGCAAGAATCGCGATCTGATCAATGTCGAAATCCGCGGTGCCGAAGAGGATCGCAAGACCCTGACGGCCTTGGAGAACCTGCAATTCGCCAACACTCAAGGCGTGGCCATCCCGCTGTCCTCCATCGCGACGCTGGATTGGGTGACTGAACAGCCGCTGATCCGCCAAGAAGACCGCGCGCCAGTGATCACCGTCAAGGCGGCAATTGCCAATGACGATCTGCCTGCGACCATTGTCGATGATCTCGCGCCCGCCGTTGCGCAGTATGCCGAGACATTGCCGCGCGGCTATACGGTCGAGGTCGGCGGTACGGTGGAAAGCAGCGCCGACAGTCAAGCGCCCATCGTGGCAGTGATGCCGATCATGGTGCTGATCATTCTGACGCTGACGATGATCCAGGTGCAGAGCTTCCGCCTGATGTTCGTGGTTATGGCCGTCGCGCCTTTGGGGCTGATCGGTGTGGTGGCCTCGCTCTTGTCCGCCAGTGCGCCAATGGGCTTTGTGGCGCTGCTGGGGGTCCTGGCCCTCTTCGGCATTCTGATCCGCAACTCGATCATTCTCATTCAGGCGATCGAAGATTTGCGCCGCGAGGGCAAATCGCGCTGGGCGGCCGTCTTTGAAGCCTCCGACAGTCGCGCGCGTCCGATCCTTTTGACGGCTGCTGCCGCGTCACTGGCGCTGATCCCGATCTCGCGTCAGGTGTTCTGGGGGCCGATGGCTTATGCCATGATGGGTGGCATCATCGCGGGGACGCTGATCACATTGCTCTTCGCGCCCGCGCTCTATTGCATCGTGTTCGGCGTCAAACCCGAGGCGAAGGACTGAGCGACATGCCTGAGCAACAACAAGAGGATCATCGCACGCGGGTTGGTCAAGCACGGCGGCAAAAGACGCAGGAGCGGCTGATCGAGGCGGCGATTCTGGTCTTTGCCGAACGGGGGGTGAACGGCACGGTGATCGACCATGTGGTGAGCCGCGCGGGCGTGTCACGCGGGACGTTTTACAATTATTTCGACACGATCGAAGAGGCTTTGGAAACGGCGCGGATCGCTCTGGGCCGTGAGGTGGTTCTTTTGGTCAAAGACACCATTGATCACAACCTGTCACCCGCGGAGCGCATCGCGCATGGTATTCACGTCTTTATCGAGATCGCGCGACATAACACGCTTTTCCTGGAATTCACGGCACGTTTGGGGCGGCGCAGTTTTAGCTTTGCTTCCGTGCTTTGCGAGGCGGGCCCAAGTTTTATCTCTGACGGGATCGAAAGTGGCGTTTTTCAAGACGTGCCTGAGAGTCTGATTTTCGACATGCTCGAAGTCGGCACCATTGCGATTTTACGCCGGATCATGACGGGCGAGGACGGGAATGTGGTGGCCTTTGTTGCGATGATGTTGCGCGTCTTGGGGTTGGACTATGAGGCGTCTGTCGATGTGGCATCGAGAACTGTGCCGCAGGGTCTTCCCGATATTCCCGACGACAGCCTTTTGGCGCGTGGCAATGTCGCCTGGCTCGCGTCTCATTGAAACGGTGAGCCCGCAAGACGCTTTGGATAACAGCTTTCTGTCGGTCGCGGTGAGCGACGACAAAGCCTGACCGAGAGAGCGATTTCCTGTCGGAGGCCGAAGAATCACACACCACAGGTTTTCGCCTCTGTTCAGAGCGTAAATTGCCTGCCGATTATGCGCGGTGTATGTAACTCTGCATGAATTATGCAATAATTTTGTATGCAATGAGGTGAACAATATCATTCACACCATCGGTATGAAATTTGTGGTGCAAGGTTAAGGCTGTACAGAGGTGCAGAGTAAAGGGGAAGGGCTATGCAGGCGCGGACGGAGCAAAGGGAAAATGGCAGCGCGAGGGTGTCAGAAAGCCTGGCGCAGGCCATCCATGAACATCGTCTCTCGCCGGGTATGAAGCTGAGTGAAGATGAGGTCGGTGAAATTTATGGGGTCAGCCGCACGGTTGTGCGTGCCGCTCTTCAACAGCTGGCCCATGATCGTTTGGTCGATCTCAAACGCAACAGGGGCGCCTTTGTGGCGCAACCGTCGCTGCGTGAGGCGCGTGAAGTTTTTGAAACGCGTATCCTTTTGGAACCGCGCACGGCGAAAGCCGCTGCAGAGCGGGCGACCGCGGCAGACATAGAAAATATGAAGCGCCACATCGAGAGCGAGCATGCGGCGCTCGCCGCGGGTGAGACAGGGCGTGCGCTGCATTTGTCGGGCCTGTTTCACATCGAGATCGCGCGCATCGCCGATCAGTCTATTATCGCCGATTTCATTGCACAGCTTGTGGCGCGTTCGTCGCTCATCATCGCGCTCTACTGGCAGCGGCGCACAGCGCTTTGTGACAATCACGCGCATGACGGGTTGATCCAGGCGATGTTACGCCAGGATGGCGATCTCGCTCAGGATTTAATGATGCGGCACCTTATAGATCTCTTGACTTCACTGGATTTGAGCGATCAGCCCTCTGTTCCCAAATCCCTGAAAGAGGCGCTGAATTGAATTGGTGTCATGCGGATTAGGGGAAAGTTACGATTTGATTTGAGATCGTAAAAGCCGCACCAGATTGGCCACCACAAACAACAGCGCCGCGACGCAGACAATGGTCGGGCCGGTTGGCGTGTCAAAAGTAAAGGCACTCTGGATACCGCCAAATATGGACATCACGCCGATCACCATGGCGATGACGGCCATGCGCTCGGGCGTGCGGGAAAAGGTGCGCGCACTGGCGGCCGGGATCAACAGCATCGCGGCAATCAAAAGCGTGCCGACCACTTTGATGGCGACGGCGACGACCAGAGCGAGAGCGAGCGACAGGATCATCTGTTCGCGCTTGGGCGAGATGCCGGAGGCATAGGCCAGATCGGGGTTGAGCGTCGCGGTCAAAAGCGCCGACCAGCGCCAATACAACAGCCCGACGACCAAAGCCGCACCAAGCCAGATCACCAAAAGATCGCTGCGCCCGACGGCCAGAATATCCCCGAAGAGATAGGCCATGAGATCGACCCGAACGCCCGGCACAAAAGACACCGCGACGAGGCCGAAGGCCAGCGAACTATGCGCCATGACGCCCAGGATGGTGTCCATGGCAAAGCCCCGGCCCGAGAGCGCAGAGACGGTGACGGCCATGATCAGCGCGACACTCAAGACGCCGACAAAAATCGAGATGTTGAAGGCCAGCGCCAAAGCGACGCCCAAAAGCGCGGCATGCGCCGTCGCATCGCCGAAATAGGCCATGCGCCGCCAGACGACGAAACAGCCCAGCGGGGCGGCGGCCAGAACGAGGCCCAGCCCGGCCAAGACCGCGCGGACGATGAAATCATCCAAAAGGCTCATGCGCTTTCCTTATGTGCTGTGTCATGGGAATGATCGTGATCGCAAGCGTCGTGGTCATGGTCGTGGCGATAAAGCGCCAGCGCGCCATGGGTACCGGTGCCAAAGAGCGCGCGGTATTCTGGCGCGGAGGCGACATGGTCCGGCGCGCCGTGACAACAGACGTGACCATTGAGACAGATCACCCGATCCGAGGCCGCCATCACGACATGGAGCTCATGCGACACCATGAGCACGGCGCAGCCTTTTTCACGGCGCAGCCGCTCGATCTGGCTGTAGAAATCGGCGGAGCCGGGTTGGTCGAGGCCTTGGGTGGCTTCATCCAGAATCAACAGATCGGGATTGGTCAAAAGCGCACGTGCCAGAAGCACGCGTTGAAATTGCCCGCCCGAGAGCGATGTCATCTGATGATGGCACAGATGGCCTGCGCCGGCATCATGAAGCGCGGCATGGGCGGCCTCATCGCTCACCCGTTTCGGCAGTGACAGGAACCTGCGCACGGTCAGCGGCAGGGTCGGGTCGATATGCAGCTTTTGTGGCACATAGCCGATCTTGAGACCTTTTTTGCGGGTGATCTTGCCGATCTTGGGCGAAAGCGCCCCGATGATGACACGCAAAAGCGTCGATTTGCCGGAGCCGTTCGGTCCGACGATGGTGACGATCTCCCCCGGCTCGATGTCGAGCGAGACCTGATCCAGCACCTGACGCCCACCAAGGTGCAGGCTGATCGTGTCTACGGAAACGAGGCTCATTTCGGGTCTTTCGCCTGATCGTTCGCGAGGCAATTGGGGCAGGTGCCCTCTGCCTCCAGCACCGCGCGGCTGATGCGGAATCCTGTGGTGTCGGCGATCTGGTTCAACAGGCTGTGCGAGGGGTCGGTTTCCGCCTCCGCCACCGCATCGCAGGTGGTGCAGATCAGGAACGCCGGCGTGTGAATGTCGCCCGGATGCGCGCAGGCGATAAAGGCGTTCAGCCGCTCGATCTTATGGGCAAAGCCGTTTTTCGTCAGAAAATCGAGCGCGCGGTAGGCCACGGGCGGTTGGCTGCCAAACCCGTCTTCCGCTAAGCGCGCCAGCACGTCATAGGCGCCCAAAGCACGGTGTTCTTCGAGCAAAATCTCCAAGGCGCGTTTGCGCACCGGCGTCAATTGCAACCCGGCCTTTTGACAGGTCCGATCTGCCTCGGCGACGGCATCCGCGACGCAATGGCTGTGATCGTGCTTTTGAAATCCGATCGGGTTCGGGTCCATGGGACTGTGCTCCGTAAGGGCGCGAGGCGCGGGGTGGGTCTTTTGCAAGACTCGTGACAGGAGGGCTTGATATGTTATCACCTGTGATATATCAAGCCCGTCACGTAATAACATAACATAGAGGCTCCGATGACCCTACGTTCCTCCCTTTTCTTTGTCCCTGTTCTCGCGGGCGCTCATTTTGCACAGGTCACCGCAGCGCAGGCCGAAGTGCCCAATGTCGTGGCCGATATGGCGCCGATTCATTCTTTGGTGTCGCAGGTCATGGGCGATCTTGGTGCGCCCTCCGTGTTGATGCCGCAAGGTACCTCGCCGCATGGCTACTCGCTGCGCCCGTCAGAGGCGAAAGCCGTGCAGGACGCGGATGTCGTGTTCTGGACCGGGCCGACAATCGAGCCCTGGCTCGAAGAGGTGATCGAAGAGGTTGGGCAACAGACGCTTTCCGTGCCGCTCGCGACGGTCGAGGGGGCCACGGTTCTGGAGGTGCGCGAAGGGGCAACGTTCGAGAAACATGTGCATGATCATGGTGACCATGATCACGCCGATGAAGCACATGATCACGATCACGACGACCATGCACATGACGACCATGACCACGATCATGACGAGCACGATCACGCGGCGGATGAGCATGATCATGACCACGAAGACGCGCACGACGATCATGACCATGATCATGCCCACGAGGGAGCCGATGGTCACGCCTGGCTCGACCCGATGAATGCCCGCGTGTGGTTGGGGGTGATTGCCGAAGATCTCGCAGAACTCGACGCGGAAAACGCCGAAACCTACCGTGCCAATGCTGCTGCCGCGCAAGAGGCGCTGGACGTGAAAATCGCGGAGATTCAGGCCGAGATGGTGCCGCTCGCCGATATGAATTTCATCGTCTTCCACGACGCCTACCAGTATTTCGAAAACCGTTTCGGCCTGTCGGCTGCGGGTTCGATCTCGATCAGCGACGCCACGGCGCCAAGTCCTGCGCGCATTCGTGAAATTCAGGACAAGGTGAAAGAGATCGGCATCACCTGCGTGTTCTCCGAGCCGCAATTCAATGCGGGCCTCGTCGATACCGTGCTGGACGGCACCGAGGCCAAAAGCGCCGTCATCGACCCGCTGGGTGTCGATCTGACACCGGGGGCCGCGTTTTATGGCGAATTCATGGACGAATTGGCGGGCGCTTTCAAAGCCTGCGCCGAAGACTGATGTGATCTGAGTATTGAGTGAAAAAAAAGGGCGCGGGGCTTTGTCTCGCGCCCTTGTTTGTCCGGGGGGGGCACTTTACATCCAAGGGCATGAAACTTCGCATCCCTTTTCGCCATAGCCCTCCGCGGGTCAATGTCGTGCGCCTGAATGGCGCGATCATGACCCGTCAGGGCGGCTTGAATGACCAAAGCCTCGCCCCCGCCATCGAGCGCGCCTTTCGCAAGGGCAAGCCTGCGGCGGTGGCTTTGTCGATCAATTCGCCGGGCGGATCGCCGGTGCAGTCGTCCTTGATTGCGGCGCGGATTTCGCGTTTGGCGGCGGAAAAAGAGCTTCCGGTCTATGCTTTTGTCGAGGATGTCGCGGCTTCGGGCGGCTATTGGCTGGCCTGTGCCGCCGATAAGATTTTCGTCGATACAAGCTCCATCGTCGGCTCCATCGGCGTGATCTCTGCGGGCTTCGGTTTCGATCAGCTGATCGCCAAGCATGGGATCGAGCGTCGTGTCTATACCTCTGGAAAATCGAAAAGCCAGATGGACCCGTTCCGGCCCGAAAACCCCGAAGATGTGGCGCGGATCAAAGGGCTTCAGGAAGAGATCCACGAGGCCTTTATCCAGCACGTCACCACGTCCCGCGCGGAACGGCTCTCGAAAGAGGTCGAACTGTTCGATGGCGCGTTCTGGACCGGGGCGAAGGGGGTCGAACTGGGCCTTGCAGACGGTCTCGGCCATCTGGTGCCGAAGATGAAAGAGATTTACGGCGACAAGGTTCGGCTGACGGTGTTCGGGCCGAAACGCCCGCTGCTGCGTCGCTTCGGGACCGAACTGGCCTCCGGACTGACGGCACAGGTCGAAGAACAGGCGCTTTGGGCCAGGTTCGGGCTGTAACATCATGATGTTCAAGGTCATCAGCGTTTTCCTGATCTTCATGATGGTCTTGGCCCTCTTCGGACGCTTGCGCTTTCCTGGACAGCAAAAACTCAAAGACATGAAATGCCCCCGCTGCGGGCGTTACAAAATAGGCAAGGGCGCATGCGCCTGTGAAAAGGGCAAACCCTGATGGATTTCATTTACGCGGTCGCCGGTTTGGTACTTTTGCTCGTGGCGGGCGACATGTTGGTGCGCGGCGCCGTAAACCTGTCGCTGCGGTTGGGCATTCCGGCGCTCATCGTCTCGCTGACCGTTGTGGCCTTTGGCACCTCCGCGCCTGAGCTTTTGGTCTCCGTCTCGGCGATTTTCGACGGGGTGCCGGGGCTGGCGCTGGGGAATGTGATCGGCTCGAACACCGCCAACGTCTTGTTGGTGCTGGGTGTGCCCGCGCTGATTTCGACGCTGCATGTGATCGACAATTCCACCCGCGCCTCCTACCTCCAGATGATCGGCGCCAGCGTGGTGTTCATTCTTCTGGCTTTCCGGGGCCAATTCGATTGGATTTCCGGGATCGTCCTTTTGGCCGCGCTGTTTTCGATGATCGGCTATGCGATCTATCAGGCCCGTTGTCACCGTGTGGCGCAGCGTGAGGTCGAGGAAGAAGAGGTCGAAGGTGCCGACCCCGATATGCCCTGGACCAAGATCATCGGGTTTCTCATCGCGGGTCTCATTGGCTTGCCTCTGGGCGCGAATATTCTGGTTGAATCGTCTACCAATATTGCGCGGGCCTTCGGTGTGTCGGAGACCGTGATCGGCCTGACGCTTGTGGCCCTTGGCACCTCTTTGCCGGAGCTTGCGACCACAGTCATGGCGGCGCTGCGCAAACAGGCCGATGTGGCCTTTGGCAACGTCATCGGCTCGAACATGTTCAACCTTTTGGGCATCATCGGTGTGTCGAGTCTTGTGGGCACGCTTCCGGTCGATCCCGAATTGTTGCGCTTTGACATCTGGGTGATGTTCGGCGCCTCGGTCCTGCTTGGTCTTTTCGTCCTCAAACGCATCGACATCACCCGACTTTGGGGGATCGTCCTTTCCGCCCTATATGTCCTCTACGTGTTGGCTGTTTTGAGCTGAGGAGAGGATTTTGCGGGACAAAAGAGCGCTTGTAACCGGGGCGGCGCATCGGCTTGGTCGGGCTATGGTTTTGGCCTTGGCGGAGGACGGGTTCGATGTCGCGGTTCATTGCAACCGTTCGACTGAGGCCGCGGGGAATTTGGTTTCCAAGCTGCGCGCCATGGGGCGCAAGGCCTCTGTGCTCCAGGCCGATCTTTTGGACGAAGCGCAGGTCGAGACGCTGGTGCGGCGTGCGGTGGAGGCCCTGGGCGGGCCTTTGACGCTTTTGGTGAACAACGCCTCGATTTTCGAACAAGACACCCTGCCGGATGTCAGCCGTCAAAGTTGGGATCGGCACATGGAAAGCAACCTGCGCGCGCCCTTCGTGTTGCTGCAAGCCTTCGCGGCGCAAGTGCCAGAGCCGGTTATGGACGCGCGTGGGCGGCCCTGCGCACAGGCGCTTGTCGTCAATATGATCGACCAGCGGGTACGAAAGTTGACGCCGCAGTTCATGAGCTACACTTTGGCCAAATCCGCGCTCTGGACCCTGACGCAAACGGCGGCGCAAGCACTGGCCCCGAAGGTGCGTGTGAATGGCATCGGGCCGGGCCCGACCTTGCAAGGTGCGCGTCAGTCGGATGAGGCCTTCGCCACCCAGCAAAGCGCCACGCTTTTGCAGCGCGGGGCCGACCCGGAGGACATCTGTGAGGCGCTGCGCTATCTGTGCGCTGCAAACGCTGTGACAGGGCAATTGATTTGCCCCGATAGCGGTCAACACCTGGCTTGGGAAACGCCGGATGTGGATGTCACAGAGTGACCCCGCGGCAGGCGGACGCGGAAAGTTTTGCACCTTGGGCTGATTTGTTTCATTTTCGTTACTAAAATGTAAATCATTTCAATGATTTGCGCGGTACTTTAAAATATTTCATTTAAAATCAATGGCTTAAAAATATGACTGTTTTTTGGGCAAACTCACGAAAACACACGGAAACAAGGGAAAATCACGGTTCACGAAAACTTATCGGCAGGGTTATCCACAGGAATCGTGGATGAGTTTCCTCTTGCCCCCAGTGCGATAAGATTGCAGCCAGAGACGGGAATCAGAGACGGGTAGATGAGCGAAGAGACGACCCCAAAAGAAAGCGCTTTGGAGCGCCCAGAGGAGAGCAAGGACATCCCGCGCGGTTACAAGGTGATCGACGCCTATGTCAAACAGCTCGACGGCTCGCCGGGCGTGTATCGCATGCTCGATCCCGAACATAACGTGCTCTATGTCGGCAAGGCGAAGAACCTGAAAAACCGGGTCTCGAATTACGCGCGTCCCTCGGGGCATTCGGCGCGGATCGCCAAGATGATTTCCGAGACCTCGCAGATGATGTTCCTGACCACGCGGACAGAAACCGAAGCGCTGCTCTTAGAGCAAAACCTGATCAAGCAATTGAAGCCGCGCTACAACGTATTGTTGCGCGACGACAAGTCGTTTCCGAATATCCTCGTCACCCATGATCATGAGTTTCCGCAGATCACCAAACACCGCGGCGCGCGCAAGCGCAAAGGGTCGTACTATGGCCCCTTCGCCTCGGCCTCTTCGGTCAATCGCACGCTCAATCAGCTGCAAAAGGTGTTTTTGCTACGGAATTGTTCGGATGTGGACTTTGAGTCTCGCACGCGGCCCTGTCTGCAATATCAGATCAAACGCTGCACCGGGCCTTGTGTGGGCAAGATCTCAAAAGAGGATTACGCCGAACTTGTGAATGAGGCGGAGCGGTTCTTGCAGGGGCGGCACTCTGGGCTTCAGGAAAAGCTGGCCCATGACATGCAAGAGGCCTCTGACGCCATGGAGTTCGAGAAGGCGGCCGGGCTGCGCGACCGCATTCGCGCGCTCACCAATGTGCAAACCGCCCAAGGCATCAACCCGCGCACGGTGGGCGAGGGCGATGTGATCGGGCTGCATATGGAGGGCGGGCAGGCCTGTGTTCAGGTCTTCTTTATCCGCGCGCATCAGAACTGGGGCAATAAGGATTTCTATCCGAAAACCAATGGGGCGGAGGCCGAAGAGGTCTTGGCCGGTTTCATTGGGCAATTCTATGAGAAACGCGATCCGCCGCGCCAGTTGATCCTGTCGCATGACATCGAAGAGCGCGAGTTGATGGCCGAGGCGCTGTCGGAAAAGGCGGGCAAAAAGATCGAAATCCTCGTCCCGCAAAGGGGCGAGAAGCAGGAGCTGATTGCCTCCGCACTGCGCAATGCCCGCGAAAGTCTGGGCCGCAAAATGTCCGAAGGCGCCGCGCAGGAAAAACTGCTCGAAGGTCTCAAAGAGGCCTTTGACCTGCCGCGTGTGCCCGCGCGCGTCGAGGTCTACGACAACTCCCACATTCAGGGCGCGCATGCGGTTGGCGCGATGATTGTCGCGGGGCCGGAAGGCTTCATGAAAAACCAGTACCGCAAATACGACATCCGCGGCGACGACATCACGCCGGGCGATGACTTTGGCATGATGAAAGAGGTGCTGACCCGTCGTTTCAAACGCCTTTTGAAAGACGACCCGGATCGTTCCAAAGGTCTCTGGCCCGATCTCTTGTTGATCGACGGCGGCGCCGGGCAGGTCTCCGCCGTGCATGAGATCATGGTCGAACAAGGCGTCACCGATGTGCCGATGATCGGCGTGGCCAAGGGCATCGACCGCGATCAGGGTAAGGAGGAATTCCATCGCATCGGCCACCGTGTCATGGCGCTCCGCCGCAACGATCCGGTGCTCTATTTTATCCAACGCATGCGTGACGAGGCGCACCGTTTTGCCATCGGCACCCACCGGGCGAAGCGTTCGAAAGCCATGGGGCTGACAAAACTTGATGAAGTGCCGGGCGTGGGCGCGACCCGCAAACGGGCGCTTTTGGCACATTTCGGCTCCGCCAAGGCGGTGTCGGGCGCGAACCTCGCCGATCTCAAGGCGGTGGATGGAATTTCAGAGAAAGTGGCCCAGACGATCTACGACTTCTTCCATGAGCACGGGTGACGGGGTAAGGAGAGAGCCATGACATGGAACCTGCCCAATATCCTCACCGTCTTCCGGCTGCTTTGTGCGCCGGGTGTGGCGCTCGTTTTTCTGATCCTGCCGCGCCCCGTCGCCGATTGGGCCGCGCTGATCCTGTTTGCCTCCGCTTCGATCACCGATTTTCTCGACGGTTATCTGGCGCGCAAATGGGACCAGATGTCGAAATTCGGCGCCATGTTGGACCCGATTGCCGATAAGGCGATGGTGGTCACGGCGATTGCGGTTTTGACCATGTTGCATGGCGCGAATGCGTTGATCGTCATTCCCGCCGCCTTCATTTTGCTGCGCGAAACCTTCGTGTCTGGCCTGCGTGAATTCCTGGGCGACACCGCCGGGACTTTGAAGGTCACCAAGCTTGCCAAATGGAAAACCACGGCGCAGATGGTCGCCATTGCGGTGCTCTTTGCCTATGGCGCGACCGCGGTTGCGGCCTTGTTCACGCTGGGGCTGCTGATCTTCTGGATCGCCGGGCTTTTGACCGTGATCACCGGCTGGGATTATCTGAGCAAAGCCATGCCCTATCTGAGAGACAGCCATGAAGATTGACGTGCTTTATTTCGCATGGGTGCGTGAACGTATCGGTGAGCCCCGCGAAATGGTGGAGACCGAGGCCGCGACCGTGATGGATCTGGTCGACGAGTTGAAAGCCCGCGAGCCGCGCTATGATCTGGCGTTTTCCGATCTCAAATCCCTGCGCGTGGCGCTGGATCAGGAATTGACCGACTTCGATGCGTCTTTGGCAGGCGTGCGTGAGGTGGCTTTCTTTCCGCCCATGACAGGTGGCTAAGATGCAGATTTCCGTCCAGTCCGAAGATTTCGATCTCGCCCAAGTGCTCAAAGGCTTTGGCAAAGCGCCCAACACCGGCGCGACGGTCAGCTTCACAGGACTGGTCCGCGATGACACCGGCACGCTGGAGCATATGGAGATCGAGCATTATCCTGGCATGTGTGAGGCGGCGATCATCAAGATCGCGGAAGAGGCCACCACGCGCTGGTCGCTCACCGATTGCCTTGTGATCCATCGCTATGGCCAACTCCGCCCCGGCGATCAGATCATGATGGTCGCTACCGCCGCCCGCCACCGGGTCGAGGCCTTTGAGGCGGCGGAATATCTCATGGATTACCTGAAATCCCGCGCGCCCTTCTGGAAGAAAGAAGTGACGCGCGAGGGCGCCGATTGGGTCGCCGCGAAAGACGCCGATGAAGAGGCTTTGAACCGCTGGTAAAGGCGCCATTCGCCTGCGGGCTGCCTGCAACTGGTGTCGCAAGCGTGCCCTATCTCGCCGATTTCAGAAGTCTCAACCCGCGTTCATCCGCTCGATATAGGCGCGCAGCTCTTCGGCTTCTTGACGTGCCTCGCGCAGGCCTTCCATTGCCGCGCGCAGTTCCGCGTCGGTTTGATTGGCCTGATTGGTTAGCTCGGATTCGCGTTGCTGATAATAGGTGATCGCCTGATCCCGCTGTTCTTCGGCCTCGTGCAATTGCTGCGCCATCGTGTCGAGATCATTCATATCGCCCTGACCCACGCGCACAAAGCGATGGATCAGCCAATGCGCAAACCAGCCCAGCAAAAAGGCGATGAAAAGCACGACTGCGGTCGCGATGATCAATTCGGTTCTGTTCATTCTTCGGTTTCCCCGTCTTCAGATGCGGTGTCCGCACCTCCTGCCCCATCCGTATCTGTCGCCGCATTTTCCCCCTGCGTCGCCTCAGATGTTTCCTGTTGTGCCTCATCTTGCGGGGCCGCCGTGTCCGGCGCCTCTGCGTTCAGCAATTTAAATTCGATCCGACGGTTCGCCTCGCGCCCCTCTTCGGTGTCATTGTCCGCGATCGGCTGGCTTTCGCCATAGCCCTGCGCGGTAAAGCTCACGCCAGCCACACGGCGCATCAACAACCCGTCCAAAACGGAATTGGCGCGTTGGGTCGAGAGGTTGAGGTTCATCACCTCACCGCCCTGACTGTCGCTGTGCGCACCGATTTCCATCTCGACATCTTCGCAATCCTTGAGCGCCTCGGCGATCTGATCGAGAGTCGCGTTGGCCGCATCGTTCAGTTCAGTCGAGCCGGGATCGAAGACGATCTTGTTCGCGGCGATCTGTTGATTGGCGCGGTCCACACATTCTTGCGGTGTCGGAATATTCAGGACCGGATCGAGTTTCCGCACATAGGTGACGTCGATGGTGAATTGTTCGCCGTCGCCCAGTTTTGCGGACAAGAGGCTCGCGATTTCGGCGCGGGCGTTTTCGTTGCCGGTCTCGCCGCGAATGGTCACATGGTCTTCGGTCATGGTCGCGGAGCCGCGGTTCAGCTCGGCCAGCGCCTCGATGGCGGCCATGGCGCGGAGCGACCAGCCATCCGGCAGGCTGGTGTCGACGCGCATCGCGGAATAGACCGAATGACTGCCGAAGGCGGCTTTGGCCAGCGCTTCTGTCGCGGCCTGGCTGCGCTCGTCGGCGATGCGGCCGCGCAGCTGGGTCTGGCCCTCGGGCGAACGGATGACGATGAATTCGGGGCGGGCTTCCTCGTCTGCCTCGGTCTGCGTTTGCGGCAGGCTGCTGTGCAGGGTGAAGGTCGCGGGAAGATCGGCCTCCAATTCGCCCACGACCGTATCGAACTGCGATGCCGACGTACCCTCGGCGGCGATCAGACTGACGTCGCCGTCGGAATAGGTGATGCTGCCCTGACCCAAGTCTTGCAATGCGCGCATGCCGGTTTCGACCGCTGCGGCCCATTGCGTCGAAGGCGAGCCGAGGCCGATGGTACAGGTCGGGTTCTCAACGCCCGCAGCTTTTGCGGCAGCCAGAATGCGGGCGTGGCCGGCGGGCGTTTCGGAGACGCAGGCGTCAAAGCGGGGCCCCGCCTCGTCGATGATGAAGCGCACGGTGAAGGGCGTGATCACGGGGCGCGGGGCCGCCACGTCGATCGCGACCGGAAGCGTGTCCGGTAGAGCTTTGACCAAAGCGCGCTCGAAAGAAACCTTTTGATCTTTGCTGTCGGCCAGAGCCGTGAGCGTTATCCCATCTGCAGCGATTGAGATTTTCGAGCGCGGCAAAAGGCCAATCGCGGTGCGGCCGAATTCGGTGGCATCGCCCCAGTTCTCGGGCACTGGGTAGTCGGCCTGTTCCAGAAGGTCGGCAACGGAGCCGGTGCCGCTGGCCTTTTTCAGCTTTTGAACAAAATCATCACGATCCCAGCCACTGGGCACCAGACCGATCAACGAAATGCCACTGTCGTTGCGCAGAATTTCAATCGAGAAACGCGGTGCGGGAATGGCTTCTTGCTGCACGACGTTCATCACATTGATCACGCGGGAGGGATCGACCACATGTCCTGCCGCGCGCTGGGCGGCCAATTGCGTCTGTTCATCCGGCGCGGTGCCGGTGAGGACGATCTGCAACCCGTCGCCTTGCACATCCACCCAGTCATAGCCGCGCATTGCCAATTGGTTTTCCACGGCTGTGGTCGATGTGCCCTCAATCACACGCGCCCCGATGGCGGCGGCCCCGAGGCTGAGGGTGAGCCCTGCGACGAGGGCGGCGAAGACGGGTAGGAATTCTGAAATGCGCATCAGGGAACAAGACGCCTGTTTGTAACTTTGGCCTTTGTCTTAGGGGGTTCGGCGGATTGCTGCAATCAAAGGAAGACCGCGATGGCAAGAAACAGCGCAGCCAAGAGCCCTGTGTCACGGTTCGCACGAAACAGAGAGAGGCAGCGATCCGGGTCCTCGGTGTCGAGACGCGTCATTTGCCAGGTCATGTGCAGTCCCATCGCCCATGCTGCGCCCAAGCCCACGACAAGCGCCAAAAGCGAACGGTCGGCCAGTGCTTCGATGATGCCTGCGGCCATGAGCACCACGGTGATCACGAGAAAGCGTTTGAGCCAGCGCGGGGTGTCGTCGCCAAAGCGGCGCGCGGTGGATTTCACGCCGATGAGTGCATCGTCTTCCTTGTCCTGATGCGCATAGATCGTGTCGTAGAAGATCGTCCATGCGATGCCCGCCAGATAGAGAAACACGGGCGCCGTGGTGATTTCACCCGCCACAGCGGCATAGGCCAAGAGCGCGCCCCAGTTGAAGGCGATGCCCAGAAACACCTGCGGCCACCATGTGAACCGCTTGGCGAAAGGATAGATCGCGACGGGCAAAAGCGAGAGGATGCCCAAGAGGATCGCGAGCTTGCCAAAGGTCAGGAGGATGACGAGCGCGATGAGGCTTTGCACGATCATCCATGCCGCGGCCTGTTTCACCGTGACCTGACCGGAGGGAATCGGGCGGCTTTTGGTACGCTCCACCTTATCGTCGAAATCCCGGTCGGTGATGTCATTCCATGTACAGCCCGCCCCACGCATGAGCCACGCGCCCATGGCGCAACCGATGATGATCCAGACCGTGCGCAGGCTCAGCGTCCCGACCTCAGCCGAGGCCAAAAGCGCACCCCACCAGCAGGGAATGAGCAACAACCATGTGCCCACAGGGCGATCCGCCCGCGACAGCCGCAGGTAGGGACGCGTGGCGGGGGGCGCAAGGCGGTCCACCCAATTGCCCTTCACCGCATCGGCCACTTGTCCGTTCATCTCTGGTGTTGGCTGCTCATCGGTCATATGTAATGTCCATGGTTGAAGCGAAAATCAGGCTCTATGTAGATCACCCGCTGGCAGTGGGGCAATCCATTCCTCTGGAACGGGATCAGGCGCATTACCTTTTTGGCGTTATGCGCCAGGGGGAGGGCGCCTTTGTCGCGCTGTTCAATTCCCGCGACGGCGAGTTTCTGGCGGAGGTCACGCAGGCCGGCAAACGCGGCGGTGAATTGACCTGTCGCGAAAAGACCCGCGATTTGCAGATGCCGCCGGATCTCTGGCTCTTGTTTGCCCCGATCAAAAAGGCGCGCACCGATTTCATTGTCGAGAAAGCCGCGGAGATGGGGGCGAAACGCATCGTGCCCGTGGCCACCGATTTCACCAATTCCGAACGCATCCGGCAGGACCGGTTGCAGGCCCATGCCGTCGAGGCCGCCGAGCAATGTGGCGGGACTTACGTGCCCGAGGTGGCCGAACTGGTGAAGCTTGATAGGCTTTTGTCAGACTGGGATGCGGAGCGGCAGATCATGTTCTGTGACGAGACGCTTGTGGGCGCTGAGGAAGCACTTGGCGATGTCAAAGGCGGCAAATGGGCCATTTTGATCGGGCCAGAAGGTGGGTTCTCCGAGGCTGAGCGCAAACGCCTGCATGCCTTGCCCTATGCCCATGCCGTCTCCCTTGGCCCTCGTATTTTGCGCGCCGACACGGCGGCGGTTGCGGCGCTGACGATCTGGCAGCAAAGGCTCGGTGACTGGTGATGCGCCCGGAGGTGAAAGCCCTGCTCTGGCGCTGGCGCGAGGTTGTCGTGGCGCTTGTGGTCGTCACGCTCATGGGCCTTTGGGCCGCGTCTTCTTTCGGTGTCATGCGCTGGATCGCGCTGGGGTTCACTGCGCTCTCTGTGATCTTCGCCATTGCGGCAATTCAGCGCGCGCGCTTTGATCGGGGCGGCGGCGGCTTTGGTGCGGTCGAAGTGGATGAAGGCGTGGTGTCGTTCTTTTCCCCTCTGACGGGCGGACAGGTTGAGATCGAGGCGCTGATCGCCGTCACTTTGGTCCCCACCGGCAAGGGCCACGCCCATTGGCAATTGGACGCCCCCGGCCAGCCGCCCCTGATCATCCCCGTCAACGCCCACGGGGCCGAGGCGCTGTTTGATGTCTTCGTCACGCTCGAAGGCCTCGAGACCGAAAAAATGCTGCGCCAGATCAAACAGACACCGGATCACCCGGTCGTGATCTGGCGGAAACGCACAGCGGTTCTTCACTGAGCGCAAATCACAGAAGGTCCGGGCCGCATTGACTTCGCCGCCCGCATCGCACAACTGTACCCGAACGATTTGCAACTCTTTCGGAGCACCTTCCCCCATGTCCATTCCTCAATCCGGCGGCGGGCCGATCGAAAGCTATGACGATCTCGTGGGTTATCTTGCTGAGGGCTGTAAGCCCAAAGATCAGTGGAAAATCGGCACCGAACACGAGAAATTCGGCTATTGCGAAGATGCTCTGATGCCGTTGCCCTATGCGGGCGAGCGCTCTATCAAGGCGATCCTCGAAGGGTTGCAGGACCGCTATGGTTGGAACCCGATTTTCGAGGGCGAGCACCTCATCGGGCTTGAACTGAACGGCGCGAATATCTCGCTTGAGCCGGGCGGGCAGCTGGAATTGTCCGGCGCACCGTTGGACACCATCCACCAGACCTGTGACGAGGTGAACGAACACCTCAAGGAAGTGCACACCATCGCCGACGAAGTGGGCGCGCGGTTTATCGGGCTTGGCATGGCGCCGACCTGGACCCATGACGAGATGCCTTTGATGCCGAAAGGCCGTTACAAGCTGATGGATTCCTATATGGCGACCGTGGGCGAGACCGGCAAAGACATGATGCGCCGTACTTGTACCGTGCAGGTAAACCTCGATTTCGCCTCCGAGGCTGACATGGTGCAAAAATTCCGCACCGCTTTGGCGTTGCAGCCCGTGGCCACGGCGCTTTTCGCAAATTCGCCCTTCAAAGAGGGCAAACTCAATGGCCACAAATCTTGGCGCTCGCGCATCTGGCGTCACCTCGACGCCTCGCGCACCGGCATGCTGCCGTTTGTCTTCGAAGATGGCATGAGCTTTGAGCGCTATGTCGAATATGCCCTCGATGTGCCGATGTATTTCGTCTACCGCGACGGCAAATATATCAACGCGCTGGGCCAGTCCTTCCGCGATTTCCTCAAAGGCGAGCTGCCCGCGATGCCCGGCGAAAAGCCGACGATGTCCGATTGGGCGGATCACCTCACCACGTTGTTCCCCGAGGCGCGGATCAAGAAATACATGGAGATGCGCGGCGCCGATGGCGGCCCGTGGCGTCGTCTTTGTGCGCTTCCGGCGTTTTGGGTCGGGCTGATGTACGATCAGAGCGCGCTCGATGCGACCTCTGACCTGATCAAAGGCTGGACGCCCGAGTTCCGCGAAGAGCTGCGCGTGGCGGCCTCCGTCGATGCGCTTCAGGCCGAGGTTGGCGGCGTCAAAATGCTCGATCTCGCGCGCGAATGTGTGTCGATTGCCGAGGCGGGTCTCAAAGCCCGTGGACGTGCGGGCGCAGGCGGCATGGTGCCGGACGAAACCCATTTCCTGAGCGCGCTTAAGGACAGCATCGAAACCGGCCAAGCGCCCGCAGACGAGCTGATCGCGCGGTTTGAAGGCGATTGGAACGGCGACGTCACGCGCGTCTTTGGTGAATACAGCTATTGATCAGAGGGGCTTAAAGCGTTTCGCATTAAATCTGAAACACAGATTTTGTGTGAAGCGCTCACAACGTTTATTTGTTGCAATGCGTTTTTCTTTTTCCCTGGCTCAGATAAAAAGAAAAACGCTTTAGCCCTTCTGACCGATCTTGGTTTCCGTCCCGGCCTTGAGCCGCGCGATATTGTCGCGGTGTTTGTAGAAAATCAATCCGGTCAGGATCAGCACCAGAAGGGCGCCATGCAAATGGTAGAAAAACGCGGTGTAGATCGGCGCCAAAAGCGCGGCGATCAGGGCCGAGAGGCTTGAGTAACGCGTGATCACCGCCACCAACAGCCATGTGCCACAGGCCAAAAGCCCGACAGGCAGCGAGAGCGCCAAAAGCGTTCCGAGAAAGGTCGCGACGCCTTTCCCACCTTTGAAGCGCAAAAACACCGGGTAGAGATGCCCGAGCATGGCAAACAGCCCGGCAATCCCGGCCAGCTGTTCCCCCAAAAGCGCCCGTGCCAAGATCACCGCCAACGCCCCTTTGCCGCTGTCGCCCAAAAGCGTCAGAAAGGCCGCCACTTTGTTGCCGGTGCGCAAAACATTGGTCGCGCCGATGTTGCCCGACCCGATCTGGCGCAAATTGCCCAAACCAAAGAGCCGCGCCATGACGATGCCAAAGGGGATCGAGCCCAAAAGATAGGCCAAAAGCGCGGTTATGATGATCAAGAGCAGCGTCATGGTCTTTTCCGTGGTTTAAATACTCAAAATAGGATGCGGCGGCGGGGCTCAGCCGTCGAACACCCGCATCCCGTCCACCCAGGTGCCTTTGACAATGCCCTGCATCCGGGCGCCGTCAAAGGGGGTATTCTTGGATTTCGAACGGAGCTTGAACCGATCCAGCACAAAAGGCGCATCCGGATCGAAGAGCACGAGATCCGCAGGCGCGCCCTCGGACAGCCGCCCGGAGGCCAATCCCAAGCGTTTCGCCGGGTTCAGCGCCATCGCGCGGAACAGTTCCGGCAAGGTCAATTGGCCCGCGTGGTACAGGCGCAGCGCGGCGGGGAGCAGCGTCTCAAGACCCACGGCCCCCGAGGCGGCTTCTTCAAAGGGCAGGCGCTTGCTCTCTTCGTCCTGCGGCGTGTGCATCGACGAAATCACGTCGATCACCCCGGAGGCCACCGCCTCGACCATCGCCAAACGGTCGTCTTCGGAACGCAGCGGCGGTTTGACTTTGAAGAACGTCCGGTAATCGCCCACGTCCAACTCGTTGAGCGTCAGGTGATGGATCGACACGCCCGCCGTCACATCAAAGCCATTCTGTTTCGCCCGCTCCAGTGCAGGCAAGGCGCGGGCGGTGGTGATCTGGTCAAAGTGATAAGAAACACCGGTCATCTCGATCAGCGCCAGATCGCGGTCGAGGCCCATGCGTTCCGCCATCGGCGACACGGCGGGCAGGCCGCGCAGGGCGGCGAATTTGCCCGACGTCGCGGCGGCGCCTTTCGACAGCCCCGGGTCCTGCGGGTGGCCGATCACCAGCGCGCCACAGGATTTCGCGTAGGTCAGCGCACGCTGCAACGCCTTGGTGTTCTCGATGACATGATCGCAATCGGTAAAGGCCACGGCGCCCGCGTCGCGCATAAATCCGATCTCAACCATCTCGCGGCCCTCGCGGCCTTTGGTGAGGGCGGAGAGGTGTTTGACCTTGACGATGGCATCGCTCGCTGCGCGGCGCTGAACGAATTCCAAGACCTCGGGCGTATCAATCGCGCTGAGTGTGTCGGGACGGGTGACAATCGTCGTCACCCCGCCCGCGGCTGCCGCGCGACCGGCGGAGGCAAAGCTTTCCTTGTGACGCTCACCGGGTTCAGAGACTTTCACACCCAGATCGACGATCCCGGGGGCAAGGCATTTGCCGCCACAGTCGACGGTCTCGCCCAGCGGCGGCGTGCCCGTGCCGCTTTCCGCGATGACATCGCCCTCGACGCGCAACCAGCCAAGCGTGTCGGTCTGGGTTTCCGGGTCGATCAGGCGGGCATTGGTGAAAATGGTCATACGGAGCCTTTCTGAATATCGCGGATCAGCCCGTAGACGGTGCGGGCATCGGGGATAAGAGCAAACGCGGGCGTGCTGTCGAATTGTTCACCGACAATCGGCTCTGCGCGGGTGTTGAAGGTAATCGTGCCTGGGTCTTGGCCGTCGAACTCCACACCCAAAGAGGGGCGCAGGTCGAGGGCCAAAAGGGTTTTGCCGGAAAACGGCATGTCGCTTGCGAAAAACGCGCGGCGGGAACTCAGCGAATACCATGTGCGCCGCGCGATGAAGGGGCCCAAAAGCAAAGGCGCAAGCGCCACGAGGAGGCCGGTGACGAATTGGAACAGGCCGAAAATCCAGAACCCGCCTGCCACAAAAGCATTCACCATCCAAAACAGGGCAAACCCCGCAAAGACCACGCCGAAAAACGCAAACGGCAGGCCGGGGCCACGCCATTGGATGCGGCTGTCCGGCTGGCCCTGCCACAGCACCCGCTCATTGGGGTGGAGGATATCCGCCCAGCCCTCGGTCATCCGCCGATCCAGACGAAGACGGCGACAAAGATCGCGAGGAAGATGAGGACGAAAGTGGCGACCATGCCGGAGATGCGCGCCGAGGACTTCGGCGGCTTGCCCTGCGGCAACTGGCCTTTGGCGCTGTCGCTCTCAATCCCGATCACCGGCGGGATGTCGAGGCCGGTGCCGTAGCGACCGATCAGCGCAAACGGCGGTTCCGGCGCAAAGCGGGTGTCTTTTTCATTGAGCGCCTTGGCGTGGATCAGCAGAACTGGCCCGGTGAGCGCATCGAGGCGGCTTGTGTCCTCGCCAATTTCAAACCCGCTGGCCTCCGAGAGATAGCGCGCAAAGCCATAATTCCGCATGCTGTCCAGATCGAAGCGTTCGATATGGTCCATGTCAGGCGTGGCCCAAAGGCCCAAAGCCTCGGCCAGTTCTTCGGGCGAAAGGGCTTCGAGGGCGTCCATGGGGCCCTCATAGGAAAAGGCCCAGACCAGCTTTTGCCCGGACGGCGGAATATCGAGAACGTTGCTCACACCATCACCCCCGCCTCTTCGCGCGAGGCCTTGAGGTTGCGGGCCAAAAGGTCCATCGCGGCCATGCGCACAGCGACGCCCATTTCGACCTGTTCCTGAATAACAGACCGGTTGATGTCGTCGGCAATGGTGCCGTCGATCTCGACGCCGCGGTTCATCGGCCCCGGGTGCATGACGATGGCGTCGGGTTTGGCATGCGCCAGCTTGTCGGCGTCCAATCCGTAGCGGTAGAAATATTCGCGCTCCGACGGGATGAAGCCGCCATCCATGCGCTCTTTTTGCAGGCGGAGCATCATCACCACGTCGACGTCTTTCAGGCCCTCGGCCATGTCGTCGTAAATCTCGCAACCAAATTCGCGGAACTGCTGCGGCACCAAAGTGGGCGGGCCGACAAGACGCACGCGGTTCTCCATTTTGCCCAAGAGCATGAGGTTCGAGCGCGCGACACGGCTATGGGCGATGTCACCGCAAATCGCGATGTTAAGACGGTGCAAACGGCCTTTCGCGCGCCGGATCGTCAGCGCATCGAGCAAAGCCTGCGTCGGGTGTTCATGCTTGCCATCGCCCGCGTTCAGCACCGCGCAGTTGACCTTTTGCGCCAGGAGATCCACCGCACCTGAATGCGGGTGACGCACGACCAAGAGATCAGGATGCATGGCGTTGAGCGTCAGCGCCGTATCAATCAGCGTCTCGCCCTTTTTGATCGAGCTGGCCTGCATCGCCATGTTCATCACATCGGCGCCAAGACGTTTGCCCGCGAGTTCGAAAGACGACTGCGTGCGCGTCGAGTTCTCGAAGAACATGTTGATCTGGGTGAGGCCTTTGAGGGCGTCGGAATGTTTGTTGGCCTGACGGTTCAGATCAACGTAACGCTCCGCCACATCGAGAATGGTGGTGATCTCATCGGGATGAAGCGGCTCGATCCCCAGAAGGTGTTTTTGCCGGAATGCCATGTGAGATGCCCCCTATGTGCTTTCCTCCGCTTATAGAAAAGCACGCGCGGGCGGGCAATGCGCCATTCTCGACTTTTACGCGATTTACCTCCTCGTCCGGGCCTTGTAGCTTGGCCGCTATGGAGACTCAGATCGACTATTGGGAAGCGCACGCTCTTTTGGAGTGGCAGATCGAGCTTGGCGCAGCCGAGGCGATCTCCGAGATGCCTGTCAATCGGTATGAGATCCCTGAGAAAGCGCCGAAACCTGCGGCGGAGGCGGCAAAGGCCCCGCAGGTCATCGTGCCTGAGAAAAAGGAAGACGCCTCAGAGATCGCGTTGAAACTGGCGCAATCGGCGGGGAGTCTGGAGGCGCTGCGCGAGGCTTTGGACGGCTTCGAGCTTTGCGATCTCAAACGCGGCGCGCGCAATCTGGTGTTCTCTGACGGCAATCCCAAGGCCCGCGTGATGATCATCGGCGAAGCGCCGGGGCGGGACGAGGACATTCAGGGCAAGCCCTTTGTCGGGCGCTCCGGGCAGTTGCTGGACAAGATGTTCGCGGCCATCGGTTTGGATCGGACCTCGCCCGATGCAGAACACGCGCTTTATATCACCAATCCGATCCCCTGGCGTCCGCCCGAAAACCGCGACCCGACGCCCGCCGAGATCGCGATGCTGAAACCGTTTTTGATCCGCCATATCGAGTTGGCCGACCCGGATGTGATCGTGCTCATGGGCAATTGGGCCTGCACTGCTTTGCTGGGCCGTGCGGGGATCACGCGGCTCAGAGGCAATTGGCAAACGGTGCTGGGTAAACCCGCCATGCCGATGACCCATCCGGCCTATCTCTTGCGCACGCCCATGGCGAAACGAGAGGCCTGGGCCGATCTTTTGGAGATTCAGGCCAAGCTGAAATCATAGGGCATTGCCCTTTTACGGAGCTATTATGAGCCACATCGACGACACTCTCGAATTTATCCCCGTGCGTATCGCGGTTCTGACCGTCTCGGATTCGCGCATGCTCAAGGATGACAAATCCGGCGACACTTTGGTCAAGATGATCGAAGAGGCCGGGCATGTGGTTGCGGATCGCAAGATTGTCACCGATGACCGTCCGCTCATTCGTGACACGCTTCAGATGTGGATCGACGACAAGGATGTCGATGTGGTGATCTCGACGGGGGGGACGGGGCTGACGGGCCGCGATGTGACGGTCGAGGCGCATCGTGATGTCTACGAAAAGGAAATCGACGCCTTCGGCACGGTCTTTACCATCGTCTCGATGCAAAAGATCGGCACCTCCGCCGTGCAGTCGCGCGCCACCGGCGGTGTCGCGGGCGGTACTTACCTCTTTGCACTGCCCGGCTCGACCGGCGCCTGCAAAGATGCCTGGAACGAAATTCTGAAGTTTCAGCTCGATTACCGGCACAAGCCCTGCAATTTCGTCCAGATTTTTCCCCGCCTCGACGAGCACAAGCGCCGGAAATAAAGCGTTTTTCGTTTAATCTGAATCAGATTGAGCGAAAAATGTTGCGACACTGAATTGATCTTGCTGCGTTTTTCAAAAATTGAGTGCCTCAAGTTTTTTGAAAAACGCTTTAACCAACAATTCCGTGAGGTGACAAAAAACCGCGCCGGAAATCCGCGCGTGCATCGTATGCTTGTCAACTATGAGCGAGGTTTCGTTGCCTCAAAGCATTTGTCGCCAGCACAAAAGGCCCGCCTCTATGCGATTTCTCCGCCGTTCCCTGATTGGGTTGTTCCTGACCTGCGCCACGCTCGCCCTATTGGTGGGGGCCGGATATCGGGTCTACTCTGCCTATCAGGCCCGTCTGGCCGCCGATAGCATGCCGCCGCAGGTGCGTGAACGTCAGTTTGCGGTCAATGTCACGGAGGTGGTACCGCAGCGGCTCACTCCCATGCTCACCAGCTACGGTCAGATCGCCGCGCGCCAAAGCCTTGAGCTGCGCGCGCCGGATGCCGGGCGGATTGTCGAGCTGTCCGAGGCGTTCGAAGAGGGCGGGGCGGTCACGGCGGGCGAAGTGATCCTGAAAATCGACACCGAAGATGCCGATGCCGCGCTGCGTGTGGCCCGCGCCGATTTGTTGGAGGCCGAAGCCGATCTGCGTGACGCCGAACGCGCCCGCACCATCGCCGCTGACGATCTGAAGGCCGCCCGCGCGCAGCTCGATCTGCGCCAAGCGGCTCTGGACCGTCAGCAAAGTCTGTTTGAGCGCGGCGTAGGCAGTGCAAGCTCGGTCGAAGAGGCCGCGCTGACCCATGCCGCCGCCGGTCAATCCGTTTTGTCGAAACGTCAGGCTCTGGCGGATGCGGAGGCGGCGGTCGATGGCGCGAAAACCTCGGTGCTGCGCGCCGAGATTGATCGCGACAACATGCAACGCACGCTCGATGACATGACCATCACCGCCGCCTTCGGCGGGGTGCTGAGTGAGGTGTCCGGCGCGCTGGGCACGCTGTTGAGCACCAATGAGCAATTCGCCACGCTGATCAATCCCGATGAGTTGGAAGTGGCATTCCGCATCTCGACCGAACAATACGCCCGGCTGGTCACCGATCGCGCGCGCCTGCCGCAGATGGAGGTTACCGTGACGCTGGATGTGGCTGGTCTCGATCTCAAGGCCACGGGCCGCGTCGTGCGCGAAAGTGCGGCCGTGGCGACGGGGCAAAGCGGGCGCACGCTTTATGCCCGTCTTGACGATGTGCTGGGCTTTCGGCCCGGTGACTTTGTGACGGTGGAGTTGGAAGAACCCGAGCTGGAACGCGTGGCCTTGGTGCCCGCATCGGCGGTGGGCGGCAACAACACGGTGTTGGCGGTGACAGACCAAAGCCGCCTCGAAGAGATTGCCGTTTCCGTACTGCGGCGTCAGGGCGATGATGTGATCATTGGTGTCGATGGTCTGGTCGGTCGTCAGGTCGTCTCTGAACGCACGCCCTTGTTGGGCGCGGGCATCCGGGTCCGGGTAAACGGCGCCGAAGGATCGGCGCAGGGCGGTGCAGGCGCCGATATGATCGCGCTGACCGACGAACGTCGTGCCGCGCTTTTGGCCTTTGTCGCCAGCAATGACAAAATGTCCGACGAGATGCGGTTGCGTGTTCAGGAACAGCTTGCTGCCGACCGCGTGCCCGCTGATCTGATCGAGCGTCTCGAACAACGGATGGGGAGCTAAGCCATGTCTGTGAAAGAGACAGGCCGCGGCGCAGGTTTGGCGAAGGCCAAGGGCATTCTCTCCTATTTCACACGTCACCGGACGGCGGCGAACCTTGTGCTTGTGTTGTTGCTCTGCTCCGGGCTGGCCGCGATCCCGCAGATGCGGTCGCAGTTTTTCCCCGATGTCGTGGTCGATAGCGTCCGCGTCTCGGTCGCTTGGGACGGCGCGGGGCCGGAAGATGTCGACAATGGCATCGTGCAGGTGTTGGAGCCGACGCTTTTGGCCGTCGAGGGCGTATTGGAATCAAGCGCCACGTCGGTCGAGGGGCGCGGCAATATCACGCTGGAATTCGAACCGGGCTGGGACATGCAGCGCGCCGCCGACGATGTGAATGCCGCCATCGACACGGTGACCGACCTGCCCGATGGCGCGGATGATGCCGAGGTTCAATGGGGCGGCTGGACCGACCGCGTCACCGATGTGGCAATCACCGGACCCGTGGGCTTGGATCAATTGGCGCGCTTTGCGGACGAGCTGGTCGCACGGCTCTTTGCGCAGGGGGTGACGCGGACGACCATCTCCGGGGTTGCGGCCTCGGAAACCGTGGTGCGCGTGCCGACGCTCAGCCTGATCGAACATGACGTGACGATGGAGGAGATCGCCAGCGCCATTGCCTCCGAGGCGGACACCAGCCCGGCGGGCAATGTCGGCAATGGCGGCGCGCGGGTGCGCACGGGGGTCGAGAAACGCGAGGCCGCGAACATTGCCGGCATCGTGCTGCGCAGCAATGACGACGGCTCGCAACTGACCATCGGCGATGTGGCCAGCATCGAGGTCAATGGCGTCGACCGCGATGAGGCGTTTTTCGTCGGCGACAACCCGGCGGTTTCCGTGCGGGTGTCGCGCTCCGACATGGGCGACGCGATTGGCATTCAACGCACCGTCGAAGAGGTCGCCGCCGAGATGGAGCTGACCCTGCCCGAAGGGGTGACGCTGGATCTCTACAGCACGCGGGCGGAGCGCATTCAGGCGCGGCTCGATCTTTTGCTGTCGAATGGTGCGATGGGGCTGGGGCTTGTGCTGATCCTGTTGTTCCTGTTTCTGAATGCGCGCACGGCGATCTGGGTGGCGGCGGGGATTCCGGTCGCGATGCTGTCGGCCATCGCGATGATGTATGCCGCCGGTCTGACGATCAACATGATCTCTCTTTTCGCGCTGATCATCACTTTGGGGATCGTCGTGGATGACGCCATCGTGGTGGGGGAGCATGCGGATTTCCGGGTGCGCCGTTTGGGCGAAGGCCCCGTCGAAGCCGCGGAAAATGCCGCGAGACGGATGTTCGCGCCGGTGTTTTCCTCGACCGTGACCACCGTGATCGCCTTCTTTGGCCTGACCGCCATTTCGGGGCGCTTCGGGGATATGATTTCCGACATTCCCTTCACCGTCATCGTGGTGCTGATCGCTTCTCTGGTCGAATGTTTCATCATTCTGCCCAATCACCTGAGCCATTCTTTGACCGCGCAATCGCGGTCGCATTGGTACGACTGGCCCTCGCGTCAGGTCGACAAAGGCTTTCGGGTGTTTCGCAAACGTCTGTTTCGTCCGCTGGTCACCTGGTCCGTCAAGCTGCGCTATCCGGTGGTCGCGGGTGCGGTGTTGCTTTTGGCGGTTCAGGCCTCTTTGCTGATTTCCGGTCAGGTGCAGTGGCGGTTTTTCAGCTCGCCCGAACAACCCGTGATCACCGGCAATTTCGCCATGGCCCCCGCCGGTCTGCGCAGCGATTCCATCGCCATGGCGCAGGAATTGCAGCGCGCGACCGAGACCGTGGCAGACCGCTATGAAGACGAATACGGCACCAATCCTCTGCTCTACATGATCTCGCAAATCGGCTCGAATGCGGGGCGTGGCCTGTCTGGGACCAACGGCAAAGAGGATTATCAGCTGGGCGGGATCACGATCGAACTGATCGACGCCGACCTGCGGCCCTATTCTTCCGCCGCCTTTGTGAGCGACCTGCAAGAGGAGGTGGTGAATCATCCTCTGGCGGAAACCGTGTCCTTCCGACGCGGGCGGTTCGGCCCCGGTGGCGACGCGATTGACGTCGATCTCTACGGTGCGGACTCTGAGACGTTGAAAGCCGCCGCCGAGGAGCTCAAATCCCGTCTGTCGCAATTCCCTGAGGTCTCGGCGCTTGAGGACACCCTGTCTTACGACAAGGAGGAATTGATCCTGGAGTTGACGCCACAGGGCGAAGCGCTGGGCTTTACCATCGACGCGCTGGGGTCCGTTCTGGCGCATCGTCTGGGCGGCATCGAAGCGGCGACCTATCCCGAAGGTGTGCGCACCGCGAGCATTCAGGTCGAAGTGCCCGAAGACGAGCTGACCGCCGATTTCCTGAACCGCACCCAGATGCGTGCGGCCTCGGGCGCCTATGTGCCGCTCTCCGACATTGTCAGCGTCGAACGCCGGACCGGCTTTTCCACCGTGCGACGTGAAAACGGCCTGCGGATTCTTACTGTCTCCGGCGATATGGACGAAGGCAATGCGGCGCGCTCGGCGGAGCTTCAGGACGAGATTCGCAATGAAATCCTGCCGGAACTGGATGCGCAATTTGGCATCACCCACCGGATTTCCGGCCTCGCCGAACAGGAAAACCGCTTTCTCTCCGACGCTTTCCTCGGGCTGTCCGGCGTGTTGATCGGGATTTACCTGACGCTGGCGTGGATATTCTCAAGCTGGACGCGGCCCGTCGTGGTGATGTCCGTGATCCCCTTTGGGCTCATTGGTGCGATCCATGGTCATGCGATATGGGGCGTGCCCCTGTCGATGTTCTCCATCGTGGGGCTCATTGGGATGACCGGGATCATCATCAACGATTCCATCGTTTTGGTCTCGACCGTGGATGAATATGGCCGTGATCGCGGGCTGATCCCTGCGGTGATTGACGCGGCGGCCGACCGTTTGCGGCCTGTGATGCTGACCACGATGACGACGGTTCTTGGGCTGGCGCCGCTGCTTTACGAAAGCTCTGCGGATGCGCAGTTCCTGAAACCCACGGTGATCACGCTGGCTTACGGGTTGGGCTTTGGCATGGTGATCGTGCTGGTGCTCGTGCCCGCGATTCTGGCGATGCAGCTCGATGTGGCGCGTCAGGTGGCGGCGCTGCGGCGCGGGTTGTTCCATCCGAAACGCACCGGCACGGTGGGCAAGGCGTTGATCGGTGCTGTGGCCTTCGCCGCGTTGTGGTTTGTGATGACCATCGGGCCGGTGGTGTTGCCGGGTGTCTTGCCGATGCTCTTTGGCAGCGGCAGTTTCATGTCGGCTTTGGCGCTGTTCCTGATCGGGCTGATCGCGGCTTTCGTCTCGCTCTACATGGTTGTGGCGGGGATGCGGGTGCGGAACGGGCAGAAAATCTAGGCCGGGAGGGCGTGGGGTTAGCCCCCGGTGCAGCCCTGCGCCTCATAGGCCCGCCCGCCGCCTATGACGGAGATGGTCAGGGCCGAACGGTCGATGAAAAACGGCTGCGCCTCTGTGGGCACCAGATCGCTTTGCACCTCCAAAGTGCCGCCCTTACGCTGCATCTGGGCCTCAGACACCCAAACGGAACGGTCGGGGTGTTCGATCACGGCGACCGCATTTGAAGGCAGTGACGGCAGGGTCAAATGCGCGGTGAGGCGCATCCCGTCGCTCAGAGGTGACGCATTGCATTTCGCATTGGCCACGGGAGTCGGGCGATCCGCCAGCGCGGCCTTGATCTGAGGACTCATGGACCCTTTGCCCTCAGGCGTGAGCGTCGCGTTCAGCTGCGCCTGCATCGGCATGCAGATGTCTTTGCAGACGCCCAAATCCATCGTGCCGCTCAGATGAATGTCACCATTGGCCTCGGGGACCAGTTCAATCGGCAGGATCAGCTCATGCTCATAGCCGAGATACCACATGCCATTGTCGGAAAAGAGCTCCGGCACGGGCCAGTGCAACTCCATATGGGACAGGTTGTCCGATCCTGCGAGGTTGAAACTCGGGGGAATGCCGCTTTCACCGGGGCTGCGCCAATAGGTGTGCCAACCGGGGGCGAGGCGAATGCGGATCGCGGCCATGCGGTGCCCGTTGTCCATTTGCCACCCCGGCAGGATGTCGATCCGGGCCATATCCGCCGCCTCCTGTGCGGCGACAGGGGTGGAGAGGGCAAGGGACAAAGCGGTGGCAAAAGGCGCAAGTGTTCTTTTCATGTGACCGATATAGAGACGGAGCCAAGCGTTACAAACTCACATTTGGACGATCTGGCCGTGAGGAGGGGCAGTCTGTTGCCCAAATGTCTTTCAAGGGCGCTTTGAGACGCAATTCAATGTCGTTTTCCACCGACAAGTGAACGGGATAGCCTTGCACCTCCCGGCGCATTGCGGTGAGGTAGGCCTATGGAACCTATGTCTTCTGATTTGACGGGCAAACTCTTGATCGCGATGCCGGGCATCGGAGATCCGCGTTTTGACAACGCGGTCGTCTTTATGTGCGCGCATTCCGATGAGGGCGCGATGGGCTTGATGATCAACAAGCGCTCCGCGGACATCGCCGTCGCCGATGTCCTCGATCAGCTGGAGATTCGCCCAAGCCCCGACATGCGGCCCTTGCCCGTTCATTTCGGCGGGCCGGTCGAGGTCGGGCGCGGGTTCGTGTTGCATTCGACGGATTATGACGCCGATCATGCCTCGATGTCGGTGAGCCATGATTATGCCATGACCGCCTCGCGCGAGATTCTGCGCGATATGGCACTGGGGGGCGGGCCTTTGGAGCGGCTCTTGTGCCTCGGCTATGCGGGGTGGGGGCCCGGCCAGCTTGAAGGCGAGATCGCGCAAAACGGCTGGCTCAGTTGCGATGCGGATCGCGACATCATCTTTTCCACGCCCGATGCGCAGAAATGGGAAGCGGCGCTCAACTCTCTGGGCGTCAGCCCCGCACTTTTGTCCGGTGACGCCGGGAGGGCCTGATCGCCCATCGCCGCGTCGTCCCGTGACGCAGCGTTCGGGTTGGGACGCGCAGAGCGGTTCGTTAGTCTCATAGACAAATCTGCGGTGACTCTTAGGTTTGAGAACCTGTCCCGCTCAAGAGGAGACTCACATGACCTATCGCGCGCCGGTTTCGGATTATCAGTTCATTCTCGATCACATCGTCGATTTCGCCTCCGTCCTGGAGAGCGACAGTTTCGAAGATGTGGATGCGGAGACCATCGCGGCGATCCTGTCTGAGGCTGGCAAGCTCGCCAGCGATGTGGTTGCGCCGCTGGACCGTGGCGGTGATCTGACGCCTGCTGTGCTCTCCGACGGTGTGGTCAAAACTTCACCCGGTTTTGCCGAGGCGCATGGTCAGATTGCCGAGGGCGGTTGGATCGGGATGCTGGCCGACCCTGAAAATGGCGGTATGGGCCTGCCTTTGACGGTGGCGACGGCGGTCAATGAGATGATGTCCGGCGGCTGTTTGTCGCTGTCGCTTCAACCCTTGATGACCCAAGGCCAGATCGAGGCGCTGGAACACCACGCCTCGGATGCGATCAAAGAGCAGTATATTCCAAAGCTCATCTCTGGCGAATGGACCGGGACGATGAACCTGACGGAATCGGGTGCGGGCTCGGATGTCGGCGCGTTGCGGACCAAGGCGGAGCGCAACGATGATGGGTCTTACGCCATCACCGGCCAGAAGATTTTCATCACATGGGGCGACAATGATTTCTCCGAGAACGTCTGCCACCTCGTGCTGGCGCGCCTGCCTGATGGCGGTCCGGGGACGAAAGGCATTTCGCTCTTCATGGTGCCGAAAATCCTGCCGAATGAAGACGGGTCTTTGGGCGAGGCCAATAGCCTGCATGTGGTCAGCCTTGAGCACAAACTCGGCATCCACGGCTCGCCGACCTGTGTCATGGCCTATGAGGGCGCCAAGGGGTGGCTCGTGGGCGAAGAACACCAGGGCATGAAATGCATGTTCACCATGATGAACAACGCGCGTCTGGGCGTCGGTGTTCAGGGCGTCGGCATCGCCGAGGCCGCGACGCAAAAGGCGCTGGCCTATGCGCAAGATCGCGTTCAAGGGAAATCGCCCTTGGGCAATGAGGGCGCGGGGATCATCGACCACGCCGATGTGCGCCGGATGCTGGCGACGATGCGGGCGGACACCTATGTGGCGCGCGCGATTGCTCTGGCCTGCGGTGTGGCGTTGGACCTCGGGCGCAAGGACCCGGATCAACAGGCGCGTGGTGCGTTTCTCATTCCGATCGCCAAGGCGTTTTCCACCGACATCGGCCATGAGGTGGCTCAAATCGGCGTGCAGGTGCATGGCGGCATGGGCTTCATCGAGGAAACCGGTGCGGCGCAATATGCCCGCGACGCGCGGATCACCTCGATCTACGAGGGCACGAATGGCATTCAGGCGATGGACCTTGTGGGCCGCAAACTGATGGACGGCGGTGACGCCGCCTTTGGGATTTTGGACGAGATCGAGGTCTTTGCCGAAGCGGCGCGCGCGACGCTTCCGAAGCGGGCCAAAGCCGTCTGGAACGCCGCCGAGACGCTCCGCGAAGGTGTCGAGGCGATGCTGGCGCTGCCGATGAACGACCGGTTCGCGGGCGCCGTGCCCTTCCTGCGCGCCTTTGCCCGCGTGCTGGGTGGCTATTATCACCTCAAGGCCGCGATCTCTGAGGGCGGCGATGGTCCGCGCGCGCGCCTTGCAGCTTTCTATATCAACCGTATGCTGCCCGAGCACACCGCTCTTCTGGCGCAGGCGCGTTTGGGGGCGGAGGATATTTACGCCTTGGCCCCAGAGGACCTGACTGCCTGATGACTGAACCGATCCGCACGCCCTTCGAGCCACCGGAATTGGGGGGCGTCGTCGAGATCGAACCCGGCGTGCTCTGGACCCGGATGCCTTTGCCGGTGCCGCTGGCTCATGTGAATGTCTATGCCTTCGACGAGAGCGAGGGATGGACTGTGGTGGACACCGGCGTGGACACCCGCAAAAGCCGTGGGCTTTGGGAGGCGTTCATGACGGGGCCTCTCGGCGGACGACCGATCAAGCGGGTGATCGTGACCCATCACCACCTCGACCACGTCGGCCTTGCGGGATGGTTGATGTCCGAACATGGCGCGGAGCTTTTGACCAGCCGGACCTCCTATCTCATGGCGCGTATGTTGCAGCTTGATATTCAGGACGCTCCGACGCCTGAAATGTGTGCTTTCTGGCGGTCCTGCGGGATGTCTGAGGAGGTCTACGAGAAACGTCTCTCCGAGCGCCCCTTCAACACCGCCGATGCCGTCAGCCCGCTGCCACTCGGATACACGCGATTGCAGGACGGGGGCGAGATCGAGATCGGCGGACAAATCTGGGACATTCGCACGGGCGATGGCCACGCGCCCGAACATCTGACGTTTTGGCGCCGCGATGGGGCCCTGGTCATCGGTGGCGATCAGCTTTTGGGCGGCATTTCCCCGAATCTTGGTGTCTCTGCGACCGAACCCTTGGGCGATCCCGTGGGCGATTGGATTGCCTCCTGCGAGCGCTTCGTGCCGCACGCGCGCGACAGTCAGTTGGTTCTGACCGGGCATAAATTGCCCTACACCGGGCTGCCCGCGCGGCTCAGCCATTTGATCGAAAACCACCGCCATGCTCTGGCGCGTTTGACCGAAGTCCTGTCGGAGCCGCGCACCGCCTGCGACTGTTTCGATGTGCTGTTCAAACGTCCGATCAAAGAGGGCGAATATGGCCTCGCGATGGTCGAGGCCATGGCGCATTGTCGTCACCTCGAACGCAAAGGCGTTGTGACTGGACGCCTGCGCGAAGATGGTGCCATCCTGTGGCAAACAGGAGCGTAAACACATGTCCGATCAAATCCGCACCACCGCAGAGGCGCACGAAGAGGCCGCGCTGCCGCAGGCCCGTGTGGTCCATGCCGACCCGGAGACCTGCACGGCGGAGCAGAAACCTCTGCCCAATGCCATGGTGCGCAAGCCGGTCGAGGAGAAAAGCGCCGCCGAATGGGCCTATGAGCGCCTGATCCTCTATATCCAGAATTTCGAGGAACAGCTCGACAGCGAACACGAAATCGCCATGGGCTTTGCGGGCTCTGACACCGGCGTGATGCGGATCGAGGGCATCGGCTTTTTCGACCCTGATATCGTGACCTTTTACGGCTCGGATGAGACGGGGACCAAGACCCAGCTCATTCAACACGTCACCCAACTGAACGTCATGCTGCGCGCTTTGCCGAAACAGGCGCCGATGGCGCCGCCCGCGCGGATCGGGTTCCGTCTTGTGGCCGATCTGGAACAGGAACGGGGTGTTGAGGAGACGGAAGATGCAGCCAAGGCGTGACAGGTGTTTCTGAATCGTCTAATTCATAAGAAAACACCCAAAACGGGAGGAGAAACGCACAATGTCAGATCACAAACACGGCGAAATGGATATTTCGGTTCAGGAAAAGACCTTTGATGGCTTCATCAAATGGTCGATCGGAGTGGCCTGTGCCAGTATTTTCGTGTTGTTCATCATGGCTGTTTTCAACAGCTAACGTACCAGTCCTAAAGGCCAGGAGCCGAAACTTTGCACATCTTGCATCGAGCCTTTTGGCTCCTGTCGCTTGTCGTTCTCACCGCATGTGGGGCCGCTGAACCGAAATGGGCGCCTGACACCGAGGTGGCGCGGTCGCATTACGTCCACGGCGCGCCCTATCAACTGACGCTTTTCACCGTGATCAACAACCGCCACGGCGGTGGGGGGCACTCTGCGTTGATGGTCAATGCGCCGTCCGAACGGTTGATCTTTGACCCGGCGGGCACGTTTTATCACCCGCATCTGCCGGAGCGGAACGATGTGCATTTCGGCATGAGCGATCCGGCTGTTGCCTTTTACATCGATTACCACGCGCGGGTGAGCTGGCATGTGGTCGAGCAGACCATCGACGTCAGCCCCGAGGTCGCCACTCTGGCGCTCGCGAAGGTGCAGGCCTACGGCGCCGTGCCCAAGGCGATGTGCGCCAGCAGTGTCTCGGAAATTCTTTCTGGCTTGCCCGGGTTTGAAAGCGCGCCGCGCACCATGTCGCCGAAAAAGCTGATGCAATGGTTTGCCGAACAGCCCGGCGTCACCGAGAAAAAGCACTATGATGACAGCCCGGACGATAATGGCCGGCTCATTCAGGCGCCGCCTCTGTTGCTGGCCCGTGGTGGGGCTTAACCCAGAAACGCGCCGAGACCGAAGAACAGGCCAAGCCCCGCAAGGATCGCCCAGAGCACGTTCTTGGTCCAGACCCCGATGATGATTGTCACCGCTGCGCAGAACAGGCGCAGCGGATCGGTGTCGGCCTTGGCCCCGATCAGCATCGGCGCGACCACGGCGGGCAGCACCGCGACAGGCGTATAGCGCAGCAGGCGCAAGAGCCATGCAGGCAGGGGGCGATCCCCCACCAGACCAAGGAAAGAAAAGCGGATCAGGAAGGTGCCGATGGCCATTCCGATGATGATGATCCAGATTTGCGTCGGGCTTGCCTCGATCATGCCGCGGCCTTTCTCTTTTCCATCCAGCTTTCCACCTGTGCGCCGACCAAAAGCGCGGCGACGGCGGCGACCAAAAGCCCGGTGCCATAGGGCATAAAGCTCAACACCAACACCAGAACGACGGAGGTCAGCGCGGAGGCGACATGCGCCAGCGTTTTGAGCATCGGCGCGACGACGGCCAGAAACGTGATCGGCACGGCAAAATCGACACCGACGTCGGTGGGGATCATCTCGCCCAAAAGCGCGCCCGCCAGCGTCAAAAGATACCAGGCGATACCAATCGGAATCGCGACGCCAAAGAAATAGCCGAGCTTTTCAGGAAGACTCAGGTCGGGCTCTTTCTCGAACTTGATGCTCGCCAAAGCGTAGGGCTGATCATAGAGCATATAGGCGGCAAAGGCGCGGGTCGCGAGCGAGGCCTTGCCGATATGCGGCGTGAAAGCGGCGGAATACATCCCCATGCGCAGGTTCACCGCCAAAGCGGTGGCCAATACGATCACGGTGGGGGCGTTTTCGGTCATGAGCTGAAGCGCGGCCAATTGCGCGGAGCCGGCGATCACGAGGATAGAAAACCCCATGACCTCGGCGACATTGAGGCCCGCCTGGGTGGCAATCGCGCCGAAAATCGCGGCGAAGGGCCAGATCACGATGTGAAAGGGCAGGCCGTCCTTGGCCCCTTTGAGAAATTGCTGTGTGGCGGGTGAGTAAGACATGAGATCAACGTGTTGGGAACCGCTGCACCCTAGGGGAAAGGCGCAGCCTAGGCCAATGGCGAAATGTGAAGACGGGCTTTGCGAATGCTGATGGTCGCGGCTTAGTCGAAAGTGCCGGTCACGCGGCCCAAAAGCATGAAGGCGCGCGCTGTGCGGCAATCCGATAGGGCGGCGATTTCTTCATCCGTGGCGGTCTGTTCGAACTCGGCAAAGGTCTTGTCGAATTTGCGCAGGAAATGGTGCACGGCATCGCGGAAAATCGCGTCCTGTTTCATCCGTGCAGAGGCCAGCGCCAAAGACGACCGGTCCCGTACCCCGCCCAAAGAGGCGACGGCATGACCGCGTTCGCCCTTGGCAAAGCGGCGCCAAATCTCAGGCTTGGCGCGGTCGGGGCGCAGATCGTCCATATAGATGCCGTCTTGCGACAAAAGCGTCAGAACGTCTTGGGCGGCATGGATCAACTGGCTGACCTTGCGATCCGACAGGGCGCGACGGAGCGCGCGAAAGCCCTCTTTGTCCTCGGCGGTTTCCGGGAAGTTCATCGCCTTGATGAAATCCGCAACCGAGAGCGGCGGCGCGAGGCTTTCCGACGGGGTGCCAAGCGCCAGAGAGGCCTGTTCTTCGATCAGCGCAGGCGCGGGGATCGCAAGCTTGTCCTCGGCGGGTGTTTGGCCCGGACGGATCGACGTAAAGGTCGCCAGCGTGCTCTCGGTCTTGCGTTGCGCGGCGGCAATCTCTTCGAGTTTCTTCTCGACGGTGGCGTTCGAGCCGCCGCCCTGTTGCCCGGACAGATAGGATTGCCGCATGGCGGAAATCGCGGCCTGCAAACGGCGGCTCTCTTCGCGCATGGTCACCGAAGCCCGCACGGCGAGCGCACCGACCCAAATCATCGCCACCGGCATGAAGATCGCGATGATCATCATCACGAAGCGGATGCTGTCGAATCCGCCTTCGCTTGTGCCTGTCCCAACGATCAGGAAATAGCCCGCCGTCATGGCCAGCCACACCAGCGACAGGATCGCGGCGATCATTTCGGTCGCGGTGATTTTCGGTGCATCCTCAGGGCGTTGATACACGCCGAGTTCGACTTTTTTCGGGCTTTCGTCTGCCAAGGGGGCCTCCACCGTGGTCGGCTGTGACCGCGTTTCTTGATCAGATATACGCGATTTTGAGGATTTCGTAGGCTTTTTCTCCGCCCGGGGTGCGCACCTCGACACTGTCGCCTTCGTCCTTGCCAATGAGCGCGCGCGCCAGCGGCGATTTGATGTTCAAAAGCCCGCGCTCGATGTCCGCTTCGTGTTCGCCGACGATCTGATAGGTCTTTTCCTCATCCGTGTCCTCATCGACGATGGTCACGGTGGCGGAAAATTTCACGGCGCCCGAAAGTGTTTTCGGATCAATCACATCGGTCAGTGACAAGACGCCCTCAAGCTCCTTGATCCGGCCCTCGATAAAGCTCTGTTTTTCGCGTGCGGAATGGTACTCGGCATTCTCCGAGAGATCGCCAAGCTCGCGGGCCTCCGCGATGGCCTGAATGATCGCCGGGCGCTCCACGGATTTCAGTTTTTTCAGCTCGTCGTTCAGCGCGGTATAGCCCGCGCGGGTCATGAGAATCTTTTCCATAGGGCCACTCATCTGCACGAAAAAAGCACTGCGGGGGTTTTGGCCGCCCGCGTGCTTGTGGTTATTACATCTTTGTCCGACTACCTGACCCGGAATGCCAGTGTTTTGCAAGTGGATGTTCTTGGTTTCCTTAAAAATGATGAGCCAGAGTATGATTGCAGGCACAAGCTCAGTTAAGTATGAGTTTAGTATTTCTAGCAGCTGATTCAGCATTTTATGAGGGAGCGAGTAGCTTGTACGCCGCCGCTAAGTATTATTTCAGAATGTGCTTGTTTTTTGTTTTACTTGCAATGCCTTACGTCTACTTTGTGCGAGGGTTTACGCTTTCGTTTCTGCCAGGTTTCCTGTTTTCGCTTTCGGTTATGGTGCATAGTTTCTTTGATGGGCCCTTTGCATCAATTTTTGTGGGAATCTTCGCTCTTATCATTCTATTTCGGCGCACTCTTATCCTGCCGATGGTCTATGTGGTGATTGGGACGATCCTTTTTTCCCCAGCTTTTGTAATGATCAAAACTACTATTCCAACCGTCGTGCCGTTTTGGGCGGATCCCGTTTTAGCGCAAGTTGATCTGTGGCTCCTGGGTCGACATGCCTATGAGCTGACGCAGTTTGCCGAGGGGCTTCTGGACCCTGAAAAAATTGTGCGCTTCTATATGCAGTTATGGGGTTTGTTTGCGATGCTCTTTCCAATTCTTGTTGTGCTGGGGGATATGAACCCGATGCGTCAGCGGCTCTTCCTAACTCTTTACGTTGGGACATGGATTGTTCTTGGATGCGTGCTGGCGACCTTGTTTTCGTCGGCGGGGCCGATCTATTTCGAGAATGTGACAGGCGAGGATCTTTTCTCAGGTTTGTTTCAGGCGCTTGATACCCGAGGTCTGAGCGATACGCCGATCTCGCAAACGCAAGCAGGTCTCTGGCATCTCTACGAAAGAGACGGGGGGCAGCAGCTACATGGTGCGGGCATCTCTGCGTTCCCGTCGCTTCATGTGGCCATGGCTGCGATATGGTGTGTCTATTTGATGGTGCGTTCGTGGCTATTAGGGATCGTGGGTCTAGCCTACATGGTACTTGTGCTGTTTCTCTCTGTTTACACCGGATGGCACTATTTTGTGGATGGGTTGGCCTCAATTTGTCTGGTTGTCATGCTTTATGCGGCATTCAGACGGTATTTCCGCGACAAGCTCGGCGTGTCGCAACGAAATATGCCATCTGAAATTGACCAGACCCTCGCATAAAGGTTACTTAGGCCATCAAACGCCGCCAGAGCCAGGGAGAACAAACATGTCGCAAATCGAGCGTGAGGCGATGGAATATGATGTCGTGATTGTGGGGGCTGGTCCTGCGGGTCTGTCTGCTGCGATCCGGCTCAAGCAATTGGACGCCGATCTGAGTGTCGTCGTTTTGGAAAAAGGCTCCGAAGTGGGCGCGCATATTCTGTCCGGGGCGGTGCTTGATCCGGTGGGTCTGAACGCTTTGATCCCGGATTGGAAAGAGCGCCGTGCGCCGATCACCACCGAGGTGAAGGAAGACCATTTCCACGTATTGGGGGAAGCCGGTTCGATCCGCATCCCGAACTTCCCGCTGCCGCCGTTGATGTCGAACCACGGCAAATACATCGTGTCGATGGGCAATGTCTGCCGCTGGATGGCGGAGCAGGCCGAGGAGCTGGGCGTCGAGATTTTCCCGGGCATGGCGTGCTCTGAGCTGGTCTATGGAGACAATGGCGAGGTCAAAGGCGTCGTGGCTGGCGTCTTCGGGCTAGAGGCCGACGGCACCATCGGGCCGGACACAGAGCCGGGGATGGAGCTGCACGGCAAATACGTGCTGATTTCCGAGGGCGTGCGCGGGTCTCTGGCGAAAGAGATCATCGCGAAATACGACCTGCAGGCCGGCCGTGATGCGCAGAAATTCGGTCTCGGCATGAAAGAGATCTGGGAGATTGACCCCGAGAAGCACCGCGAAGGCAAGGTCTGGCACTCGATGGGCTGGCCTCTGGGCTCGAACGCGGGTGGCGGCGGGTTCGTATACCACGCTGAAAACAATCAGCTTTATCTGGGCTTCGTGGTTCACCTGAACTACAAGAACCCCTACCTCTTCCCCTACATGGAATTCCAGCGCTTCAAACAGCACCCGCTGGTGAAGGAGCTTTTGGAGGGCGGCAAACGTGTGGCTTACGGCGCCCGCGCGATTTCCGAGGGCGGCTATCAGTCGATGCCGAAAGCGGCGTTTCCGGGCGGGGCTTTGCTGGGGTGTTCCGTCGGCCTCGTCAACGTGCCGCGGATCAAGGGCAACCACAACGCCATGCTGTCCGGCAAGGCGGCGGCGGAACACGCCTTTGCCGCCATTCAAGAGGGCCGCTCCGGCGACACGCTGGAAGGCTACGAGACAGAGCTGCGGACTGGTGCGGTCGGCAAAGACCTCAAACGCGTGCGCAACGTCAAACCGCTCTGGTCCAAATTCGGCCTCACCGCGTCGCTGGCCCTGGGCGGGTTTGACATGTGGACCAACCAGCTCTTCGGCGGGTCTCTGTTCGGCACCGTGAAACACGGCAAAACCGACGCGCAATCGACCGGCAAGGCGGAGAAATTCAAACCGATCGACTATCCGAAACCCGATGGCGTGATCTCGTTCGACCGGCTCACCAACGTCTCCTTCGCGGCCACGAACCACGAAGAGAGCCAGCCCTGTCACCTGAAACTCAAAGACCCGCAGGTGGCGATTGACGTCGATTACAAGGAATTCGGCGGTCCGTCGCAGCGCTACTGCCCGGCCGGCGTCTACGAATATCTGACGGAAGAGGGTGAAGAACCGAAGTTCGTGATCAATTTCCAGAACTGCGTGCACTGCAAGACCTGCGACATCAAGGAAACCAGCCAGAACATCACCTGGACGGTGCCCCAAGGCGGCGACGGCCCGAACTATCCCAACATGTAAGCCTCTCACGGCAACGTGTTTTCCAAGACCAACGACGGGGGCCAACACGGCCCCCGTTTGCATTGCGGTGCGGCGGTTTGGCGGCTAGTCTCAGCTCCAACAACACGTCCGAGGAGACCACAGGTGACACAACGCAGCGGCCGCATGATTTCCGCCCTTACGGCCATTGGCCTCCTGCTCGGGAGCGCTGCCGTGCTTTCGCCCGTTTCCGCCAAGGCCGATGCGGGCCCCTATCTGGCCGCCCGACAGGCGACGATGGACCGCAGCTTTCAGGATCTCACCGCCTATGCCGCGCGTGCCCTTGCATCGGACCCGAAAAATCCCGTCCTGCTCGAATCCGTGATTTCCGCGCATATCTCCATGGGTGATTTTGACGCGACCAAAGGCTATGCCGCGCTGTTGAGCCAGATCGAGCCGGGCAACCAGATCGCCGCCATGGCCGAGCTGACGCTTTTGGCGCGAGAGGGAGATTACGACGGTCTTATTGCGGCGCTTGAAGCCGGACAAAGTATCAGCACGGTGGTGGATGGTCTCATGCTGGCCTGGGCGCATGTCGGCCAGGGCGATATGTCGGGCGCTCTGGAGCTTTTTGACGAAGGCACCGGGATGGGAGAAGGGTTCGAGCATTTCGGCTCTTACAACAAGGCTTTGGCTCTGGGGCTGGTCGGCGATTACGAAGGCGCATTGGCGATCCTGACCGAAGACGGCGTGAGAGACGCGCGGACGTCTGTTCTGGCAAAGGTCGAAATCCTCAGTCAACTTGAGCGTAATGGTGAGGCGCTTGAGGTGTTGAACGATGCCTTTGGCGAAGGCGTGCTGGACCCGGAGCTCGAAGAGATGCGTGCCGCCTTGTCTGCGGGCGACACCGTGCCTTTCACCGTTGTGCGCAGCGCCAGTGACGGCATTGCCGATGTGTTTTTCGCCGTGGCCGCCGCGCTCGATGGCGGGCTTGATGATGCCTATACGCTGCTTTACGCCCGCATCGCCGAGGCCCTGCGTCCGGATAAGGCCGCTTATGTGCTGAACGTGGCGTCACTGTTGGAGCGCTTGGGAAGCTACGATTTGGCGACCACCGCTTATGACAGCATTGCGCAGGATGACCCCGCCTTTCCGATTGCAAGTTTAGGCCGTGCCGAGACCCTGCGTGCGTCGGGCAAGGATGAGGCCTCTCTCGAGGTGCTGCGACAGCTCACCAAGGCCTATCCCGAAATGGACAATGTCCATATCGCCTTGGGGGACGCCCTGCGCAGTTCGGAACGCTATGAAGAGGCGGTCGCGGCCTATTCCGTGGTGATCGACCGGCACCAGCCGCCCAGCCGCGCGCTCTGGCCGCTCTATTTCACCCGTGGCACGGCCTATGAGCGGCTCGGTGAATGGGAGAAATCGGAATCCGACCTGCGTCAGGCCTTGGCCCTCGAACCCGATCAGCCGCGTGTGTTGAACTATCTCGGCTATTCATTCCTTGAGCTGAAAACGAATCTC